>ONCN01000200.1 GCA_900316335.1 uncultured Eubacteriales bacterium | reverse complement strand
GGCAAGTCCACGCTGATGAAGACCATCCTCGGTCTGCACGCCCCGCTGGGCGGCGAGATCCGCACCGAAGAGGGGCTGCATCAAAACCAGATCGGCTATCTGCCCCAGCAGACCCTGGTGCAGCGCGACTTCCCGGCCAGCGTCTATGAGATCGTTCTCTCCGGCTGCCAGGGGCGGCGGGGCCTCAGGCCCTTCTACACCAAGGCCGACCGGGCTCTGGCGCTGGAAAACATTGAAAAAATGGGCATCTCCCATCTGACCCGCCGGTGCTATCGCGAGCTCTCCGGCGGCCAGCAGCAGCGTGTGCTTCTGGCCCGCGCCCTGTGCGCAACCAGAAAGGTTCTGCTGCTCGACGAGCCGGTCTCCGGCCTGGATCCCAAGGTCACGGCGGAGATGTACGCGCTGATCTCCCAGCTCAACCGGGAGGGCATCACCATCATCATGATCTCCCACGACCTCGACGCCGCCCTGCGCGACGCAAGCCACATCCTCCACGTGGGACGGAAGGTCTTTTTCGGCACCCGGGAGGCATATCTGGCCTCGGATCTGGCCCGGGGCTTTGAAGCGGAAAGGAGGGAGGACCTGTGACTCTGCTTGACAAGCTTGTGATGTATTTTCAGTATCCCTTTGTGCGCTACGCGCTGATCGTGGGCGTGCTGATCGCGCTGTGCTCGTCCCTTCTGGGCGTGACGCTGGTGCTCAAGCGCTTCTCCTTCATCGGCGACGGGCTGTCACACGTGGCCTTCGGCGCATTGGCCGTGGCCTCGATCCTGGGCGTGACCAACGAAATGCTGCTGGTTTTGCCGATCACGGTGCTCTGCGCGATCTTGCTGCTGCGCGCAGGGCAGAACACCAAAATCAAGGGCGACGCCGCCGTGGCGATGATCTCGGTGGGCGCGCTTGCCATCGGCTATCTTTTGATGAACCTGTTTTCCACCTCGGCAAACCTCTCGGGCGACGTGTGCACGACGCTGTTCGGCTCCACCTCGATCCTGACGCTCACGCGCACCGAGGTGTGGCTGTGCATCGGCCTGTCGGTGGTGGTTTTGGTGCTGTTCGTACTGTTCTACCACAAGATCTTTGCCGTGACCTTTGACGAGGCCTTCGCCCGGGCGACCGGCACGCCTGCAAACACCTACAACCTGCTCATTGCCATCATCATTGCGGTGATCATCGTGCTGGCCATGAACCTGGTCGGCTCGCTTCTGATCTCGGCGCTTGTGATCTTCCCGGCGCTGTCGGCCATGCGCGTGTTCAAGAGCTTCCGCTCGGTGACCATCTGCTCGGGCGTGCTGTCGGTGGTCTGCGCGGGGCTTGGCATCCTCATCGCCGTGCTGGGCGGCACCCCGGTGGGCTCCACCATCGTGGCAGTGGACATCGTCGCCTTTGCCCTGTTCGCCCTGGCGGGCGCGCTGCGGGGGCGGGCCGGATGAAGCGGCTGCTCGCCCTGGCCCTGGCGCTGTGCCTGCTGTGCGGCTGCGCCGCGCCGGATGCGCCCGCGGCAAACGGGGACGTGGACGTGGATCTCACGCTTCTGAGCGACACCGTGGTGCTCTCAGAGGTGGCCGATATGCTGAACAACCCCCAGCGCTACACCGACCAGGTGATCCGGATGGAGGGCACCTTCAACGTGGTGCAAAACCCGGTCACGGGCCGCTACTATTTCACCTGCCTCATTGCCGATGCGATGGCTTGCTGCGCGCAGGGCTTTGAGTTTGTCCTCACCGAGGACAAGGTCTATCCCCAGGACTATCCCGCCCAGGGCGACCCGATCCGCGTGGTGGGCACCTTCGGCACCTACCTGGAGGAGGACACCGTATATTGCCAGTTGGAGGACGCCCGGCTGGAAGAAGGAGGCGTAACGCCATGAAACGGACCCTTGCACTGCTTTTGAGCCTGACCCTGCTTCTGACCCTCTGCGCCTGCGCCAGGCAGCAGGCTCCCCAGGATGGGGACGCCATGCCCACGGTTTTGAACACCAACGAGTATGTGCTCTACCAAAACATCTTTTTCAACGGCCAGGCCGGGGATTACACCGGCAAGACCGCGACCAAGACCGGCACCTTCGCCATCCTGCGCGACCAGTTCAACGAGGTGGACCGCTATTACGTCTGGGGCTACAACGACGCCACCAAGTGCTGCGACTGGCAGTGGGAATTTGTCCCCCAGGACCCGCAGGCCCTGCCCCCGGTCGGCTCTTTGGTGGAGATGACCGGCACCCTCACCCAGAGCGACAGCGCCCTGGACGGCTATTGGTTCACAGACGCCAAGCTCAAGGTGAAGACGGAATACCACGGCGCCGACTGCGACGTGGATATGTCCGCCATGAGCGCCACGCTCGAGCGGGTGCAGATCCTCAACATGCAGTATTACCCCGACTACTTTGAAGGTAAGTCCCTTGTGGCCTACGGCCGTATTCTGGAGCCGACCGTGCTGCAGCATCCCTATTATGACAGCGCCTGGACCCAGACCTTTGAAGGCAGCACCGACCTTGCCATCGGCACCGTGGTGCTGGTGCAGGGCAGCTTTGAAGGCGGCGTGATCCGCAGCGCCCAGGTCGAGGCCACCAACGCCTATTGACGCTGCAGGCAAGTCACGCACCCGCAAAAAACCGCGCCAACCGGAAGCCCGGCTGGCGCGGTTTGGTTTATCTGTGCATCTGCCGCTTTGTCTGCTCATACTAGAATGCTCGTACGTACAATATCTGAACATGCCAAGCATACTTGCTTGGCATCTGCGGCATTTGCCGCAGGCAATAAAACGATTTCATCGTTTTATTGCAGTTCAGACAATATGAAATGACTCCCGACTTGCAAAGCGTGGATTTACCTGTCATAATGGAATTACCAAACCACAACACAGGAATTACCACATACAAGGGGGAGTCACCATGACAAGTATACTCTATGTTGGGCTGGATGTCCATACCACAAATTACACAATTTGCAGTTATTCTTTTCCCGAGGACAGATTTTTTGCTGAAATTCAAGTCTCGCCGGATTACAACGAGATCCTGAAGTACCTGGATCGGCTTCGCAGTATGCGCGGAAGGGATTGCCAATTCCTCTGTGGCTATGAGGCCGGCTGCCTCGGCTACAGTCTTTACCACCAGTTGACCTATCATGGCGTGGACTGTGTTATCCTTGCTCCGTCCACTATGGGCAAGTTTGACAATCTGGTACACAAGAATGACCACCGTGACGCCAGAAACATTGCCAAGTGCCTGGCCTACAACACCTACAAGGCTGTGCATGTTCCGACTGAGATCGACGAGGCAGTCAAGGACTACATGCGGATGCGGGACGACGCCAACGC
>ONCN01000023.1 GCA_900316335.1 uncultured Eubacteriales bacterium | reverse complement strand
CGCGTCTGACCGATCTGACCCGGAATTTGCTGACCCTCGCCCGCGCCGAGGAGACGCCCTCCGCCGGGGCCATCCACGACGTGGATCTGAGCCAGCTTACCCAGCAGCAGCTCCAGATGTTTTTGCCCTCGATGGAGCTCAAGTCCATCACCTGCCAGCCGCAGATCGCCCCGGACCAGACCATCCAGGCCAACGGCGCGCAGCTCGGGAATTTGCTCTCCATCCTGCTCGACAACGCCGTGAAGTACACGCCCGAGGGCGGAAAGATCCGCCTGCAGCTCGGCAAGGAGGGCAAGCACGTCCAGCTCACGCTCGAAAACGACTGCGAGCAGCTTCCGCAGTGCGAGCCGGAGCAGCTTTTTGACCGCTTCTACCGCGGCGACTCCGCCCGCACGCAGAAAAGCGGCGGCTTTGGCATCGGCCTGTCCGCCGCCCGGGTCATCGCCCAGCAAAACCGGGCCGAGCTCACCGCCCGCTATGAAGGCCAGACCCGCATTGCCTTCGTCTGCCGCTTCCCGCTGTGAACACAACAAAGCTCCCGCCGCCCGTAACCCCGGACGGCGGGAGCTTTTTCAGCCTTCTGCGGCGCAGTCGGCCTGGCCGCCGCGGAGCATCTTGAGCCCGTGTGCCAGCGCGGGCAGCACGGCGATGAGGTTTTCGCGCGCGCCCTTGGGCGAGCCCGGCAGGGTGATGATGAGGCTCCTGCCCCGGATCCCTGCCACCGAGCGCGAGAGCATCCCGCGCGGCGTGATCGCCATGGAGGCAGCGCGCATGGCCTCCGGGATCCCGGGGGTCAGCCGCTCCAGCAGGGGCAGCACCGCCTCGGGCGTGACGTCCCTGGGGGCAAAGCCCGTGCCGCCGGTGGTCAGGATCAGGGCGTGATCCTCCTCTGCCGCGGCAAGCACCGCGGCTTGGATCTCTTGGATCTCGTCCGGCACCAGGCCGATGGGGGAGACCGCGTAGCCCGCCCCGGTAAGCAGCTCCGCCAGGGCGGGACCGGTGAGATCCTCCCGCAACCCCTGCCAGCTCCGGTCAGAGACCGTGATGAGTTTGACTTGATACATCGCATACCTCACTTTCCAAAGGGGCAGACGGGGTAGTGACACACCTCGCAGCCCAGGCACAGCCCGCCCTCACCGAGGACGGTCAAATCCCGGCGCTCCAGCCGCACCCCGGCGGCGAGGCGCGGCAAAACCAGGTCAAACACCGTGGCCTTTGCATACATCACGCAGCCCGGCAGCCCCAAAACCGGGGTGCCGTCGTCGTAATAGCCCACCAAAAGCATGGCCCCCGGCAGCACCGGCGCGCCGTAGGTGACGATCCCGGCCCCGCTTTTTGCAATCGCGCCGGGGGTGTTGTCGTCTGGATCTACGCTCATGCCGCCCGTGCAGAGGATCAGATCAGGCTTTGCCGTTCTGGCCCGTGCGATGGCGGCACAAATCGTTTCAAGCCCGTCGCCCACAGTCTCGTGGAAGATAACCCGGATGCCGAAGGCCGCGAGCTTATCCACCAGAACCGGGGTGAACCGGTCCTCGATCCGGCCCGAGGCCACCTCGCTGCCGGTGGTCACAATGGCCGCGGTGCGAAGACGGAAGGGCAGAAGCTCTAAAATGGGCTTATCGCCCACGGCCTGCTCGGCCCGGCGCAGCTTTTCCTCCCGGATGACCAGCGGGATCACCCGCGTGCCGCAGAGCTTGTCGCCCTGCTTGACCGCGGTGTTGCCGCGGCGCGTGGCGATCATCAGCTCGTCGATCTCATTTACAGCCAGAAGCCTGGCGCTGTCTACCCGCAGAAGACCGTCGATCTCGGCGGTGAGCTCGATCTTGCCCTCCTTGACCGGGCTTTGGCGCATGTTTGCGCCTTGGCACAGGGCCGCCAGACGCAGGGCTGCGTCGTTTTCGTGCAGCATCCCTTCCTCCAGCTCGAGGATATACAGGTGCTCCTTGCCCATCGACAGCAGCACGGGGATGTCCTCCTGTCGGACGATGTGCCCCTTGCGGAAGCGCGCGCCCTTGTACTGCCCGGGGATGATCTGGGTCAGATCGTGCGCCAGCACGTGGCCCACGGCATTTACGGTGTCGATCTGCTTCATGCTTCCGCCTCCACTGCAATCTCGTCGCCCGGACGAACGGTCCCGGGCCGTACCACCACGGCAAAGACGCCGTCTGTGGGCATGACGCACTTGCCGGTCTTCTCCCGGATGGCGCAGCCCTGATGGCACTCCTTGCCGATCTGCGTCACGCGCAAAAGCGCCGGGCCAACGCGCAAAAGGGTTCCCACAGGCAGCGTTTTGAGCGCGATGCCCCGGGTGAGGACGTTTTCTGCGAAGATCCCGGGCGCAAGCGCCACGCCCAGGTTTTGCATGGTCTCCACGCTCTCCTGGGCCAGCAGACTGACCTGGCGGTGCCAGGCCCCCGCGTGGGCGTCGCCTTGGATGCCGTAGTTCTCCAAAAGCTCGATGGCCGGAACCGGCGTCTTGACGGTGCCCTTTTCCTTGCTGATGCAAACTGCGATCACCTCAGCCATGCCGGGCCTCCTTTCGGTGATAGTCGCCGCTCTTGCCGCCGGTTTTTTCCACCAGGGCAATCTCGGTGATGCAAAGGTCCTTTTGCAGGGCCTTGCACATGTCATACACGGTCAAAGCCGCCGCCGAGACCGCGGTCAAGGCCTCCATCTCCACGCCGGTTTCGCCCTTGCAGCGCACCTCGGCGGTGATCTCCAAAACCCGGTCAGACAGCCAGCAAAAGCGCAGATCCGCGCCTGTGAGCTGCAGCGGATGGCACATGGGGATCAGCTCCCACGTCCGTTTGGCGGCCATGATGCCCGCCACCTGCGCCACGGCCAGCACGTCGCCCTTCGGCACGCCGCCGGTTCGGATGGCCTCGGCGGTGGCGGGGGCCATGCGGACCTCGCCCCGTGCCAGCGCGCGGCGCATGGTGGGCGCTTTTTCGCTCACGTCCACCATCCGGGCGCGTCCTTCGTCGTTAAAATGGGTCAGCTCCATCTTATCCTCCAATCTCATACATGGCCCGCCCGGCCCCGCTTGGCTCGTCCGGCCCCAGATGGTGCTGCCGGGGCTTGCACAAGATGGCCTGCATCATGGCCTCTGTGAGCGCCTGCCCGTGCAGCCCCCGCAGCGGGATTTCGGCTGCATCGTGCAGGCAGGGCTTCAAAAAGCCCCGGCTTGTGATGCGGATGCGCGAGCAGGCAGGGCAGAAGTGGTCTGTCATCGGGCGAATGAGCCCCACCGTCCCGGCCCAGCCCGGGGCCGTATAGCGCAGGGCCACGCCGTCGCGGTCCAGCGGCCTCAGCTCGGGCAGCCGCTCCAAAACGCTCTGGGCCGAGACAAAGCGCGCCGGGTCAAAGCGCGCGCACACGCCGATGGGCATCAGCTCAATAAACCGCACCGAGCGGGGCGACTGCTGTGCCAGCTCCGCAAGCGGGCGGATCTGATCGTCGTTGACGCCGCCCAGCAGCACCGCGTTGAGCTTCACCGGCGGGAAGCCCGCAGCCTCGACCGCCTCGATCCCACGCAGGACCCGCTCGAGTTCCCCGCCGCGGGTGAGGCGGCGGTATTGGTCGGGGTCCAGCGTGTCCAGACTGACGTTCAGCCGGTCCAGCCCCGCCTCGCGCAGGGGCCGGGCAAAGCGCTCCAGCGTCTGGGCGTTGGTGGTCATGGCAAGCTCCTTGACGCCCGGTATGGCCTTGAGGCGCGCGCACAGCGTCACGATCCCCCGGCGGGTCAAGGGCTCACCGCCCGTGAGTCGGACCTTGGTGACGCCAAGCGCCACCGCGCAGCGCACCAGCTCCTCAAGCGCTTCAAAGGACAAAATGTCTCCATGCGCCAGCTTTTCCACACCCGCCGGATCCATGCAGTACACGCAGCGCAGATCGCACAGATCTGTCACAGACAGCCGCAGATAGTCAATATTCCGGCCAAACAGATCGTTCATAGCTCCGGCGCTCCTGTCAAAAGCATCATATCCTCCCGCCGCACGTAGACCGTCAGCGCAGCGCCCGCAGCCGGGGGCGTGAAGCCCGCCTTGGGCCGCTCGAGCCGCAGCAGACCCTCGCCCGGGGTGCGCAGCATGAGAATGTAGGAAAATACGTTGTCGATCACCCGGTCCACCCGGCAGTCGATCGCCTCGCCGGGCCCTTCCAGGCGCAGATCGTGCGCCCGGATGCCAAGCGTCTGCTCGCCCGGCTCGGGCGCGCGGGGCGGCGTGAGCGCAACGCCCCAGGAGCTTGCAAAAACGCGCCCGTCCTCCGTCGCCCGGATGGGAGAGAGGTTTTTGCAGCCTGAGATCAATGCGCCCGACACGGTGCCCGGGTTTTTCATCAGCGCCGCGACCTCCAAAATCGGCTCGCTGCGGCCCCGGTTCATCACGCATACCCGGTCGCACAGGCGGCAGATCTCATCCCGGCTGTGGCTGACCAAAATCACGTCGCCGCCAAAGCGGGCCAGATGCCCGGTCAACTCCAGCTCGGTGCGCCACTTGAGATAGTCGTCCAGGGCGGCAAAGGGCTCGTCAAGCAGCAAAAGCTCCGGCTCCGCAGCCAGGGTCCTGGCCAGGGCCGTGCGCTGCTGCTCCCCGCCGGAGAGCGAGGCGGGGTAGCGCCGCCGCAGGGAGGTCAGCCTATAGGCGGCAAGCAGCTCTTCCACCCGCGCGGCACGCTCCGCCTTGCGCAGATGGCCAAGCCCCGCGGCAATATTCTGCTCCACCGTCATCTGGGGGAAGAGGGCGTAGCTTTGAAACAGCAGGCCGATCCGCCGCTTTTGCGGCGGCAGATCAATGCCGGCCTCGCTGTCAAACAAAACCCGCTCGCCCAGAACGATGCGCCCGCGGTCGGGGCGGATCAAGCCCGCAAGACACCGCAGGGTCAGACTTTTGCCGCTGCCCGAGGCGCCCAGCAGACCCAAAATCCCGCCCTGGGCGGCCAGATCGACCTTGAGCGTGAAGCTGCCGAGGCGCAACTCAAATTCAGCGCGCAGCATCGCGGTCCCTCCTTTCCAGAAGGTTCACCGTGAGCAGCACCGCCGCGGAGATCGCAATATTGATCAAAACCCAGACCACCGCCAGTCGGTCGTTGCCCGTACGCCAGAGCTGGTAGACCTCCGTCGCCACGGTTGCGGTTTTGCCCGGGGTGTAGCCTGCGATCATCGAGGTCGCGCCGTATTCGCCGATGGCCCGCGCAAACGAGAGCACCACGCCCGCCAGAATTCCCTGGCGGCAGGCAGGCATCCGGATACGCCAAAAAATATAGGTGTCAGACAGGCCCAGCGTCCGTCCGGCCTGGGCCAGATCCTCGTCAAAGCGCTCAAAGGCGGCCCGGGCTGTGCGGTACATCAGCGGGAACACCACCACCGACACCGCAAACACCGCCGACCACCAGTGCATGGTCAGCTTCAGCCCGAACCACCTGAGAAACACCAGCCCCACCGGACGCCTCGGTCCCAAAATCAGCAGCAGCAGATAGCCGACCACCGTGGGCGGCAGCACCAGGGGCAGGGTCAATACAACGTCCAAAAGCCCCTTGACGAGTCGCGGGGCTTTGGCAATCAGATTGGCCAGGAAAATCCCGGCAAAGAACACCACCACCGCGCTGACGGCGGCGATGCGCAGAGAGTTGAACAAAGGAAACAGATCCATCGTGATCCGGCCCTTTCTTTGTAATTACCCCAGGGGCGTAAAGCCCACGCGGGCAAAGACCTCCCCGGCCTCCGGGGTGGAGAGGAAGGACAAAAAGTCGCGGGCAGCCTCGGCGTTCTGGCTGGTTTTCGTCACGGCGGCGGGGTAGATCACCTGGCCGCACATCTCTTTTGTGGCGGTGTCCGCCACGGTGAGCCCGGCGGAGAACGCGTCGGTCTGGTAGACCACGCCAAAGTCCACGGCGGCCTCGGCAACCTGGCTTGTGACCTCCTTGACGTTGGAGCCGTAGGAGATGAGACCTGCGCCCTCCAGAGCGGCCTGATCCAGCCCGTAGTAAGCAAAGATCTTTTCGGTGTACTGGCCCACAGGGACGTCTGCGTTGCCCATTGCCATCAAAACGCCGCCCGCTTGCAGGGCCCGGGCCATGTCGTCAAAGCTGGCAAGCCCCTTCGGGTTGCCCTCGGGCACGACCAGGGCGACCTTGTTTTCCAACAGATCCACGCGGGTGTCGTGGTCGATCAGATCCAGCCGGTCGGGGTTTTTCTCCTCGTCGCAGGTGATATCCAACTGGTTCATCTGCTTCTGGGCGGCCGACAGGAACAGATCGCAGTCTGCCCCCTCCTGAAGCTGGGTCTTCAAGGTGCCGGAGGAGTCAAAGTTGAAGCGAATGGTGACCTCTGGGTGCGCCTGGTGATACTGCTCGCCAAGCTCGGTCAGCGTTTCGGTCAAAGAGGCGGCGGCAAACACCGTCAGCTCCACGTCCTTGCTCTTTGCCTGGCAGCCGCACAGCCCTGCGCACACAAGCGCGAGCACGAGAAACAGCGAAATCCAACGTTTCATAGGTACCTCCTTTATCATAGCAGACGAATGGAAAAAATACAATGGGTGCGTGATACTGTTTTCAGTATAACCGCTGCAAAGAAAAAACACAAGCGACCAATTCGGCATTGTGAAATCGTGATCCGGCAATGCAGAATAATCCTTGCGTTTTCCGGGCATTCGGGGTATAATAGGACCAAATCACGAGAGGAGGGGTTGCGATGGCGCCGGCCATTGAGCCCAAGGGCAGCGTGCGCGCGCTGGGCAAGGCCATGGAGCTTTTGGGCCTGCTGCTCGACCACCGGGGCCCCATGACCCTGCAGGAGCTGCAAAAGCGCAGCGGCTACCCGAAAAGCACGGTCCACGGTCTGCTCTCCACCCTGCGGGAGTATGATATGATCGGCCAGAACCCGGACGGGACCTATTGCCTCGGCATCCGCCTGTATGAATACGGCTGTGCGGTGGCCGGGGCCTGGGACATCACCGCCCTGGCGCATCCCTATCTGGAAAAGCTGGCCGCCCAGACCGGCGGCGGCGCGTTTTTGTCGCTGCGCAGCGAGCGCCACGCCATCTCCTTTGACAAGGCGGTGTCCGCCGCAGGCTCTGGCCTGCAGGTCTCGGTGGAAACCGGCACGCCCCTGCCGCTGCACGCCACGGCGCAGGGCAAGCTGCTGCTCTCGGGCTGCTCCGAATCGGAGATCCGCCGGGTGCTCGACGGCGGCCTGGTCGCCTACACCCGCCACACCGTCACCGACCCCGACCGCCTGCTTGCGCAGCTTGCCGAGGCCCGCGCCAGGGGCTATGCGCTCGAAGACGGCGAATATAAGGTTGGCCTGCGCTCTGTGGCAGCCCCGGTCTATGACCAGACGGGGCGGCTGTGCTATGCCTTCGGCGTGGTCGGGCTGTTTGGCCGTGTGACCTCGCTGGATTTTCAGGACATCATCCAGGCCGCCTGCCGCCTGGCCAAAGAGCTCTCCGCCGCCCTTGGCTGGCGGCAGGGCGGCTTGAAACCATAACACCGCAGGAGGGTGAAACGATGGAATATCTGCACGATGATCTGTTTGACGCAGCCCCGGTCCCCCCGGAGGCGCCCAAAGCTGCGCAAGACCCCGAGCCCGCTGAGCCCGAGCCTCAGCTCCGGACGCCGGACGCCGGCATGGAAGCGTCCCCGGCAGAGCCTGCCGACGCCTTTGCGCCGCAAATCCCCCGCCAGGGGGAGGCGCTCTTCGCCAGAACGGCCCGCCAGGCTGCCTCGGCCCAGAGCTGGGCCTCCGCGCCTGCGCAGCCGACGCCCCGGCCCGCCTTTTACACCGACGGCTTCGACCGGTACGGCGCAGGCAGCCCGGGCGGTCCGCGCTATGTGACGGGCGGGATGTACGTGGATCCCTCCGACAGCCGGACCAGCTTCTACGGCGCCCAGCCGCGGACGACGAGCGCGCCGCCCAGCGCGCCGGAGCCTGCAAAGCCGCAAAAGCCGGCCAAAAAGAAGCACACCGGCCTCTGGATCACTCTCGGCCTGCTCTTTGCCCTGGTATTGGGCGCGGCAGGCGGCGCGGCCGGCTACCATCTGCTTGCAGGCCCCAGGACCTATGACCACAACCCCATGCTGGACCGGGAGCCTGCCGCCTCCTTGCCCGAGGAGACCCGCGGCGCGGGCGACATCACCCAGCGCGTAAAGCGCGCCCAGAGCGGCGAGTACAAGGCCCCCGCCGAGATCTACCAGAACAACGTTAACGCCGTGGTTGGCATCGTCAGCGAGGGCACCACCACCAACGTCTGGGGCCAGGCTTCGTCGATCGCAAGCTCCGGCACGGGCTTTGTGATCTCCGACGACGGATATATCCTCACAAACTACCATGTGGTCAAGGGCGGCGACAATCTGACCGTCCAGCTCTATGACGGCACCGAGTATCCCGCCCGGGTCGTGGGCTACGAAAACCTCACCTGCGACGTGGCCCTGCTCAAGATCGAGGCCGAGGATCTGCCCACGGTGCAGTTTGGCTCGTCGGATGATCTGATGGTAGGTGAGGAGGTCTGCACCATCGGCAACCCCTTGGGCGAGCTGACCTACACGCTCACCGTGGGCTACGTCAGCGCCAAGGAGCGGGCCATCAACACCGACGGCAGCCCCATCAACATGATGCAGATCGACGCCACCATCAACGCCGGCAACTCCGGCGGGCCGCTTTTTGACATGGCGGGCAACGTGGTGGGCATCGTCACAGCCAAGTATTCCGGCTCCACCTCCTCTGGCACCACCGTGGAGGGCCTGGGCTTTGCCCTGCCGATCGGGGACGTGATGGAGATTTTGGACGATCTGCAGCAGTACGGCTACGTCACCACCAAGCCGTACCTCGGCGTCAAGGTGGGCGATTCCGCCGCGGTCCAGAGCCAGAACCTGCCCGCAGGCGCGTACCTCAGCGAGGTGGTGGAGGGCTACTGCGCCCACAAGGCCGGCCTGCAGGCCGGAGACGTGATCGTGGGCATGGACGATACCGTGATCTCCTCCTACGAGGGCCTTGTCACCGCCATGAACGGCCACAAGGCCGGCGACACCGTCACCGTCACCGTCTTCCGCGCGGGCAAATATCTCACGCTGGAGCTGACCTTCGACGCCCGCCCCCGCGAGCTCGACCAGCCCGCGCAGGAGCCCCAAACCGAGCCGGAGCCCACCGAGTCCGTTCCCCAAAACCCCTTCGGCTTCACCCTGCCGTGACAGGATACCCGCAAAAAACCGGCGCACGCGCGAGAAAAGATCGCGCGTACGCCGGTTTTCCGTCAATCCAGGTCGCAGCTCAGCGAAAAGCCGCTGTCACAGGTGAGGGAGAAACAATAGGAGCCCTTGGGCAGCCGCAGCCGGACGTTGCTGCCGGTGAACTCGGTGCCGGTTTGGGTGTAAACGGCCTGGCCGTCTGCGTCCAGCACGGAGAAGGTCATGGGCAGCTCGGCCCTCATGTCCAGATCCAGATAATAGTTGTCGGGATATGGAACCTCGAAGTATGCCCAGCGGTTGTCCGCGACGGGCTCGGTGATCTCTGCTGCCGACTGCGCGGTGTTGAAATGCGGCCTTGCCAGCGTCAGCAGAACGTAGCCTGCTGCGCCGAGCAGGATCACTGCGAAAAAGACGGCAACCAGCGTGCTGTCACCCTTGCGGCTTCGGCTGGCACTGGGGTTTTTCATGATCCCGACGCCGCGCAGCAGAACGCCGCTTTCCAGCGCAAAGGTCAAAAACCGGACCAGCCGCGGCAGATTTGGCATACGGATCAACTGCACCAGACTGACCAGGGCAAACAGGCCCAGCGCAATGCCGATGCCCAGGGCAAGGTTTGCCCAGCGGTTGTTCATCTCCGCCATGGACTCCCGGTCTGTGAAGATCTCATAGGCCTGCTCAGGCTGGGTGGGGTCATAGAGCTTGCGGAAATAGTGCCAGCCGTTGAAGACCGAGTTCACATATTCCCAGCCCTGCTCCCGGAAGGTCTCGATATACCGGCCCATGTTGTCGATCCGGCGGTAATCGAGCTGATAGCGGTACTGCACGTTCGGATTTTTCTCAAACACGCTGTGAAAGCAGCCGCCTCTGACCAACTGCCAGCCCTGCTCGGAGGCCCGGTTGAGATCCTCAATCTCCCGCTGATAGTTCCAGGCCGAATACACCTTGAATGAACGCTTATACTGTTTTCCCATCGGTTACACTCCTTCCGCGTTGTCCAGCATCCGGCGCAGCCGCGCGATCTCGGCGCGCAGGGCCTCACGCCCGGCATCGGTGAGCTGGTAGAGCCGTCTGCGCTCCAGACCCGGCTCGTCGGACATGATCTCCCGGATCCAGCCCTTTTTCATCATATTGCCTGTGGCCCCGTACATGGTGCCCGAGCCGATGGTTACGTCCCCGCCGGACAAGCGCTCGGTCATCTGCATGATCCCGTAGCCGTGGTTTGCGCCCTTCGCCAGGCAGAGCAGGATATAATAGTAGCTCTCCGACATGGGCTCACTCTTTTTCATTTATGTCGCCTCCTGTTATGTCGCCTTACGACTGTATCATACCACGACATATATCGTTTGTCAACATAAAAATCAAAAATTTTTTTCATTTTTTTGTTCCGCCCTGTCCGGCGCTTTCGCCCCGCTGTGCTTTCTGATCGCAGAAAGGCCGGCGCGAGGCTCCCGCGCGATTCAAACGGGAATTTCGGCCTCGCTGCGGCGCCTGCGCGCCGCTTTGCGGCATCGGGGCTTCTGATCGCGGTCAAACTAATGCTGGACAAACCGGGGACGCTATGATATACTGTTCTAAAAGGGAGAGTCTGCGCTTTGCTTTATTCCAAACGAAAGAGAGAGTATTGCTTATGAGGCTTTGTGATAAGATCAATAACCGAATCGGAGCATGGCTGCCCACGATGGTCCTGATTTTCTGCGTGATCCAGCCGCTGCTGGACGTGGCGGGCTACTGGCAGCAGTATTTCAAGGTCAGCAACGCCGTTACCCTGGCGCTGCGGATGCTGCTGTTGGGCGGATCGGTGCTGCTGGGTTTTTTGCTCTCTGACCGCAAGCGGTATTACTTTATCACGGCGGGCGTTTTGGGCCTGCTCACGGTCCTGCACATGATCGCCTGCGTGATCCAGCCGGGGGAGTATATCTCGCCCATCACAGATCTGGTCAACCTCGTGCGGATCTACTTTATGCCCATGACGGTCCTGTGCTTTATCACCTTTGTGCGGCGCAATGAAAAGGTCTTTGAGAGCATGAAGCTCGGCATGGTCCTTACGCTTGTTATCATCGCGCTGGTGCAGCTTCTTGCCACCGTTACCCATACCGATCCCCACACCTATGCCAACGACAAGACCGGCGTGCTGGGCTGGTTCCTCTGGACCAACAGCCAAAGCGCCATCCTGGCCATCCTGGCTCCGGTGTCCATCTGCTGGGCGCTGCAAAGATGGCCCGACAAGCTGCTGCCGATCGCGCTGATCACGGCCCTGGCCGAGGCGCCGCTGTTTTTCCTGGCGCCGCGCCTTGCATTCTTCAGCTTTATTGTGGCGGGGGTTGGCGTTGCGGTCTGCCTGCTTTTGGTAAACCGCAAGCGCTGGAAGCAGACGGCAGCCATTGTGCTGGTCACGGTGCTGTTTGTCAGCGCCTATCCCTATTCTCCGACCAATGCGCGGCTGCATACCGTGGCGGTGATCAACAACCGCAACCAGTCTGAGGTCACGCAGATGGACATCCATATCACCACCGTCCCGGCCCCGGCCGCCGGGCACAAGACCAAGGAAGAAAAGCCCCGCGTCGTGCTGGACAAAAACACCCGGGAAAAGGTGGAGAAGATCTACAAGGGCTACGTTTTCGGCATGGTGCAGCACTTCGGGCTCGACCGCGTGCTTGAGGCCTATGACTATACGCTCAACACCGCCATCCTCGGCTCGCAGCGCACCAAAAAGATCACCTTCTGCACCCTTCTGATGGAGGACGCCGGGGTGATGAACCGGCTGTTCGGCATGAACCTGCTGGATATGCGGGAGTTCATCCGCTCCGGCTTCTACGACGCCGAGCGCGACTATTGGGAGGACGGCTACGAGAACTACGACGTGGAAAACGACTTCCACGGCATCTACTTCCTCACAGGCATCGTCGGCCTTATCCTGATGATCGCATTTTTGCTCTACTTCGGCCTGCGGGCCCTTTGGCGCGTGATCCGGGATTTCAAGACCTATTTCACGCTGGACATGGTGGGCTTTGCCATCGCCTACTGCTGCTGTCTGGCCCACGCCTACTTCACGGCATCGGTTCTGCGGCGCAACAATGCCTCGGTGTATATGGCCATGGTGCTGGTGGCTTTGTGGTATCTGTCAAGAAAGGAGCTGTCGGCCAAGCTTATGGCCAAGGCCGACGCCAAGCAGTCCAACTAAAGGAAGGGAACCGCTGTGAAGGCAGTATATTCCAAGCAACAATTGAAAAAAATGCTGCCGCTGATGATCCTGCTGTTTTGCGTGATGCAGCCGCTCCTGGACGTGCTGGGCTATTGGCAGCAGCAGCTTGAGATCCCAAACGGCGTCACGATGTTCGCGCGGATGCTGCTTCTGGCCCTGATGCTGCTTCTGGGCTTCGTTTTGAGCGACCGCAAGTGGGTGTACCTTTGCGGAGGCGGCGTTGTGCTGCTGTATCTGATCGGCCACGTGCTGAGCTGCCGCGCCATGGGCTACCTGGACCCCCTGGAGGATCTGACCGAGCAGATGCGCATCTTCCTCATGCCGGCCACGGCCTTGTGCTTTATCACCTTTTTAAAGCAAAACAGCCGCTCCTACAAGGCCATGCTTACGGGCCTGATGGTCAATCTCGGCGTCATCCTCCTGGTGGAGCTGCTTGCTACCCTCACCGGGACCGACCCGCACACCTATTCCAACAAGAATATCGGCGTGCTGGGCTGGTTCATCTGGGCCAACAGCCAGAGCGCCATTTTGAGCATCCTGTGCCCCATTGCCATCTATTTTGCGCTGGAGCGGTTTGAAGGCCGCCTGCTGCCGCTTGTGGGGACCTGCCTTTTGAGCTTTGGCCTGCTGTTTTTCTGCGGCACCAGGCTTGCCTATCTGTCGCTGGCCGCGGCAGGCGTCGGCATGGCGCTGTGCCTGCTTCTGATGGGCAAGGCTCGCCGCCGCCAGGCGGTGGCCGTGCTTTGCTGCGCGCTGGTTTTTTTGGCTTTGATCCCGGTGTCGCCCATGGTGAAAAACCAGAAGACTCTGGACCAAAACGTCCAGACCAAGCAGGATCGGATCTACGCCGCCGTCGCGCCCTACGGCGTCACGGAGGAGCAGACCGAGACCGACGATCCGCAGGCTCTGGCTGCGGCGTATCACTTCTACCTGCAGGCCCTGGTGGACCGCTTCGGTCTGGAGCGGGTCGCCCGGCAGTATCACAACTCCTTAAAGGTGGGTGAGATCTTCGACCGGCGCACCATGCTGCTCAGCGGCTGCCGCCTGTTGATGGAAGACGCGCCCCATTCTGCCCGCTTTTTCGGGCTTGAGCTCGGCCTCATGCGCCAAAAGACCGAGCTGTATGACTTTGCCAAGGACCAATGGCACCCCGGCACCGAGACCTTTGACCCGGAAAACGATTTCCACGGCGTCTACTATCTCTGCGGCCTGGTGGGGCTCGGGCTCATCGTGTGCTTTTTGCTTCTGTTTGCCCTGCGGGCGCTGATCGCCCTGGGGCGTGCGCCAAAGGACGTCTTCACCCCTGGCTTCTGTGCCTTTGCCTGCGCCTTTGCCATTGCTCTGTGCTATGCCTGGGCGACGGTCTCGGTGCTGCGGCGCAACAATGCTTCGGTCTATCTTGGCCTGACCCTTGCGGGGCTGTGGTATCACAGCGGAAAGGATGGCAAAACCTATGCTCCTTAGTGTGATCGTGCCGGTCTACCGGGTGGAGGATTATCTGCCCGGCTGCGTGGCCTCTATCCTGGCAAACGACACCGCCGCGTGTGAGATCATTTTGGTGGACGACGGCTCCGACGACGGCTGCGGCAAGCTGTGCGACGATTACGCCGCCGCCCGGCCGGACCTCATCCGAGTCATCCACCAGGAAAACGGCGGCCTGGGCGCGGCGCGCAACACCGGCATCGCCGCGGCCAAGGGCGACTGGCTTTTGTTTGTGGACAGCGACGATAAGCTGACCTCCGACGCGCTTGCGGTCTTAAAGCAGGCCGCGCGCGAGGGCGACGCGGAGATCTACGCCTTCGGCTTCCGGGCCGACAACGGCTCTGACCCGCCGACGCCGCAGCCCAATTTGTGGCAGGGCAGAGGCCCCTTCCGTCTGGCTGACGCGCCGGACTATCTGCTTGAGCTGCCGTCCGCCTGGATGCGTCTGTGGCGCCGCAGCCTCTTTGTGGAGAACGGCATCACCTATCCCTCCCGCGTCTGGTATGAAGACATCCGCACCACGACCAAGCTGCTTGCGCTGGCCTCCGGCATCCGCGTGCTGCCGGAGCACCTGTATGACTATCTCAGCCGCCCCGGCTCGATCATGAACAGCGCCAAGCTCTCCCGCAACCGGGAGATCCTGGACGCCATGGATGACATCCTGTCCTGGTATCGCGCCGAGGGGCTGTATGACCAATATGAAGCGGAGCTCTGTGCGCTCACGGTCCAGCATGTGCTTCTGGCCGCCTCAGTCCGTGTGGCAAGGGCGGATCCCGCCTCGCCGCTTCTGGCGGAGTTTGCCGCCTATACGCAGGAGCACTTCCCCCGCTGGCGGGAAAACCGCTACCTGCCCCGTCTGCCCGGGCTCAAGCGCCTTGCGCTCAAGCTGGTGGAGGGGCGGCACTATCGTCTGCTGCGGCTGCTGTTCCGCTTGAAAGGATAAGTATGAGATTTAGCATCGTGGTCCCGGTCTACAACGTGGCCGACTATCTGGGGACCTGTATGTCCTCCATCCTTGCCCAAAAGCTGGAGGACGACGAGATCATTCTGGTGGACGACGGCTCCACCGACGGCAAAAGCGGCGCGCTGTGCGACGACTACGCCGCCGCCCACCCGGACCTGGTCCGGGTGATCCACCAGCAAAACGGCGGCCTGGGCGCGGCGCGCAACACCGGCATCGAGGCCGCCCGGGGCGAATGGCTGCTGTTTGTTGACAGCGACGACCGCATCGCCCCCAACACGCTTGAGACCCTCGCCCGGCAGCTTCATCACACCGAGGCGAAGATGATCGTCTTCGACTTCTGCTATGAGACCGAGCAGGGCATCCTACCGTCCGAGCCGCGGCAGTCCGCCGTGACGGGCGCGCCGCAGAGTCTTGCGACCGACCCTGAGCTGCTGCTTGACTCGCCCAGCGCCTGCTTCCGCCTGTGGCACCGCAGCCTGTTTGCAGACGGCACCATCCGTTTCCCGGCCCGGGTGTGGTATGAGGATCTTTGCACCACGCCCAAGGCGCTGCTTCGCGCGGGGCAGATCGTGCAGATCCCGGACGTGCTCTATTTCTATTATCAGCGCCAGGGCTCGATCATGCGAAACGCCAATCTGCGCCGCAACCTGGAGATTTTGGACGCGCTCGAGACCGTGCGCGCCTATTATGAGGCCCAGGGCGCGCTTGAGACGCACCGCGCCTGGCTTTGCGTGCTGAGCGTGGACAACGCCATCCAGGCGGCCCGCCGCGTTTTGATGGCGGATCCCAAGGCGGACTATCTGCCCGACTTTGTCGCCTATCTCCAAACCCATTACCCCGACTATCGCAGCGTGGCGGAGCTTCGCCGCCTTGGCCGGAAGAAGCTGCTGCTCTTGAAGCTGCTCGAGGGCCGACACTACAAGGCTGCCCGCGCCATCTTCCGTGCGACCGCCCTTTTGCGGTCGATCAAACCAGTGAGGAACGAAACCAAGTGATCAACAAACTCAAACAACTTCTATCCAACAAAAAGGGCGTTCTGGCCTGGAATACCCTGATGCTGTATCTGCTGACCTTCTCCAACTATTTTCTCTCGCTGATGGTGGTGCCCTATGAAGCCAGGGTGCTCACCAGCGGCGGCGTTGACGGCTACGGCCAGTTGGGCGTTGCCATGGCGATCATGGTGTATTTCCAGCTTTTCATCGACTTTGGCTTCCTGCTCTCCGCCACGGAGGAGGTCTCCCGCTTCCGCCGGGACCATGACCGGCTGAACGTGGTTCTGACCGCCGTGACCTGGTGCAAGCTGGCCTTGTGCGCGGTGTCGGTCCTGGTGCTGTTTGCACTCTGCCAGGTGATCGACGCCTGGAAGGGCAGATTTGGCTTTTACAGCCTGTTTTTCATCGGCACGGCCATCAACGCGCTGCTGCCGGATTTCCTCTACCGCGGGCTGGAAAAGATGTCCGCCATCACCATCCGCACGGTCTGCATCCGCGCGTTTTCCACGCTGGGCATCTTCCTCTTCCTCAAAAAGCCGGAGGATCTGCCGGTCATCCCCATCCTCACCGCCATTGGCAACCTGGTGGCCGTGGTCGCCTGCTTTATCGACGCGAAAAAGCGGCTGGGCGTGCGGCTGTGCCGGGTCAGCCTGGCGGACGTGTGGCTGCGCATGAAGCAGTCGTCCGTGTTTTTCCTCTCCCGCTTTGCCACCACAGCCTATTCCGCGCTCAACACCGTGATTTTGGACATCGTGGCCCCCACAGCCAGCACGGTGCGCGGCTACTATACCGCTGCAGATAAGCTTATGACCACCGGCAAGCAGGCGCTGTCGCCGCTTTCTGACAGCCTGTATCCGTATATGGTCAAAAACCACGACTATAAGCTGGTCAAAAAGGTCCTTCTGATCATGGAGCCCCTGATCTTCGCCTTCTGCGCGGTGGTCTTCATCTTTGCCCGGCCCTTCTGCGCCTGGTTCTTCGGCAAAGACCTGACGGGCGCCGGCGACGTGCTGCGGGTCATGCTGCCCACGGCTGTGGTCATCCTGCCCAGCTATATCTGCGGCTTCCCCATGCTCTCCAGCATGGGCCTGGCCAAGCACGCCAACTACTCCACGATCTTCGGCTCGGTGCTCCATCTGGTCAACCTTGCGATCTTGTACTTCACCGGCAACATGAATATGATCACCCTCGGCGCTGCCATGTCTGTGGCTGAGACCTTGATTTTGTGCTACCGCCTGGTCGTCATCTGGCTGCACCGGGACCGCCTGAAGGAGGATGCCCATGTCGGGCCGCGGCTATTCCGACAGCCCCAAGGCCATCTGCGAGGCGCTTCTGGCCTCCGGCCAGCGGCTGGATCTGTGCTGGCTGGTCAAAAACGAGACCGAGGCCAAAAGCCTGCCGCAGGGCGTGCGCGCGGTGCCCAACACCGGCCTTGCCAAGCTGCGCGCGCTTGCCACGGCGCGCGTCTGGGTGGACAACTGCCGCAAGTATGAAACCATCAAAAAGCCCGGTCAGTTCTATTTGCAGACCTGGCACGGCTTTGCCCTCAAGCGCATCGAGCGCGACGCCGAGGCCCATCTGGAGCCGGACTATATCCGCGCCTGCAAGAGCGACGCAAAGCAGTGCGATCTGATCATCTCCGGCAGCCGGTTTATGACCGGGCTGTATCAAACCAGCTTCTGGTACGACGGCAAGGTGCTCGAGACCGGCACGCCCCGCAACGACGTCTTCTTTGCCCCCAAGGGCGAAACCCGAGAAAAGGTGTGCCGCGCCCTCGGCCTGGATGTTGGCCGGCGTCTGGCACTCTATGCGCCCACCTTCCGCGCAGACCGCTCCACCGGCGCCTATTGCCTGGATGCCGAGCGGGTGCGCCTTGCCTGCGAGTCCCGCTTCGGCGGGGCCTGGACGGTGCTTGTGCGCCTGCATCCCAACGTGGCGGACCAGTCCGAGCGCCTCTTTGCCTATGACGGGGTCCGCGTGGTCGACGCCACGATGTACCCCGATATGCAGGAGCTTTTGGTTGCGGCAGAGCTTCTGATCACCGACTATTCCTCGTCCATGTTCGACTACGCCCTGTCCGGCAGACCCGTGGTGCGCTTTACGCCCGACGCTGCGGCCTATGCCGGGGATCGCAACTTCTACTTCCCGCTCGACCGCCTGCCCTTCCCCGGCGCGGACGACAACGACGCGCTTGTACAGACGATCCTCTCTTTGCCGGACGAAAACCGGGCCTGGGCCGACTTTGCCGCCGAAAACGGCTTTGCAGAGGATGGCGGGGCCGCCCGCCGCTGCGCGGATCTGATTTTAAACCTCATCAAAGGAGAAACAATATGAAACGTGTGATCACCTACGGCACCTTTGACCTTCTGCACTATGGCCACATCAACCTGCTGCGCCGGGCCAAGGCCCTGGGCGACTATCTCATTGTGGCCCTTTCCACCGACGAGTTCAACTGGAACGAAAAGCAGAAGAAGTGCTATTTCACCTATGCCGAGCGCAAGCAGCTTCTCGAGGCCATCCGCTACGTGGATCTGGTCATCCCCGAGGAAAACTGGGAGCAGAAGCGCACCGATGTGAAGGAATACCATGTGGACACCTTCGTCATGGGCGACGACTGGGCCGGCAAGTTCGACTTCCTCAAGGAGCAGTGCGAGGTGGTCTATCTGCCCCGCACGCCGGAGATTTCCACCACCCAGATCAAGCAGGATCTGAACAAGAAATAGGCAGGTGAAACCGTGACCGAGTTAAGCAAGCTGAGAAACTTCTCCATCGTGGCCCACATCGACCACGGCAAGTCCACCCTGGCAGACCGCCTGCTGGAAGAGACCAACACCGTGGACAAGCGCGAGATGGAGGAGCAGATTTTGGATAATATGGAGCTTGAGCGGGAGCGGGGCATCACCATCAAGGCCCGCGCCGTCAAGCTCAACTACCGGGCCGACGACGGGGAGGACTATGTGCTCAACCTCATCGACACCCCGGGCCACGTGGACTTCAACTATGAGGTCTCCCGCTCGCTCACAGCCTGCGAGGGCGCGGTTTTGGTCGTGGACGCCTCCCAGGGCATCGAGGCGCAGACCCTGGCCAACACCTATCTTGCCATCGACGCCGGGCTGGAGGTTCTGCCCGTGGTCAACAAGATCGACCTGCCCGCAGCCCGGCCCCAGGAGGTCAAGCAGGAGATCGAGGATATCATCGGCATCCCCGCCATGGAGGCCCCGGAGATCTCGGCCAAAAACGGCATCAACATCCACGCTGTGCTGGAAATGATCGTCAAAGAGGTCCCGCCTCCCCAGGGCGACCGGGACGCGCCGCTGCAGGCGCTGATCTTTGACAGCCAGTATGACAGCTATCGCGGCGTAGTGGTCTACCTTCGCGTGGTGAACGGCGTGATCCGCCCGGGCATGGACGTCAAAATGATGGCCTCCGGCGCAGTCTATAAGGTGGTGGAGTGCGGCTATCTGCACCCCAAGGGCATGGTCCCGGCCGACGCCATCGGCGCGGGCGAGGTCGGCTATCTCACCGCCTCGATCAAGACCATCTCCGACACCCGCGTGGGCGACACCGTCACCGGGGCCGAGCGCCCGGCGCAGGAACCGCTGCCCGGCTATAAGACCTGCCAGCCCATGGTCTTCTCGGGCGTGTATCCCGCCGACGGCTCCAAATACGGCGATCTGCGCGACGCGCTGGAAAAGCTTAAGCTCAACGACGCTTCCATGTCCTATACCCAGGAAAACTCCATTGCCCTGGGCTTCGGCTTCCGCTGCGGCTTTTTGGGCCTTTTGCACATGGAGATCATCATGGAGCGGCTTGAGCGCGAGTTCAACCTCGATCTCATCACCACCGCCCCCAACGTCGTCTACGAGATCGACAAGACCGACGGCTCCCACGTCCAGGTCTATACCCCGCTGAACTACCCCGACCCCATGGAGATCGCCCAGGCCTATGAGCCCTACGTGAAGGCCAGCATCATTGCGCCGCCGGAGTATGTGGGCAACATCATGGACCTTTGCCAGTATCGCCGGGGCGAGTTCAAGGATATGACCTACCTTGACACCTCCCGGGTGGAGCTCCACTATGAGATCCCCCTCAACGAGATCATCTACGACTTCTTTGATGCGCTCAAGTCCCGCACCCGCGGCTACGGCTCTTTGGACTATGAGCTTTTGGGCTACCGCCCGTCGAAGCTGGTGAAGCTGGATATCCTGCTCAACGGCGAGATCGTGGATGCCTTGAGCTTCATCCTCTTTGCCGACGAGGCCTACGCCCGCGCCCGGAAAATCTGCGAAAAGCTCAAGGAGAATATCCCCCGCCAGATGTTTGAGATCCCCGTGCAGGCTGCCATCGGCGGCAAGATCATCGCGCGCGAGACCATCAAGGCCCTGCGCAAGGACGTTCTGGCCAAGTGCTACGGCGGCGACATCACCCGCAAGAAGAAGCTGCTGGAAAAGCAGAAGGAGGGCAAAAAGCGGATGCGTACCTTCGGCACCGTCTCGGTCCCCTCCGAGGCCTTTATGGCCGTGCTGAAAATGGACGAGTAACGCACAAGCATCCATTGGAGAAGACTATGCCAAACGACGAACTGAAAACCCTGGGCATTTACATCCACATCCCCTTCTGCCGGAGCAAATGCCAATACTGTGATTTTTACTCCATCGGCGGCAGCCGGGACAAGCGGCTGGTGGACAACTACATGCAGGCGCTTGCCATCCACTTTAAAGAGACCGGCGCCCGGGCCACGGACTACGTGGTGGACACCGTCTATTTCGGCGGCGGCACGCCGTCCTTCTTCGGGGCGGACAACCTGCGCCGGATCTTTGCCGAGGTCCAGCACCGCTTCCGTGTGGACAAGGACGCCGAGGTCACCTTTGAGGCCAACCCCGACAGCGTCAGCGACCAGCTTTTGCGCAAGCTGCGCGCCGAGGGCTTCAACCGGATGTCTCTGGGCGTGCAGAACGACCGCGACGACGTGCTCAAAAAGCTGGGCCGCCCCCACACCTATGACCAGGCGGTCATGGCCGTGGAGCTTGCCAGGGCCGCGGGCTTTGACAACATCTCGCTCGACCTTATGTACGGCCTGCCCTCGCAGACCAACCTGGCCTGGGAGGAGACCCTTTTGAACGTGCTGCGCCTGCGGCCCCAGCATATGAGCTGCTACGGCCTCAAGGTGGAGGAAAACACCCCTCTGTGGTCTTACAAGGACGAGGCCAATCTGCCCTCCGACGAGACCCAGGCCGAGATGTACCTCAAGGCGGTGAAGATCCTGGCCGAGCACGGCTACCGCCAGTATGAGATCTCCAACTTTGCCAAGCCCGGCTACGAGTCGCGGCACAACCTCAAATACTGGCTGGGCGACGAATATATCGGCTTCGGCCCCGCCGCGGCCTCGGATTTTGCCGGCAAGCGCTACACCAATATGCCCGACATCCAGACCTACGTGCGCGGGCTCATCAAGCAGGACGTGCCCATTTTGTCTGAGTGCGACCTCATCCCGCCCAGAGAGCGGGCAGGGGAGTACGTCATGCTCCGCCTGCGGACCACCCGCGGCATCAGCCCCGAGGAGTATGAGAAGAACTATCTCATGCCCTTTGAGCCGCTTTTGAACGTGATCCAGCCCCTGGCCGAGCGCGGCCTGTTCACGCAGGAGGGCGGCCGCTGGATCCTCACGCCGCTGGGCTTTCTGGTTTCCAACCAGATCATCGTCCGCCTGCAGCAGGCGCAGGAGGCCAGCGAGCCGCTGGCCAAGCGTAAGTAAACAGCGGGGATCCCCCCGTTTGAAGTATGAGCAACAAAATTTAACATACAAAGGAAGAATATCATGGAAAAACTGTTCGGCAAAGACCTTGCGATCCAGGCATACAAGGCCCGTCTGCTGGCTGTGGAGGCTGTGCATACCGCGTCCTCCGGCCATCCCGGCGGCTCGTTGTCCTGCATGGACGCCCTGACCACCCTGTATTTCAATGAGATGAACATCGACCCCACCCAGCCCCATTGCCCCGACCGGGATCGCTTCGTCCTGTCCAAGGGTCACTGCGCGCCGGCACTGTACGCGGTGCTGGCCCTGCGCGGTTATTTCCCCACCGAGGATCTGAAGCTTCTGCGGTCGATCAAGGCCCACCTCTCCGGCCACCCGGATATGAGACATGTGCCCGGCGTGGATATGTCTACCGGCTCTCTGGGTCAGGGCCTGTCCACCGCTGTGGGCATGGCGCTGGCTGCCAAGCACCAGGGCAAGACCTACCGCACCTACGCCATCTGCGGCGACGGCGAGATCGCCGAGGGCCAGATCTGGGAGGCCGCCATGGCCGCTGCCAAGTGGCACCTGGATAACCTCTGCGTCTTTGTGGACGTCAACGGCCTGCAGATCGACGGCAAGACCGCCGACGTCATGCCCTCCGAGCCGCTGGACAAGAAGTTCGAGGCCTTCAACTGGCACGTCATCAAGATCAACGGCCACGATTTCGACCAGATCCTGGCTGCCCTGGCCGAGGCCAGAGAAGTGAAGGGTCAGCCCACGGTCATCCTTATGGCCACCGTCAAGGGTAAGGGCGTCTCCTTTATGGAGAATCAGGCCGGCTGGCACGGCAAGGCTCCCAACGACGAGCAGTTTGCCCAGGCCAAGGCTGAGCTCGAAGCGAAAATCAAAGAATTGGAGGAGAATTGAAATGGCAGGTAAAATTGCGACCCGCGCCGCCTACGGCGAAGCCCTCGTAGAGCTGGCGGAAAAATACCCGCAGCTGGTGGTCCTCGACGCGGACCTGGCCGGCGCGACCATGAGTAAGCACTTTGCCGCGGCGTATCCCCGGCATCGCCGCCGGTATGTCCACCTGCGGCCTCAAGCCCTTCACCAACACCTTCGCCATCTTTGCCTCCGGCCGCGCCTATGAGCAGGTGCGCAACTCCATCGGCTACCCCCACCTGAACGTCACGGTGGTGGGCTCCCACGGCGGCGTCTCCGTCGGCGAGGACGGCGCGACCCATCAGTGCATCGAGGACTTCGGCCTCATGCGCCAGATCCCCGGCATGCTGGTCTGCTGCCCCTGCGCCGGCAACGAGATGAAGCAGGCTGTCGAGGCGCTCATCAACTATGAGGGCCCCGCCTATCTGCGTCTGGCCCGCGCCGCCACCGAGATCTTCACCGACGAGATCGAGGGCTACAAGTTCGAGCTGGGCAAGGGCATCACCCTGGCTGACGGCAAGGACGTCACCATCATCGGCACCGGCATCATGGTCGGCATGGCGCTCAAGGCCAGAGAGATCCTGGCTGCCGAGGGCATTTCCGCCCGCGTGATCGACATGCACACCATCAAGCCCCTGGATGAAGAGCTGGTCCTCAAGGCTGCCCGCGAGACCGGCGCCATCGTCACCACCGAGGAGCACAATATCCTGGGCGGTCTGGGCGGCGCTGTGGCGGAGCTTGTCTCCGGCACCTGCCCCGTGCCCGTGATCCGTCACGGCGTGAACGACGAGTTCGGCCGCTCCGGCACTGCCGCCGCGGTTCTCGAGTACTTCGGCCTCACCCCCGAGGGCATTGCTGCCAAGGCCCGCCAGGCCGTGGCCATGAAGAAGTAAGCAGGAGCTCTGCTATGGATCAAACCCTGTCCGCCGGTCTGGAGCGCCTGGGCCTGAGCCTGGACCCCCAGGTCCGGGCGGACCTGGTCCGCTTCGGACAGGCCGTCATCGAAAAAAACAAGGTGATGAACCTCACGGCCATCACCCAGCCCGACCAGGTGGCGGAGCTCCATCTGCTCGACAGCCTCACGCTGCTCAAGGTCCTCCCGCTGGAGGGCAAGTCTCTTCTGGACGTCGGCACCGGCGCAGGCTTCCCGGGCGTGCCCTTGAAGCTCGCCGTGCCGAGTCTCAGACTGACCCTGCTTGACAGCCTGCAAAAGCGCATGCGCTGGCTGCAGGAGGAGGCCCTGCCGGAGCTTTCCGTCGAGGCCCGCTTTCTCACCGGCCGGGCGGAGGACTTTGCCCAGACCCACCGCGAGCGCTTTGACGTGGTCGCCTCCCGGGCCGTGGCCCGGCTGGATGTTCTGTGCGAGCTGTGCCTGCCCTTTGTCCACCAGGGGGGCTACTTCCTGGCTATGAAGGGCGCCGGCGCCGCCGAGGAGCTCAAGGAGGCCTCGCGCGCCATCCAGCTTTTGGGTGGCAGCTTTGAGCGCACCGAGGCCTTTGACATCGGTGGCGTCACCCACCGGGTCGTCGTCATCCACAAAACGCGCCTCACCCCCGCCCAATACCCTCGCGCCTGGGCCAGAATGAAGCAAAAGCCGCTGTAAGCAAAGAACCGTTTCCCGCGTTTGGGAAACGGTTCTTCTTTCAGCGTGTCAAAAACGCGAAGGTCATGGGAATGAATGAAACAATGAAAGAATTGTGGGAATTTCCATATCTGCGATATGGAAATTGCAGTCAAATCGACCCAAAGGGACACCGCAATTGTTTTAGCCTTTCATTTTTATACCCTCGCTTACCCTGTCTCCTGTACGGTGCTCGTACGGAACTTTTTAAAAACTCCGATACGGTTTTTACGTCTATTCACAATCTCGCGATCATCAGAAGTCCATTGCGTAAAACCCAAACAAAATGTGAAACCCCAAACATTCAGAGCCGCGGGTAATCCAAAAGGGTTAAGACCCTTTTGGTCGTTTTAAATAGGGGTGGATCCAAGGAGGGGGAAGAAATTCGAAATCTTCCCCCTCCTTGGCGCATCTTTGCTTACTTTCTGTGCGCACAGAAAGTAAGGCCCCCGGCAGGGTACGCAGGTACCAGGATTAGGAGTGTTACCATTGGGTGGCGGAGGGCAGATACAACCTCCGACCATCCTAAAAAACCTGGAAATGCCTGCAATCGCGCATGTGCGACGCGAAGCGCCATGATATGCTGCGTCCGACGTTCTTTGACAGTCTGAAAGAAGAACCGTTTCCCGCGTTTGGGAAACGGTTCTTCTTTGTCTATTTGCTCAGGGCCACCAGCAAGATCGCAAGGTCCGCCGGGCTGACGCCGGAGATGCGGCCGGCCTGCCCCACGCTCACGGGGCGGATCTGCGCAAGCTTCTGCCGCGCCTCTTCCTTCAGACCAGGGATCGCGGCATAGTCCAGCTCCGGGGGGATCAGCCGGTTTTCGGCCCGGCGGAATTCCTCCACCTGCTTTTCCTGCCGTGCGATGTAGCCTGCATATTTGAGCTGGATCTCCACCTGCTCGGTCACGTCCCGCGGCAGCGCGGGCCGCTCGGGGTCGAAGGGAGCGATCTCGTCATAGCCAAGCTGCGGCCGCCGCACCAGATCCGACAGCCGGACCGAGCTCTCCACCGGGGCGGAGCCCTTTTCGGCCAGCAGCCGGTTGAGCGCCTCGCTTGCCGCAACGCCGCTGTGCTCGAGCCGGGCGATCTCTTTTTTGACCTTTTCATATTTTTCCAGCACGGCCTCATACCGCGCCCGGCTGATCAGCCCCACGCGGTAGCCGATGGGGGTCAGCCGCCAGTCTGCGTTGTCCTGGCGGTGCAGCAGCCGATATTCGCTGCGTGAGGTCATGATCCGGTAGGGCTCCTCTGTGCCCTTGGTCACCAGATCGTCGATCAACGCGCCGATATAGCCGTCAGACCGCTGCAAAATCATAGGCTCCCGGCCCAGCAGCTTCAACGCGGCGTTCACCCCGGCGACCAGGCCCTGCACCGCGGCCTCCTCATAGCCGGATGAGCCGTTGAACTGCCCCGCGCCGTACAGGCCCCGGACGGTTTTGCACTCCAGGGTGGGCAAAAGCTGGGTGGGGTCGATGCAGTCGTACTCGATGGCGTAGGCCGGGCGCATGATCTCGGCGTGCTCCAGGCCCGCAACGGAGTGGAGCATCCGGATCTGCACGTCCTCTGGCAGCGACGAGGAAAAGCCCTGCAAATAGACCTCCTCGGTGTCCAGGCCGCAGGGCTCCACAAAGAGCTGGTGCCGGGACTTGTCTGCAAAGCGGACGATCTTGGTCTCGATCGAGGGGCAGTAGCGCGGCCCGACGCCGGTGATCGAGCCGTCGTAGAGCGGCGAGCGGTCCAGATTGTCGCGGATGATCGCGTGGGTCTGCTCGTTGGTGTAGGTGAGATAACACACGGCCCGGTTTTCCGGCGCCTGCGCGGTCTGGAAGGAGAAGGGGATGACCTGCTCGTCGCCAGGCTGGATCTCCATGGCCGCATAGTTGACGCTGCGGGCGTTGACGCGCGGCGGCGTGCCGGTCTTAAACCGGCGCAAGGGCAGCCCCAGCGCGCTGAGGCAGGCGCTCAGGCCGGTGCTTGCGTGCATCCCGTCCGGGCCGGAGGCGATCACGCTCTCGCCGGTGATGACGGTGCTCTCCAAAAAGGTGCCCGTGGCCAGAACCACGGCCCGCACCGCATACACCGCCCCAAGCTGGGTGGTGACAGAGCACACCGCCCCGTCCTTCGTGCCGATGGAGACGATCATGGCCTGCTTGAGATCCAGGTTTTCCTGCCGCTCAAGCAGGTGCTTCATATAGGTCTGATACTGCCGCCGGTCAGCCTGCGCGCGCAGGGAGTGGACCGCCGGGCCCTTGCCCCGGTTGAGCATCCGGTATTGGATGCAGCAGTGGTCTGCGGCCAGACCCATCTGACCGCCCAAAGCGTCCAGCTCCCGCACCAGATGGCCCTTGCCCGAGCCGCCGATGGCAGGGTTGCAGGGCATGTTGCCCACGGCGTCAAGGTTGATCGTAAAGACCACGGTGCGCAAACCAAGCCTTGCTGCGGCCATCGCCGCCTCGATGCCGGCGTGGCCGGCACCGATGACGGCGATGTCATAGGTTCCTGCTGAATAGGTCTGCATTATTCTGCGCTTTCCAAATCAACGGGACCCAGCACGATGTTGTTGTAGCACACGGTGGTGGGGTACTTGTCCCGCAGCTCAAGGACCATGGTGGAGATCCGGCTGGCGGGGTATTCCTGCTGGGCGATGACCTTCCACTGCACGTTGTCGGACTGGCTGACGAAGTACATTACGTGGAAGCCGTAGTCGGTCTCGACGATGTCGGTGTCGCCGGTCTTCCGCGTGGGATCGAAGCACCAGTCGTTGAAGGCCTCGACCATCTGGCCGGGATAGACGTCCTCATACAGGCCGCCGTTTTCCGCAGAACCGCTGTCGGTGCTGTGGAGCTGGGCCAAAGACGCGAAGTTGTCCTCGGTGGGATCCTTCTTCCAGGTCTCCAAAATCTCCTCTGCCAGCGCCTTGGCGTCGGCCTTGGCCTCGTCGGTGGCGTTGCCCTCGTCGTCGGTCTCGGGCTGGATCAGGATGTGGCGGACGTTGACGTTGTGCGTGTCGTCCATGGGGATGCCGTACTCCTCGGCGTAGCCGGAGTTTTCATACCACTCGGCCAGATCCTCGTCGGTGTACTCCACCTGGTTGTACAGATCGCGCTCATAGCAGCCGGACAGATAGTAGACGTTGGCAAACTTGGTGTAGCTTTCCATGGTGACGCCGGGGCCGAAGGACTCCTGGATATAGGCGTCGGCGGAGGGGTAGCCGTTGTTCAGGGCCTCGGTTTCCAGGTTGTCCAGCATGGACTGCAGATTGTCCGCATCCTCCTGCGACAGGGTGTAGCCGTTGGCGATTGCGTCGTTGTAAACCGCGCCGTATTCCTTGAACTGGTCGATGCCGGACTCCACGAAGAGCTGCTCCCAGTTCAGACCCTCCTGGAGCATGCAATCCTGCTCAGACATGGGCAGGGAGGTATCCAGCCCGTACATGGAGGCGTAGGAGCCGTATTGGTTCATAAAGGTGTAGAACTGCATCCAGTAGTAGATCTGGAAGGTACCGTTGTCCAGCGTCAGATCGCCGCACTGGGCGACCGGGGCGGCCAGCCGTGCGTCGCCGGCAACGAGGGCCTGGTCGGTGTAGACGGTCTTGACGTTGATGTCGTCGCCGCCTGCAAGCGCGGGGGTGCGGCCCAGCAGCGCGTCGGTCGCGGCCTTCAGATTTTCTGTGAAGCTGCGCTCGTCCTTGTGGGCATAGGCGTAGTAGCCGTAGTAGCCCGCGGCAGCCAGCAGCAGCAAGCCCACCAGGCAGCCGATCACAATGCCCACGACCTTGCCGGTCTTTTTCTTCTTTTTGGGTGCTTCGGGGATGGAAGCCTCTTCCCGGATCGCTTCGGGGATCACCGCGGCGGTCTCCCGGGCAGCGTCCTCGGCGCCTTCCACAGCGTCCTGTGCGTCCTCGGCGGCGTTTTCAACGGTCTCGGCAGCCTGCTCGGCGGCGTTTTCAACGGTCTCGGCAGCTTGCTCGGCGGCGTTTTCAACGGTCTCGGCAGCTTGCTCGGCGGCGTTTTCAACGGTCTCAGCGGCCTGCTCGGCGGCGTTCTCAACGGTCTCAGCGGCCTGCTCGGCGGTATCCTCAACCGCCTCGGCGGCCTGTTCGACTTCGGCCTGGGCCTCTTCGGTGACGTCCCGGGCGGCCTGCTCGGCGGCCTCGGTCAGATCCTTGGCGTTATCCTTGCCGCAGAAGGGGCACAGCGTGGTGTCCTCCGGCAGCGTGGCGTTGCAGTATTTACATTCCATGGCGATTACCTGCCTTCTGATTGAATTGCTACCATCTTATCACATTTCCAGCCGGGATGCAATGGGAAATGGTTGAATTTTCTGTAAAAACATGATAGAATAGAGAAAATAATTCAGAATGGAGGAGAAGCCCCTTGGATCAAGGTTTTTTGGACGTGCAGGCTGTGCGCCGCATCCTGGCCGCCGGCAGCGGCGACGCGGCCTTGCTGTATCTTTGCCGGACCTGCGGCCTGAGCGACGTGGTCACGGGCTTCTCTGAGGCAAGACTCACCGAGGCCGAGCGCCTTCTGCGCCAGCTCGGCGCCCAGCAGCCGGACGCCCCGCGCTATCTCAAGGGCGCGGACGAGCGGCCGGAGTACTCCGACTATGACGTGGCAGCCCAGCTCGAGCCGCCGCAGTCGCCCTTCCGCCGCCTGGTGGGGGAGGTCCAGCGCTATCTCGGCAAGGCCCTGAGCACGGAAGAGCTCAAGATCCTGCTGTCGATGTATCAATACCTGGGCCTGCCCACAGAGGTCATCAATATGCTGGTCCACTACTGCGTGGACCGGGGCCGCAGCCGCGGCTCGGGCCGCACACCCTCCATGCGTAACATCGAGCGCGAGGCCTACCGCTGGGCCGACGCCGGCATCGACACCATGGAGCGGGCTGCCGCCTTCATCCAAAGCCAGCTTCACCGCGAGAGCCGCAGCCGCCAGATCACAGAGCTTTTGGGCATACAGGGCCGCGTTCTCACCCAGGGCGAGGAAAAATATATCCAGACCTGGGCCGACTGGGGCTTTACAGACGAGGTGCTGCGCCTGGCCTATGACAAGACCTGTATGAACACCGGGGCCTTAAAATGGCCCTATATGCACTCGATTTTGAAAAGCTGGAACGCGCAGGGTCTGACTACGGTGGAGCAGATCAGCGCCCGCGACCGCAAGCCCGGCGCGCCCTTAAAGGCGGGCAAGGGCGATTTCCAGCGCCACGGCCAGGCCTTGAGCCCGATGATGAAGCAGGCCGTGGCCCGCATGATGCAAGACGAGCAGGAGGATTGACCCATGGCCTATTCCGAAGAAGTGCTGCGCCGCGCCCGCGACCGGCTTGAGGAGGCAAACCGCCAGCGCAGGCGGGAGTATGAGACGCATCTTGCGCAGGCCTACCGCATGCGCCCGCGCCTGGAGCAGATCGACCGCGAGCTGCGCCAGACCATGTCTGAGACCGTGGCGCTCTGCTTTGCCCGGGGCGAGGACCCCAAGGCCGCCATCGCCGCCGTGCGCGAGCGCAATCTCAAGCTCCAGGACGAGCGGCAGTGGATCCTCGACGAGCTTGAGCTGGGCGACGACTTTCTCGACGACGGCCCCGTGTGCACCATCTGCGGCGGCACAGGCTACGTCGGCGCGCGCATGTGCGAGTGCCTGTCTGAGCTGTGCCGGCAGGAGCAAAAGCGCGAGCTGGCCGAGCTTCTGACCGGCAAGGAGCGGTTTGAGACCTTCTCACTGTCGTATTATTCCGAGCAGTTTGACCCCGACCTGGGCGCAAGCCCCCGCCAACTGATGAGCCGGACGCTCAATCTCTGCCGCCGCTACGCCCAAACCTTTAAGCCCGGCTGCGGCAATCTGCTGCTCTCCGGCGCGCCGGGGCTTGGCAAGACCTTTTTGTCGGCCTGCATCGCCCGCACCGTGGCCGACGGCGGCTCGTCGGTGGTCTATATCTCCGCGCCGAAGCTCTTCGCGGCGTATGAGTCTGAGCGCTTTGGCCAGGGCGGCGCGGATCTGGACCGGTTTGCCGCCTGTGATCTTCTGATTTTGGACGATCTTGGCACTGAGATGACCACCCAGTTTGTGGTCTCTACGCTCTATACCCTGGTCAACGACCGCCTGCTTGCGCGCAAGGCGATGGTCGTGTCCACAAACCTTCGCCCCGAGGACCTGGATCCCCGCTATGGCCCCCAGCTCAGCTCCCGCTTCCTCGGCAGCTTCCAGTACGTCCCCTTCGTCGGGCAGGACATCCGCCAGCTTCGCCACCACCGCCCCACCGACGCGACCCTCTAGCACTGCAGCGCCCACCCGGCGGGCAGATCCCTCTGCCTGGGGCCAAGTGTGTAGGGGCGATGGCTGTGGATCCCATTTCCGGCGGCAGAGCCGCCGCAACTGGGGGATAAAATACAGCACAGTCCACCGGACTGTGCTGTATCGCTCGTCCGCAGCGACAACCTCCAAAACAGAACGCGCCGATGCAAATTCGTACCCGGTCGGGTATTGCGGATTTGCATCAGCGTGTTCTGTTTTGTATTCCCCATTTCCGGCGGCAAAGCCGCCGGAAATGGGATCCACAGCCATCGCCCCTGCGGGGCCTGCCGGTTACGCTTCTCAATGCGGCGGCAGCCGCGCTTCATGGCCGAAGGCTGCTTCATATGGCGAACGCCATGCTTCATGGCGCCCCGGCGCCGCTTCATGGGTCGCGCGCGCAGCAATGCGGCCAGCCTTAAATGGTTTGCCCCAGGGCGGCGTCCAGTGCGGCGAGATCTTCGGGGGTGGTGGACCAGCTTGTGGCAAAGCGGACCACCGTATGCTCCGGGTCAGGCTTGGACCAGAAGCCGCAGCGGATGCCGCGCGCCTCCAGAGAGTGGATGACGTGGTCCGGCAGCACCACAAACTGCTGGTTTGTGGGCGTTTCCAAATAGAAGGGCACGCCGTGCCGCGCCAGGATCTGCTTCAGCTCCACGGCCCGGTCAATGCCGTTCTGCCCCAGCCTGGCATACAGCTCGTTTGTAAACAGCGCGTCAAACTGCACGCCCAAAAGCCGGCCCTTTGCCAGCAGGCCGCCGTGCTTTTTGACCCAGTTCAGAAAGTGCGGGGGCATTCCGCCGCGGGGAAAAACCGCCGCCTCACCGCACAGCGCGCCGACCTTGGTGCCGCCGATATAAAACGCGTCGCAAAGCTGCGCCAGATCCTGCAGCGTCACGTCGCACTCGGGGCTTGCCAGCGCATAGCCAAGCCTTGCCCCGTCCAAAAACAGCTTGAGATCATATTTTCGGCAAAGCGCGCTGATGTCGGCAAGCTCCTGCTTGGAATACAGCGTGCCCCACTCTGTTGGGTGCGAGAGATACACCACGCCCGGCCAGACCAAGTGCTCGCGGTTTTCGTCGCCATAAAAGGCGGCAAGATAGTCTGCAAGCTCCCCCGGGTCCAGCTTGCCCAAATGCTCGGGCAAAGCCAGGACCTTGTGCCCCATGGCCTCGATCGCGCCCGCCTCATGCCCGTGGATGTGCCCGGTCTGGGCGGCCAGAACGCCCTGCCAGGGCTGCAGCAGGCTCGAGGCCACAATGGCGTTCGTCTGCGTGCCGCCTGAGAGGAAAAAGATCTCCGCCTGCTCGTCGCAAAGCGCCTGCCGGATCTTTTCTTTGGCGCTGCGGCAATAGGCGTCCTCGCCGTATCCTGGCTGGGGCTCCAGGTTGGTCTCCAAAAGACGCTGCAGAATTTCCGGGTGTGCTCCGGTGGTATAGTCGCTTTCAAAGCTGATCATAGGTCGCTCCTTCCCCGGCCTTCAGCCGGTCATTCTTCGCATAAGTGCGGCGCCGTTGGCCTTGAACCAGGCCACCCGCGCCCGGTAATCGGGCAAGACCGCCTCCACCTCGGCCCAGAAGGCGGGGGAGTGGTCCATATGCCTGAGATGGCACAGCTCGTGGACCACCACGTAGTCCCGCTCCGCCTCGGGCGCGAGCATCAAAAGGCAGTTGAAGTTGAGGTTGCCCTTGGCCGAGCAGCTCCCCCAGCGGGTGGTCTGGCTTCGGATGGTGAGCTTGCCGTAGCGCAGGCCCATCACGCCGGCCCAGTGCCGGGCCCGCGCAGACAGATCCGCGCGCGCAGCCTCGGCCAGACGCTTGAGCTCGGCCGGGCCCAGCCGGTCGGCCTCATCGGGGGCGGCGGCCAAAAGCTTTTCGCGGTGGGCGCGGATCCACGCCTCTTTGGATGCCACAAACGCGCGGATCTCCCGCTCGGGCATCCGGTTTGGCGCGCGCACGATCAAATCGCCCTGCCGCGTGAGCTCCAGCGCAATGGTTTTTCGCGCGGATCGGATGAGGGTATACATACAGACCTCCCATTTTTTTCTTTTTTATACCGCAAAAGCCGGGATTTGTAAAGCGTTTCAGGAAATAAATTGTTGCATTTTTGGTGAATATCCCTTATACTGAACATAGCCCTGCCACACAGCAGGAGCCAAAGCAAAGAAAATCGCCGCCCGGCGGCAAATGGAGTGAAAGTATGAATACAAAAGCGGTTGTTCTGGCAGCCGGCAAGGGCACCAGAATGATGTCTGAAACCAACAATCTGCCCAAGGTCCTTCGTCAGGCCTGCGGCAAGCCCCTTCTGCACTACGTGCTCAAGGCTATTGATTTTATCCCCCCGGAAAACACCGTCCTTGTCGGCGGCTATATGAAAGAGGCGGTCTTTGCCGCCTTCCCCGGCTATCCCCAAGCCGTGCAGGAGCCCCAGCTTGGCACCGGCCACGCTGTGATGTGCGCGAAGGAGCACCTGGAGGGCTTTGATGGCACCGTGCTGGTTTGCTACGGGGATATGCCCCTGTTGAAGAAAGAGGTCTATGAGGGCCTTCTGCAGCACCACGCCGAGACCGGCGCGCTTTGCACGATGCTCTCGGGCACCTGCAAGGAATATCTGCCCTACGGTCGTGTGCTGCGCGATGAAAACGGCGACTTCCTCCGCATTGTGGAAGACCGCGACTGCACCGAGGAACAGAAGGCCATCCGCGAGCTCAACGTGGGCATCTACGCCTTCGACTGTGCCTCGCTGCTCGAGGCGCTGAGCAGTCTCAAAAACAACAACGCCCAAAAAGAGTATTACCTTACCGACGTTCCTGCCATTCTGCGCGACCAGGGCAAGCGCGTTGCGGTCTACACCGCCGCGCTCAACGAGCAGATCATCGGCGTCAACACCCCCGAGCAGCTTGAGCAGACCGAGCGCTTCCTCCGCCAGCGCGGAGAATAAGCGCTTTTGCAGAGCAGCGGGAATGAAACAAGGAAAGAATTTTGGTGAGTTCCACATCTTCGATATAGAACTGTATCCAAATTGTCCAGAACGGACGCCTCCATTTTTTCCTTCTCTCAATCTTTCATTCCCCACGCTGTGCATGATCCGAAGTTTTTGACAAAACAGGTCCCGGGATCCGTTTCGATCCCGGGACCGTTTTGTCAAAGCTGGGAGAAGATCGTGCCCAGACTTTCGTGGAAGACCAGATCCGCCTCGTCGTCATAGGGGGTGGCGTCGCGGTTGATCAAAACCAGACGATTGCCGCGATAGTAGCGCAGCATCCCGGCCGCGGGGTAGACCGTGAGCGAGGTCCCGGCCACAATCAGCATATCCGCGTTTGCAATGGCCTGGGCCGCGCCGTACATCACGTTGGTGTCCAAAGACTCTTCATAGAGCACCACGTCGGGCTTGATGATGCCGCCGCAGTCGCACATCGGCACGCCCCGGCTGTTTTTCACATACTGGGCGGAGTACGCGCGGTGGCAGCGGGTGCAGTAGTTGCGCAGCACCGAGCCGTGGAGCTCATAGACGGTTTTAGAGCCCGCCTTCTGATGCAGGCCGTCGATGTTCTGGGTCACCACGGCGGCCAGACGGCCCTCCCGCTCCCAGCGGGCGAGGACCTTGTGGGTCACGTTGGGCTCAAAGCCCAGAGGGAGCATCTTCTGCTTGTAGAAGTCGAAGAATTCCTCCGGCTTCCGGGCAAAGAAGGTGGCTGAGATGATGGTTTCGGGGGGATACTTGAATTTCTGGCTGTACAGCCCGTCTACACTGCGAAAATCGGGGATGCCGCTTTCCGTGGAGACGCCTGCCCCGCCGAAAAAGACCATGGACCGGGCCTCATCGACCCAGGTTTTCAGCGTATCGAGCTTGGAATGCATCGTCTTCCTCCTCCAGTTCCTGTATGAATTTTTTCTCGGCCTTGGAATGGCTTGGCAGCCGCAGCCTGGCAAACAGATCCGGCCGCCGGTGCATGGTGCGCAAAATAGACTGCTTTCGCCGCCAGCGGGCGACCTTTTCGTGGTTGCCCGAGAGCAAAATTTCCGGCACCGGACGTTCGTGCCACACCGCCGGACGGCTGTATTGGGGATATTCCAACAGACCGTTCCAGTGGCTCTCGTCCTCAAAGCAGGCGGGGTCTGAAAGCACCCCGGGCAGAAGACGACACACCGCGTCGCTCACAGCCAGGGCCGCAATCTCGCCGCCGGTCAGCACGAAGTCGCCCAAAGAGATCTCCTCGTCCACGCACTCGTCGATAAAGCGCTGGTCGATGCCCTCATAGTGGCCGCAGACCAAAATGAGACTTTCATAGCTTCCCGCCAGCTCCCTTGCCTTGGCCTGGTCAAAGACCGTGCCGCAGGGGGATAGATAGATCGTGTGCGGCTTCAGGCCCGTCTCCTGCCGGATGTGGTCCCAGCAGCGATAGAGCGGGTCTGCCTGCATCACTGCGCCGTGGCCGCCGCCGTAGGGATAGTCGTCCACCTGATTTTGCTTGTTGGTGGTGTAGTCCCGGATCTGGTGGGTCCGGATGGTGACAAAGCCCCGCTCCTGCGCTCTGCCGATGATCGACTCAGAGAGCACGTCCCCCACAGTCTCGGGGAAGAGGGTCATAATATCAATCCGCATCGGTGCGCATCCCTTCGATCAAATTCACGTCCACGTAGCCCAAAGACAGATCAATCACCGGCACAAAGGCCTTGACGTTGGGGATCATGTATTCGTGCTCCCCTCTGACCACCCACACGTCTGAGGCGGGCATGGACAAAATTTCCCGGATGGTGCCAAGCTCCTCGCCGTTTGCGCGCACCGGCAGGCCGATCAGATCCGCCTGAAAGACGGTGCCTGCGGGGATATGCGGGTCCTGCCGGTCCAGATACAGGATCTGATCCCGCATCGCCTGCGCCTGCTCGACGGTGTCGATTCCCTTGAGCTTGAGCAGCACCATCGTCTTCTGCACCCGGGCCTGCTCCACGGCCATCGGTCTGGCGCCGCGGTCCAGATACAGGGTCTTGAAGCGCAGCAAAAAATCCGGTGAATCCGCCCAGGGCTGCACCTTGACCTCCCCCCGGATGCCGTGCGTCGAGACGATCTTGCCGGTTTCTAAGTATTGATTGTTCATGGGGTCCTCCATTTGTCATTGCCGGAACCGTGCCGGTCGGCAAAGGATTTGCTAATTGTATTATCGCGTCCGGACACGGCTTTGTCAAGAGAAATCGTTCTGCTCGCGCAGCAGTGCATGACGCTGCAAAACAGAGGAAAAAAGGTTGCAAACCTCTGCCTATCGTGCTACAATAAGAAAAATCCATCCATTTCATCCTGCCAAACGCATGAAACAGAGGAGGTAGTCGTTCCCGTGAAAGCACTGATTTGTCAGATGTGCAACAGCCCTGATCTCATTTGTCAGGACGGCATTTGGGTGTGCCAAAGCTGCGGTACAAAATATGTGAACGAAGCAACAACCCGATCTGCGCCACAGTTCGCTCCCCGTATGAACGAACTGATTTTTTGCAGACATTGCGGCAGCAGAATTCATTCATCCTGCGCAGTATGTCCAAAATGTGGCGGACCGCAAGTGGCAACAAGGGTAAATCCACAACCACAGATTGTGATCACAAACAACATTGCACCACAGCCCGCCGTCAAAACCGTCAGCGCTGGAACGCCGAAGGATAAAACGGTAGCGCTGCTGCTGTGCTTTTTCCTGGGAGGATTGGGTGCACATAAGTTCTATGAGGGCAAGACAGGGATGGGAATTCTGTACTTGTTTACTTTTGGACTGTTCGGAATTGGATGGTTGGTTGATTTGATCACACTCTTGACAAAACCAAATCCATATTACATTTGATATCAAAACAGGCTGCTTTTCAGCAGCCTGTTTTGTGTTCATGTTCAGTCTACAATCTCCACGCTGACGCGAACGCCCTTGCGCTGGGCCACAGACTTCATGATGGCGCGGATCTCCTTGGCGATCCGGCCGCCGCGGCCGATGACCTTGCCCATGTCCTCAGGGGCTACACGGAGCTCCAGCACAGTGGGGTCGCCCTCCAGCTCGGTGACAGTCACCTGGTCGGGGTGTTCCACCAGGTTTTGAGCCATGTAGAGCAGCAGTTCCTTCATGATGACGCCCTCGGCTTACAGAGCGCCGGCCTTCTTCAACAGACCTCTGACAGTGTCGGTGGGCTGAGCGCCGTTCTTGATCCAGGTCTGAGCCTTCTCTACGTCGAGGTTGATCTCGGCGGGGTTGGCCAGGGGATTGTAGGTGCCGATCTCTTCGATGCAGCGGCCGTCACGGGGGCTGCGGGAGTCAGCGACAACAATGCGGTAGAAGGGGTTCTTCTTGGCGCCCATTCTTCTGAGTCTGATCTTAACCATGGTAGTATCTCCTTAAAAATAATAATAGTTTGATATCATTGTCAATTGTGTGCAATTGTCAATTTCGTTTACAGGCCGGGGAAGCCGCCCATGCCGCCGCCCAAGTTGGGGAAGCCGCCCTTGCGCTGGAGCTTTTTCATCTTCCGCGAGGCGCCGGGGCCGGACATCATCTTGATCATCTTCTGCATCTGGTCAAACTGCTTGAGCAGCTTGTTCACGTCCTCCACCCGCTGCCCGCAGCCGGCGGCGATGCGCTTTTTGCGGCTTGAGCCGAGGCAGGAGGGGTTTTCCCGCTCATAGGGGGTCATGGACTGGATGATGGCCTCCACACGGGTGAGCGCCTTTTCGTCCACAGGGATGTCCTTCATGCTGCCCATGCCGGGCATCATGCCCAGGATATCCTGGATGCTGCCCATGTTTTTGAGCTGCAAAAGCTGGTCGTAGAAGTCTGAGAGGGTGAATTTGTTCTGCCGCAGACGGGCTTCCATCTCCTCGGCCTTTTTGCGGTCAAGCGCCTGCTCAGCCTTTTCGATCAGGCTCAGCACGTCGCCCATGCCCAAGATCCGCCCGGCCATGCGCCCGGGGTGGAAGGGCTCGATCTGGTCCAGCTTTTCGCCGGTGCCGATAAACTTGATGGGCTTGCCGGTCACAGCCTTGACAGACAGTGCCGCGCCGCCTCTGGCGTCGCCGTCGAGCTTGGAGAGCATCACGCCGCCGATGTCAAGCCACTGGTCAAAGGTCTGCGCGGCGTTCACCGCGTCCTGACCGGTCATGGCGTCGAGCACCAGCAAAATCTCGTCGGGCTTGACCTCCTGCTTAATGGACTGCAGCTCGGTCATAAGCGCTTCGTCCACATGCAGGCGGCCTGCGGTATCCAAAAACACCATGTCGTTGCCGTGCTGCACGGCGTAGGTCATGGCCTCCTTGGCGATCTTCACAGGGTCGATCTGACCCATCTGGAACACGGGGATATCGAGCTGGCCGCCCACGACCTCAAGCTGCCGGATGGCGGCGGGGCGGTAGACGTCGCAGGCCACAAGAAGCGGCCGCTTGCCCTGGGTCTTTTTGAACCAGCCGGCGAGCTTTGCGCCGTTGGTGGTTTTGCCCGCGCCCTGCAGACCCACCAGCATGATCACCGTCGGCCCCTTGGAGGAGAGGGTGATCTTCTGGTTTTCGCTGCCCATGAGGCGGGTGAGCTCTTCGTTGACGATCTTCACCACCATCTGGGCGGGGGTCAGACTTTCGAGCACATCGTTGCCCACGCAGCGCTCGGTGACGGACTTGATAAAGTCCTTGACCACCTTGTAGCTCACGTCGGCCTCAAGCAGGGCCAGGCGGATCTCCCGCATGGCTTCTTTCACGTCGCTTTCGGTCAGCCGCCCCTTGCTGCGCAGCCGCTGGAAGGAGGCGGATAGTTTTTCAGTCAGGCCTTCAAATGCCATAGCTTACTCCTTTAGTGAGGCCGCGGCCTCCCGGATCTCTCCGGCGATGGCCTGGGCCTCGTCGCCGGGCAGGGCGGCGAGCCGCCGGGCAAGCGCCTCAAGCCGCTGTGCGGTTTGCGCAGCCGCGCGTGCGGAGCGGACGCAGCCGGTGATTTGCTCAAGTTGGCTCAGTTGGGCTTCGGCGCGGCTGATGGCGTCGTGCACACCCTGGCGGCTGATCCCCTCAAGCTGGGCGATCTCGGAGAGAGAAAGATCCTGGTTGTAATACAGGTCAAAGCAGGTCCGCTGCTTTTGCGTGAGCAGCTCGCCGTAAAAATCGAAGTACAGCGTCATTTCAAGCTGATCATCCTTCACGGCCCCATTTCAAGCTGATCATCCTTCACGGCCCGCGCCCCCTATCAAGGTCCAAACTTTGACAGCTAGCCCATTATACACGAACCAGCGCCAATTGTCAAGGCTAAAAGCTTGACAATCCAAATTTTTCCGCTGCCCCCGCCGTAGTCCTGCCCCGTAGAGGCCGAACTCGAAGCGTCACGAAGAATGACTCCCAAGGGACCAGCTTCGCACCGCACATCGGCCCGTCGCGCAGCGCCACGATCCTCAGAGTCCGTAGGGGCTGATGACCACATCAGCCCGTCGCGAAGCGCCCTTGTGGGCGGTTTCGGGTTTTGGAACGCTCGGAGGTTATGCAGGCGCATACGTGCTGGCGCATGTGCGACGCGCAGCTAGTCCCCTGGGAGTCATGCGTCACTACGGAACGTACCTATCCCGTAGGGGTCGATGACTCCTAAGGGACTAGCTACGCGTCGCTCATCGACCCGTCGCGAAGCGCCATTCGGTGCGCTACCTGGGTTTTGGGATTGGTCTGTGGTTGTATTGGCCTTCCGCCACCCAATGGTAATGCTCCTAACTCTGCAACCTGCGCACCCTGCCGGGGGCGTCACTTTCTGCTCGTGCAGAAAGTAACCAAAGACACGCCAAGGAGGGGGAAGATTTCGAATTTCTTCCCCCTCCTTGGATCCA
>ONCN01000188.1 GCA_900316335.1 uncultured Eubacteriales bacterium | reverse complement strand
ACGGTGCGTGTTTTGACCAAAGACCCGGACGAACCGATCAATCGGGAATTCTTCGCGCGTCGGATCCGCGACGCATGGAGCTATCGCAAGGCGCTCGGTTTTGAAAATTCCTGCCGGGTGGTCTTCGGCGAGTCTGACGGGCTGCCGGGTCTGACGGTGGACAAGTTTGGCCAGTATCTCAGCTTTCAGATCGTCAGTCTTGGCCTGGAACGCTTTAAGGCCGATCTGATCGACATTCTAGTCGAGCTCTTCCATCCAATCGGTATTTACGAGCGAGATGACGTCCCCGTGCGGGAAAAGGAGGGGCTGGATCTGCTCTGTGGCTGCGTCTACGGCCAGGTTCCGGAGCTGGTGCAGATCCGGGAGCACGACGCAAGGATGCTGGTGGATATTCCCAACGGGCAGAAAACCGGACATTTTCTGGATCAGCAGGAAAACCGTGGACGGATCCGCCCTTACTGCCCCGGGCGTGAGGTGCTGGATCTTTGCTGCCACACGGGAGGCTTTGCCATACATGCGGCGCTCTACGGCGCTGCGCGGGTCGAAGCGGTCGACGTTTCGGAGTCCGCGCTTGCCATGCTGCGGCAAAACGCTGCGCTCAACGACGTAGCGGAGCGCATTATGCCCGTGCGGGAGAACGTGTTCGACCTGGTTAAGGCCTACGACGAAGCAGGGCGGCAGTTTGACACCGTGATTTTGGACCCCCCTGCCTTTGCCAAAAGCAGAAAGGCGCTTGACGGCGCCTACCGCGGATATAAAGAGCTCAATCTGCGCTGTATGCGGCTGGTGCGATCCGGCGGGTTTTTGATCACCTGCTCTTGCAGCCAGTTTATGACGCCCGAGCTGTTTGTGCGCATGCTGCAGGAGGCTGCGGCAGACAGCGGGCGCACCGTGCGGCTGATCGAGCTGTTGATGCAGTCCCGGGATCATCCCGCCAGCTTCCGCCAGGACCAGTCGATGTATTTGAAGGGGTATATCCTCAACGTGTTATAAGGAGGCACTATGCTGGAAGTCTCGCACCTCACCAAACGGTATGGAAAGGTTCTTGCGTGCAACGATCTTTCCTTTACCCTTCAGCCCGGCACCGTTACGGTCCTGCTGGGGCCAAATGGCGCAGGCAAGAGTACCCTGATGAAATCTGTGATCGGCTTTCTGCGCTATGAAGGCCGCATCACAGTGGACGGCCATCCAAACAAAACGCCCGAGGCAAGACGGCTTTTGGGCTATATCCCGGAGCTTCCGACCCTGTATCCCAATCTCACGGTAACAGAGCACATGGAGTTTTTGGCCCGCGCATACCGGCTCAAGGACTATAAGCCAAGGATCCAGGCACTTTTGGACCAATTTGAGCTCTCAGACAAGGGCAAGAAATTTGGCGACGAGCTGTCTAAGGGTATGCAGCAAAAGCTCAATCTCTGCCTGGGCCTGCTGCCGCAGCCACAGATGCTTTTGATGGACGAGCCCATGATCGGCCTGGATCCGCACGCCATCAAAGAGCTCAAGCAGACGATCGAAAAGATGGCGGCTGAGGGAAAGACGGTCTTAGTGAGCACCCATATCATCGACTCTGTTGACATGCTTTGGGATCGCACCCTCATCATGCAAAACGGCGTGATCCGGGCCGACGTGAAGCGAACGGAGCTTGCCGAGGCAGGTCAGCGCCTGGAGGATCTGTACTTTGCCGTCACCGAGGGCGCAGCGCCGGAGGCCAGCGTATGAGGCTGTTTTTCTACTATGTGCTGCACAGCTCGTTCAATGCGCTGAGAAAGCTCTTCAAGACCTGGGTGCTGATCTTCATTCTGGTCTGCTTTGTGATGGGCGGTCTGATCGGCGGCGGTGCGGCTATCTTCTCTGAGCACTTCTTCCCCGACACAGAGCAGACAGAGGCCCAGACCGCACCCGCTGGCGATGAAATTGAAGCGCCGGAGAACGCGCAGGACATTGCGGTCTCAGCGCTTGACGGGCTTCCGGTGGAAGCGGCGGATCTCATTGAGCTTGTTGCGGGCGCGATCATAGCGCTGATCTTTCTTGTGGTGATCATGGGGGCCGACAAAAACGGCAGCAAGATCTTCCTGCCTGCGGACGTCAATCTGCTCTTCCCCTCTCCCATGCGGCCGCAGTCGGTTCTGCTGTTCCGTCTGCTCACGCAGATGGGCACCATCCTCTTGAGCATGGTCTACCTGCTCTTCCAGCTTCCCAATCTGCTCAACATGGGGCTGTCCCTGCTCAGCGCCCTGCTGCTGTTTGCAACCATGATTTTGGTTTTCCTTGCGGCAAAGCTGATCCAGGTATTGTGCTACGTGGTCTTTGCCTCCCGCCCCGGGTGGAAGCCCATGTTCCGCCGGGTGGTGTTCGGCGTGCCGGTTTTGGCACTTGCTGCGTTTTATGTGTATCATATGCGCAAAGGCGGCGGATGGATCGAAGATCTGACCGGGTTCTTCTGCGCGCCTGCGTCACGCTGGGTCCCGTTCTGGGGCTGGCTCAAGGGGATCGCCCGCTGCGCAGTGACCGGCCAATCCGGCATGCTTGTGTTGTTTGTGGCTTTGACCATACTCGGCAGCGCAGGGCTCTGCTGGCTGATCTGGTCGATCAAGGCGGACTTCTATGAGGACGCGATGGCGCAGTCTGAGCAGACTGCGGAGCTTTTGGCAAAGGCGCAGGCGGAGCGAACCACCGGCATTGTGCGCAAGCGGAAAAAAGACCGCTCTGACAAGCTCCTGCGCGACGGGCTCAACCGGGGCGAGGGTGCAAACGTGTATTTCTACAAAGCGCTCTACAATCGCTTCCGCTTTGCCCATCTGCGCGTGTTCACCAAGACGAGCGAGACCTATCTGGTGATCAGCTTGCTCTTGAGCTTGTTTTTGCGCTACGCCGTTCAAACCCGGACCATGATCCCCGTGGGGCTGGTTTTGGCTGGCTGCGCGTTTTATCGCGCCCTGGGCAACGCGCTTGCGCAGGACGTCAGTATGCCGTTTTTCCAGCTCATTCCGGAGTCCACGCGAAAAAAGCTGCTGTTTTCCCTGTTGGGCGGCTCGGCAAACTGCTTTCTGGACGTGCTGTGTGGGATGATCCCGGCTTTGATCGTGCTGCGCGGCAACGTTCTGTCCGCCCTGGGCTGGACGCTCTTTGCCGTTTCCGTGGATTTCTACGCCACAAACGTTGGCGCGTTTATCGACTTTACCGTGCCAGTGAAGGCAGGCAAAAGCCTGAAGGCCCTGGTGCAGGTCATGTTCCTCTACTTCGGGCTGGTGCCCTGCGCTGCGGTGATCGCGATCGCCTTTGCGCTCCATGCGCCGACGGTGGGCATTCTGATCTGCTCGCTTGTCAACGTGTTGCTTGGGCTGCTGTTTTTCCTGTTTTTCCCGCTGGCTCTGGACCATGGCGGAAACTGGGAATGAAAAACTGCGCTCTGTCCGGATCGTCGGGCAGAGCGCAGTTTTATACCAGAATGCAATAAAACCATTTCATCGTTTTATTGCAGTTCAG
>ONCN01000010.1:15502-39447 GCA_900316335.1 uncultured Eubacteriales bacterium | reverse complement strand
TCAGCCGCAGCTCCACGACCCGGCCGTCCACCCGGACCTCCGAGCCCACCCAGCGCGGATCGGACGCGGTGCCCACCACGTAGGCACGCAGCGCCGCCGCGCCCAGCACGACCACCAAAAGCGCCGCCAGCGCCAGCCAAAGCCGCCGCCGGCCCCGCTTTCTGGCCTTTTTCAAATAGTCGATCTCCGCCTCGTCCGCCTGCGGCAGCGCAGGCAGACGGCCGGTTATGGCCGTAAGGGCCTCCGTACAGCCTGGGCACGAGGCCAGATGGTCCTGCACCGCCCGGTTGGTTCTTGCCGCGGTGAGGCCGTCTGCATACGACGGCAGCAGATCGCGGACGATCTCACAGGGGAGCTTATCCATGTCTCAGCACTTCCTTTCTCAGCTTTTCCTTGCCCCGGCAGAAGGTGACCCGGGCCCAGTTTTCTGTTTTGCCGAAGATCTCGCCGATGCGCGCGTAGGGCAGATCGCCGAACAGCCGCAGATACAAGACCTCCCGATACGGCTCCTCCAGCCCGTGCAGCGCCCGCAGCACCGCAAGGCGGTCCTCGTCCCCCAGTACCGCAGACTCGGCGGAGGGGGCGGTAAGCGTCTGCTCTTCCAGCTCCGCCGTGTCCGGATGCTTTCTGCGATGGGTCTGCAAGACCCGTTTGGCGATGGCGCAAAGCCAGGTGGACACCGCGCAGGTGCCGTCAAAGCGGTCAATGGTGCGGATGGCCTGGTAAAAGGTCTCCTGCGTGAGCTCCTCGGCCAGATCCGCGCTGCGGCACAGCGAGAACAGATAGCGGTATACCGTCTGCGCGTAGGTCTGATACAGCGCCTCCATCGACTCCACGTCCATCCCTCCTTTCGACCCTTCTGACCGTTTATGCAAAAAACGCGCGGTTCATTACAAAATATTTGAAACTTTTTTTGTGCAGGTGCTTTCAGTATAGCGCAGCGGAAAAAAAGAGTCAAGAGGCCCTTGACAAATCTGTATAAACTGTATATAATCCACATATACAGTTAAGACGAGGTGACCACATGACCGTTCTGATCGACAACAAAAGCGGCGCACCGATCTACGACCAGATCTGCACGCAGATCAAGGCCCAGATTTTGTCCGGCACGCTCAAAACCGACGAGCTGCTGCCCTCCATCCGGGGGCTTGCGAAGGATCTTCGCATCAGCTTCATCACCACAAAGCGCGCCTATGAAGAGCTGGAAAAGGACGGCTTTGTCTATACCGTCCCCGGCAAGGGCTGCTTTGTGGCGGCAAAAAACCCCGCGCTTGTGCGCGAGGAGCATTTAAAGGCCATCGAGACCCATCTTGACGAGATCCGCCGTCACGCCGCGGCCTGCGCGCTGGGCCGGGGCGAGCTGGAGGATATGATCCGCTTTGCTTTGGAGGAATACGTATGAACAACGCCTTGGAGATCCGCGGTCTTCGCAAGCAGTTTCCCGGCTTTACGCTGCAAGACCTCGACCTGACTCTGCCGCAGGGCTGCGTGCTCGGCCTGGTGGGCGAAAACGGCGCCGGCAAGAGCACCACCTTCCGTCTGATCCTCGGCCAGCTCGCCAAAGACGGCGGCAGCGTCCGGATCCTGGGCCGGGACCATTTGGACAACCCCGCCGCCATCAAGGAGGAGCTGGGCGTGGTCCCCGATGAGATCGGTCTGCCCGGGTGCCTGACCGGCAAGCAGGTCGCGCGCATCATGGCCGCGACCTTCCGCAACTGGGAGAACAAGACCTTCCTCGACCTGTCCCGCCGCCTCGCGCTGCCGCTGGATAAGCCGGTCTCGGCCCTGTCCAAGGGCAACCGCATGAAGCTCGGCATCACCGTGGCCCTGTCGCACCGGCCAAAGCTTCTGCTGCTCGACGAGGCCACCTCGGGCCTCGACCCCGTGGTGCGCGACCAGGTCATGGAGCTTTTGGAGGACTTCACCCGGCAGGAGGACCATGCCGTGCTCTTTTCCTCCCACATTGTGAGTGATCTGGAGCGAATCTGCGACTACGTGGCTTTCTTGCACAAGGGCAGGCTCCTGCTGTGCGAGGAAAAGGACGTGCTGCTTGGCCGCTATTGCCTTGCCCGCGGCACGGCTGAGGCAATCTTGCGTCTGGACCCTGCCAAGGTGCTGCACCGGCGGCTCACACCCTTCGGCGCCGAGGCATTGGTATTGCGCGAGCAGGATCTCGGCGGCCTGCAGACCGGCCCGGTCACGCTGGAGGAGCTGTTTGTTCTGATGGTAAAGGAGGATGAAGCATGAAGGCGCTTTTGATGAAGGATCTGTACATGGCAAAAAAATACTGCTGGTCCTACGCGATCATTGTGGTGGCCTTCCTGGCGGCGGCCCTGGCAGGGTCCTCGTCCAACCTGCTGTTTCTGGCCTATCCCTGCCTGATGACGGGCATGATCCCCACCACGCTTCTGGCCTATGACGAGCGCCTTGGCTGGACCACCTATTCCGGCGGCCTGCCCTATAACAAGACCCAGCTTGTGGGCGAGAAATATCTTTTGGGCCTGCTCTTCGAGCTGGTCGTGCTGGCTTTGACGCTCGGCTGCTTTGTCCTGTCCCAGGGCCGCAGCGGGGGCGTGGATGCGCGGGCGCTGTTCGGGCTCGGTCTGCTGCTGTTTGCCGCGGCGCTTCTGCCCGGGGCGGTCCAGCTTCCGGCCATGCTGCTGCTCGGTACCGAGCGGGGACGCATCGCCTGTATGGGCTTTTTGGCCCTGCTCCTGGTCGGCAGCATGGCCCTGAGTCCGCAGAGCGTCTCCGGCGTGCAAAGCACGCCCGGCGTCACACTCTCCCTGCCCATCCTCGCCGGCCTCGCCGCCGCCGCCATCCTGCTCTACGCCCTGTCCTTCCTCTTTTCCCGCTCCCGCTACCCCGGCAAACTCAAAGACTGACCCCGCACTCGCGCACCACCCGACACGCACCCTCGTAGGGGCGAGCATCGCTCGTCCGCGGGAAAGTCTCCCGAACACGAACACGCCGATGCAAATTCGCAAAACCGAACCGGCTGCGAATTTGCATCGGCGTGTATTTTGTGTTGTTACACCGCGTCCAGCGCCTGGCTGAGATCCGCCAGGATGTCGTCGATGTGTTCGGTGCCGATCGACAGCCGCACCGTGCCGGGCCCGATGCCCTGCTCGGCCAACTCCTCCGGCGAGAGCTGGGCGTGGGTGGTGGTTGCCGGGTGAATGACAAGCGACTTCACGTCCGCCACGTTTGCCAGAAGGGAGAACAGCGCCAGCCGGTCGATGAAGCGGTGGGCCTCTGCCTGGCCGCCCCGAACGTCAAAGGTGAAGATGCTGCCGCCGCCGTGCGGGAAATAGCGGGTATAGAGCGCGTGCTGGGGGTGGTCCGGCAGGGAAGGATGGTTGACCCGTGCGACCTTCGGGTGCGCGGCAAGGAAGGCCACCACCTTTGCGGCGTTTTCGGCGTGACGCTCCACACGCAGCGACAGGGTCTCCACCCCTTGCAGCAGCAAAAACGCGTTGAACGGCGAGATGGCCGCGCCCTGGTCGCGCAGCAAAATGGCCCGGATATAGGTGACAAACGCAGCCGGTCCCACGGCCTGGGCAAACGACAGCCCGTGATAGCTCGGGTTTGGCAGCGCAATGGCCGGGAATTTGCCGGAGCCCACCCAGTCAAAGCGGCCGCTGTCGACGATGATGCCGCCAAGCGTGGTGCCGTGCCCGCCCAGGAACTTGGTGGCTGAGTGGATCACAACGTCCGCCCCGTGCTCGATGGGCCGAAGCAGATACGGCGTGGCAAACGTGTTGTCGATGACCAGCGGGATCTTCCGGCTGTGCGCGAGCGCAGCCAGCGCGTCGATATCCGGGATATCGCTGTTGGGGTTGCCCATGGTCTCCACAAAGATGGCCTTGGTCCGGTCTGTGAGCGCGGCCTCGACCTGGGCCGGATCGTGGATGTCAACAAAATCCGTCTCGATTCCATACTGCGGCAGCGTGTGCGAGAGCAGATTGAAGCTGCCGCCGTAGATGGTCTTTTGCGCCAAGATCCGGTCGCCCTTCTGTGCCAGGGCCTGGATGGTGTAGGTCACTGCCGCTGCGCCCGAGGCCAGCGCCAGCGCCGCCACGCCGCCCTCCAGCGCGGCCACCCGGCGTTCAAGCACGTCCTGGGTGGAGTTGGTCAGTCTACCGTAGATGTTGCCCGCGTCTGCAAGGCCGAAGCGGGCGGCGGCATGGGCTGAGTCGCGGAAGACGTAAGAGGTGGTCTGATAAATGGGCACCGCCCGCGCATCTGTCGCCGGATCCGGGTGCTCCTGCCCCACATGGAGCTGCAGCGTCTCAAAACGATAGTTGGACATAGTGGCGTCTCCTTTTCTTGTGTGATTGCAGCTATTATATACCAACCAACCTCCTATGTCAATCGGTAAATTTAAAAAATCTTCACACCGCGCCACGATGGACGGGTGCGTGCTTCTGCGTCAGGCGACCATCGGCCGTCCGCGGCAGGGGAGAACGATACCAAACCGCCGATGCAAATCCGCACCCATTTGGGTGTTGCGAATTTGCATCGGCGTGTTCCGGTTTGAGGTCGTTACCGCGGACGAGCGATGCTCGCCCCTGCGCGGGCGGGGATGCGCTGCTTACGAGCAGGCGAGGAAATTTTTCAGCACCTGGGCGAGCTCTGCACGGGTGGCCTGGGCCTGGGGGCGCAGCAGGCCGTTCTCGTCGCCGTGCAGGATGCTCTGCTCCACCGCCCAGGCGACCGACGGCAGCGCCCATTCAGATACCGCTCCGCCGTCGGCGAAGGCGGCAAGCTCTGCCTCCTGCTCAGATTTGCCTGCCACATAGCGGCACAGCACGGCGGCAAGCTGCTCTCTTGTGATGGGCTCGTCGGGCCGGAAGGTCCCGTCGGGATAGCCGAGATATACGCCCTTCTGCGCGGCCCAGGTCACAGCCTCGGTATACCAGCTTCCCTCGCGCACGTCCGTAAACGCGGCGGTGTAGGCTGTCTCCGGGCTGCCCGCCAGGCGGTAGAGGATCGTGGCGACCATCGCGCGGGTGGTAGAGGTCTCAGGCTCAAACGTGGTGTCCGTCACACCTACCATCAGGCCGCCATCATAGACGTAGCGGACTGCGTCGTAGTACCAGCTCTCCTCCTTCACGTCCGTAAACGGCAGCCCCGCAGGCGTCGGCTCCGTCGGCTCGGTCGGCTCCGTGGGGTCATCGGGCTCGGTCGGCTCCGTCGGCTCGGTGGGTTCCGTGGGCTCGGTCGGCTCGGTTGGATCCTCCGGCTCGGACTGCGCGGCCTTGGTGGTCACGGTGATCTCCAGGTCGCCTGCAACTTTGGTGATGCGGTAGAGCTGGTCGATCCCCTCCGCCTCGGAAAGATCCTTCAGATTTTTGTAGCTGCCCGTGATCGTGAGGTCTTCGAGCGTATAGCCCTCGTCCAGGCGCAGGGCAAAGTTGATCTGCCCCTCGCCGCTGCCGTCCGCCTCGCCGGTGAGGGAGCTGCGGGCGATGGCCTCGGTCACGCTGGCCTCGTCGGGCGTCTCATAGCTCTGGGTGTAGTATACGTCCACCTGCGCGTGGCCGTCGGTCACAAAGCGCGCGGTGAAGACCGTCACCGGGGCGGTATCCTCGTCCTGGGTAAAGGTCACAGCCCGCGTCAGCGCGGGGATGGTCTTGCGCTCCACCGCGCCGCAGCTTTGGCAGGTATAGCGCATCACGCCAGCCTGCGTTTCCGTCGCGGCGGTCTGTACGACGCCCTCGTCCCAGTCGTGCTGCCAGGCGTTGGATTTGCACGCCGTGACGGTCGAGGCAGTGCTCACGCTGCACGAAGACGTGCTCAGACCCGGCGCGGAATAGAGCAGGTAGTTGATGCTCCGCGGCAGCTTGTCAGAGTAGACCAGGCTGCCGCCCGCGCTCACGTTCAGCACGGCCCCAGCCTGGTATCTGGATGTGGCGGTATAGCAGCTCTGGCTGCTTGCAGACGGCGTTTCCCGCATGGGGTTGGTGCCGGCCGCAAAGACCGTCGCGCCGTTGATGAGCAGCGTGCCGTCACTGTCCAGCGGCGAGTTGTCGCCGCCTGCGGCCTGCGAGAAGACTGTCACCGTGCCGCCCAGCAGGTTCAAAGCGCCGTTGGAGTCCAGCCCGTCGCCCTTGCAGTCGACGTACACGGTGCCGCCATAGACGTTGAGACTGTAGCTGCCGGTGTCGCCGCCCCCGCCACCGCCGCCCCAGCCGCCGCCGGGCCGACCGGGGTTGAAGTGATCTCCGCCGCCGCCCGGGTTAGAGCCGTTGGAGCTGCCGCCTGCGGCGTTGATGCCGTCGTCCGAGGCGGTCACGTAGCATTTGCCGCTGTAAAGGTTCACAGTTCCGGCCTCCAGGCCCTCATAGCTCGACAAGACCGTGATCTCCGGGTCGCGCTCATAGCCGTTTTGCGTGCCGAGCGTCAGCGTGGTGTCGGCGTGCACACCGTCGTCGCCGGCATAGATGGTAAAGGTCCCGCCGGTGATCTCGATATCGCCGTCCGAGTGGACCGCGTCGTCCGCAGTGTCAAGCAGGAAGCTGCCGCCGCTGATCGTGATGCAATTGGTCGCGTTTTCGGTGTCAGTTTCGTTGCCCGAGGCCTTGAGCCCCTTGCAGCTCATGGTGTCCTTGTTGAAGCTGCTGCTCTGATAGCCGTCCAGGGTCTTGATATCAAAGCTGCCGCCCGAGATCGTGAGATTTGTCCCGGCCTGGATGCCGTCGCCCTGCGCGCGGATCACAAAGCTGCCGCCCGAGATGGTCACAGTGCCGGCGCTTGCGGTGTCGCCCTCGTCCGGCACGGCCTTGATCCCGTCGCCCTGCGACGTGACGTTGAAGCTGCCGCCCGTGATGGTCACAGAGCCGTCAGAGGCGATGCCGTTGTTTGCGGCAGTGGCAACGATGGTGCCGCCGTGGATCGCAAGCGCGGCCTCCGCGCCGCCCTTGATGGCGTTTTTGGCGCTGCCGTTTGCCGTGAGCGTGCCCGTGCCGAAGATCGTGAGGCTTGCGCCGCTTTTGACCTTCACCGCTGCGCCCTCATAGTCGGGGTCGGTGTCCTCCAGGGCGGGGTCCTCGTCGTCAGTCAGCGTGCTTGCGCCGTCCAGCCGCAGCAGCACCGCCGCGCCCTTTTTGACGACCAGCGGCGCGGTGACGGACGAGCGCAGGTCCAGATCGTCCAAAATCAGCGTCACGTCAGACAGACTCTTGCCCACCACGACGGCGCCCTCGCTGCAAGCGCCGGTGATCTGGTAGGTGCCGGGCGCTGTGATGGTCAGCGTGGTGCCGTCGATCGCGTAGCCGGAGCCTGCCAGGGTCTCGGTGATGCCGGTGTCCGTAAAGGTCAATACCGCGCTTGTTGCGGCGTTGGCGGACGCCGGCAGCAGCAGCGATCCCACAAGCAGCAGCGCGGTCGCAAGACAGACGACGCTTCGAACAAAGCTTCTTCGTTTCATGGGGAGTTCCTCCTTTTGTAGGTTTCCTGTCGGCTATGATTGTAGCAGCGCTGCCTTAGCCCAGCCTTAAAAAAGCAAGAAAGCCGCCGAAAACACAGGTTTTCAGCGGCTTTTCTCAGCCCAGAATTCCGTCGGGGTCGTAGACCTCCGCGTCCAGCACGCCGGCAAGCCCCACAAGGCCCCGCGGCGCACCGTCTGCGCGGTAAGACGGCGGCGTTGAGATCGCGCCGGTCGGCGCCGCGATCCGGGCCGAGAAGACGGCCTCCAGCTCTGTCTCAGAGGGCTGGGTGAGCAGCATCGCGCCGCCGTGGAGCTCGGCTGCCATGCGCAGCAGATCCAGGCCGAAGCCGGGGATGCTGACGCCCTGGCCCGGCAGCAGCGGCGCCTCGTGCCGGGCGAACAGCCCGGGCAGGCCGATGGGCGACGCGCCGCGGCAGGTGTTGCGCACGCTCAGCCGCAGCGACTGCTTGTCCTCGCAGCGCAGGCGCACCAAAATCGGCCCCTCGCCGCCCGCGACGGCGTTTGCAGCCATATGCCAGAACACCGTGGTCAAAAGCCAGCGGTCCACCCAGCCGCGGGCCGGCGGCTTGGGCAGATCCGCGTCCAGCCGGATCTTGCGCGTGTACAAAAGGTCGCGCGCCTGGTCCAGCAGGCCTTCAAAGAAGGGCACCAGGTCCGTATACTCCGGGCACAGCGTGTAGCTGCGATCGCGCAGACTTTGCAGCAGATCCATGCTTTCCGCTGTGCGCATAAAGCCATAGAGGGATTTGAGCGCCAGGGCGGTGTTCTTTTTTGCAAGCGCCGGATCGCTGCTGCAGACTGCGTCATACAGCCCCTCGAGCGAATGCTCCAGCCGCTGCGCGTCGGTTCGGATGGCGGCGGCGGCGTGCGCCAGGGTCTGGGGGGAGAAGGTCTTGCTGCGCAGCAAAACCAGCATCGACTGCTCCAACTGGACGACCGAGGCGGAATACTGCTGCCCCATCAGGACGCACGTTGTCTGCTGCGGCGTCTGGCTTGCAGGCAGACGGGTTGAAAAGGTCACGATTCGCGCAAGCGCCTCGCCCTGCTTGATGCCCAGCGTCCCGGCCGCCTCGTTTGCGAAGAGAATGTGGTTGTCCTGTACCAAAAAGCCCGGCTGGTCAGACATCGTCAGCACGAGCCTTGCGGTCTGCTCGGAATATTCCATCTGCTCACCTCCTGCGGTAGTTTGCGCACGCAGCCGGGTTTCATGCCAGCCAGCCTGCGCATACGGTTGCCGATCGCTCGGGAAAAAACAAGCGATTTCTGCAAAAAACGACAGTTTTTGCGTGCAAATTCCAAAAACAACAGCCGCGGCAGCGTGCCGCGGCCGCGAAAGCGACGATTGCGAGCAGCGGGACGAAATAACGTCCTGCTGCTCGTAGAAACTCCGGACCTACGCTGCTAGACGTTTGGAGGGCAATGCCAATAGCTCAACCATGTTTCCTTATTGGCTCACTATTCCGTCAAATCCGCCTATCCGTCCAAAATGTTGATATGGGTTCGGACAAAGATCCAGAAGGCATTGATGCCGACGGCGTTGAGTCGATCACACACAGTCTTCGCAAAGCACCCCAACACAGCAAAAATGGCATATGAGCACTGGGATTGTTTCTAAGTGTATTCCGTGCACAGAGTTTTCTGAACTTTTTGCAAAAAATTATTTGAAACTACAGAGAAATACTGCTTATAGCCAAAACTAATTACATAAACATAGCAACCATTTACAACTCTTCGATCATCCATTCATATACCTATAGAGGAATGTAACAATCTGTGCGCGAGTACATGTGTCGTCTGGGTCAAAGGTTGTTTTGGTGGTGCCGGATGTAACCCCTGTTTCAGCCGCCCACAATACCGCCTTGTAGTAATAATTCTCAGATTTTACATCTATGAATGGGTTGCTAACTGTTTCCGGCTCTGGGCTTCCAGCAAAGCGCCAGAGAAAGGATACTACTTGCCCACGAGTACAACTGTCATCTGGGCTAAAGGTTGTATCGCTGGTACCGGAAGTAATGCCGTTTTCGGCCGCCCATAATACCGCCTTGTAGTAGTATTTTTCAGGCGTAACATCAGCAAACAGATTGTTTGCTGTTCTAGGTTCGGGTGAACACGCCGCCCTCCATAGGAAAGTGACAATCTGTGCCCGTGTGCAAGTATCATATGGGCTGAACGTCTTCTCACTGGTGCCGGAGGTAATCTGTGGGTCATAGAAGTATGCCCATAGAACGGGATTATAGAAGAACTCGCCGAGTTTTACATCTTCAAAAGGATTTTTAAGATCAGGGTCAATCTCACCACAGCGTACACAGAGATGGTTTTTGTACTCGTGGCCAAGTGGAGCGATTTCTTCCGTCACAGTTCCATGGCATATAATGCATGTCTTTTGAATCGATCCAGGATCCGTGCAAGTTGGATGAATAGCAATGGTGCTGTTTTGATCCCAGGTATGCCCCAAGGCATCAACGACACTTCTCTCAGCATTAGAACACCGATTACAAATCCGGAGTGAGTAACCAGGGGAAGTACAAGTAGGAGGAGCAGCAAGCGACCATGAACTCCAATCATGACCTAGAGGAGAAAGCGCGGTTCCTTCCACTGCTACATCTTCACAACGGGTACATACAGAATCTCCAGAATAGCCTGGCTCTATGCAGGTAGGAGCAACAGCATTGACAATCTGATAGTCATGCCCAAGTGCAGGCACAATTGAACCTGTTTCCAGCAACATATCGCATACTGTGCAATAGATATCACCGGAGTAGCCCGCTTCTGAACAGGTAGGTTCGACAGCGTCGCGTGTCTCTGGGTGATGCTCTTTGCACATAAGAACATAATTGTTACCATGTTCAACCGCATATGCATGTGCCGTTGAACCAGCATAACAGAAAATTGTTGTGGTATCGCTAAATGGATACGAACCAAAAGAACAGTTTTCAGAGTATATTACGACTTCTGCAGTATGAAGTGCGGAGTCGCCAATCGAAACAACAGTCGATGCTACATACGCTTTTTGGACATTGATTGTACCTTTAGCTCGTGGGTTAAGCGCATAGTTTCCAATATGTGTAACACCATCGGATACCACAAAAGTTTTTGCTATTGGCCCAATATCACGACCGTTGACGTTACCGCAGTAGGGTGCAAAATCCCCACTATTATAATTCGGCATTGGTCCGGTACCACTAATCGTTAAGACACCAGTATCAGCATCAAGTTCCCATTCTAAATTACTGTTGTATAGTTCCCCACCATAGGCATATGCGAAAACAGGCATATAGAGCAGGGAAACTATACTGAGTATTACGACAAAAAGTACTGTAATTCGACATAATAAGTATTCTGTTTTCAAAATAATCCCCTCCTGAGTACAAACTGCGGTTGATTAGATAATCAGTCTTGCCGATGGTAACTACAAATCATTATCTATTATTAATATAACAGGTCTGTGACAAAGATGCAAGTGAAGGAACAGCACAAGTAAAGATACTACATAGGACAACCTCATATGACTATCAAACACTGCATTTTACAAACATAAAGTAACAAAGCAAATAATACAACAAATAATACCCAGTGAAGACAATACGACATGCTAACCACATACATTCGGCCACGTGTTTCAGAAGCCCCGGATGCGCGCCGACAGATGCTTGGAGAGCACCGCCAGGGATGCGGCCATGTTTTCATATTGGACCAGGATCCCCTCGGGAACGTCCAGATGGATGGGGGCAAAGTTCCAGATCACCTTCACGCCGGCGTCGATGAGCTGCCGGCACACCGCCTGCGCGCAGTCGCCGGGCACGGCGATGATGCCCATGAGCACGGCGTTGGCCCGGCAGAAGGGCGCAAGCTGCGCCATGGGATACACGGGCTTGCCGCCTTGGAGCCGGCCGGGCGCGGCGTTCAGATCGAAGGCCGCCAGGATGTTGAGCCCGTAGCGCCCGAAGCCGTCGTAGCCCAAAAGCGCGCTGCCAAGCTTTCCCGCGCCGACCAGCACGGCGTCGGTGGTGTTGTCATAGCCCAGAAACGCGGACAGATCCCGGATCAGCGCGGCGCGGTCATAGCCGACCTTCGGCCTGCCGCCTTGACTGACCATGGCAAGATCCTTTCGCACCTGCACCTGACCCATGCCCAGCGCCCCGGCAATGGCGGTCGCAGAGATGTTGGCAGGCCCGTCCTCCGGCAGCGCGCGCAGATACGACAGATAGACCGGCAGACGGCTCAAAACGGTGTTCGGTACTTGCTTCTCAGCCATAGCTCACTCCAAAAGCAGATCTGTAAAATCCTCCACCGCGCCGTAGAGCCGGGTCTTCTCCTGCCGCAGATGGGGGATGCAGAAGGGAATCGCCATTTCCCAGCGGCGGTCAAACGAGCGGCGGCGGATCAGCACGTGGATGCAGCCCTCGTAGAAGATGACGCACAGATCGGGGTATTTCTCCTGCAGCCGCATCAGCTTGTCGGCCATCTGCCGGGTGAGCAGGGCGTAGGCGTCCTCGGTCGAGTCGGTGAAGCAGCGGAAGCGCTGGCCGAAGGCGGTGTAGGAGAACTGGATCTCCACCATGCGCTTGGCAAGGCCGCGCAGAGAGAAGTCGTTTTTCGTGTCCCGGCTTTCCAAAATCACGGTGCCCTCAAAGTCGCAGTTGAGCCGCACCGTGAGCCACTGGCCCCGGGCCTTGACCTTGTGGCTGGTGTAGTTTTCGCCGTAAACGCCGCCGCAGACGATCTCCTCGGCGGCCACCCAGCAGTCGCGATACAGCCCCTGCAAACGGTTTGCGGTGTAGTAGCGCTCGGCCCGGCCGAGCAGGCCCACGTCGCAGAGCGTCTCCTCCGCGGCCTTGCGCTTTTTCGACTCATAGGTGAAGTCGGAGAAGTCCTCTTTGAGCACGTAGGGCATAAACTTCTGGCGGAAGCCCCGCTCAAGCAGCTTCAAAAGCCAGCGCAGCACGATCAAGACCGCAACGCCGATGATCACATACGTGGCGTATTTGGTCACAGCCTCCTTGGCCTCCTGCGCGGTCAGATCGGTGGCGAAGAACTCCACGATCTTGCCGACAAAGGCGACCTTTTTCGGCAGCGCGCCTGCGGCCTGGAGCATCAGCTCCAGACTGAACGGGGAGAGGATCCACTGGCTGATAAACCACACCGTGCGCACCGCGCCGTAGGCGACGGCGACCACACAGGCCGCCTCGCCGGCCAGAAGCAGGATGCGGGCCAGCTCATAGGGAAGGATTTTTTTGAACATGAGAGCCTCCATACAATACATACCTCAGCTTGTAACCGCATCCTGCAAGCCGGGGTGCAGTTACAAACTGAGGTACGGCGATGCCGTACCTCAGCGTATGGTCAAAAGGCATCAACGGACGTCTTCGATCAGACCGTAGCCGCCGTCGTTTCTGCGGTAGACCACGGCGAAGGCGCTGTCGGCGTCGACGTCCCGGAAGGCGAAGAAGTTGTGCCCCAGAAGGTTCATCTGCAAAATGGCCTCGTCTCTGGACATGGGCTTCATGGGGAACTCCTTAATGCGGATCAGCTCAAAGTCGGTCTCTTCCTCATCGGGGACAAAGGAGGTGACCTCGGCGCTGCGCACAAAGGCGTCCTGCTTCAGCCGGCGGGCCAGACGGGTCTTGTTCTTGCGGATCTGACGCTCGATGTCGGAGACGGCGGCATCGATGGAAGCGTACATGTCCGAGGTGCTTTCGCTCGCACGGAAGATCGTGTTGGCGGCACGGACGGTCACCTCCACCTTGTTGCGGTTCTTTTCAACGGAAAAAGCGACCAGAGCATCTGCGTCGTCCCGGAAGTAGCGGTCGAGCTTACCGACCTTTTTCTCGGCGTAGGCGTGTACGGCCTCCGGGAGCTTGACTTTCTTTTCGTTGAATTGGAATTTCATATTGTGTCGCTCCTTTCATGTCTTGAAGGCCCGATTGGGTCCTCTGACTATAGTATACCACAAACTGGCTAATAATCAAGGGCTATTTTCCGCTTCCGCCGTCGGGTGCGGCGGTCTCGGGCGCGGGCTCCCTGGCGGTGAGCTGGCCGATCACAAGCTGGAAGATCTTGTCGGCCTTTGCCTCAAAGGCCTTGTTCAGCGCCATGGCCTGGCGCGAGGAGGTGGCCGTGAGCTCCAGGGTCATCAGCCTGCCCAGCTCGTCGTCGAGCGACATCACGGCAAGATAGTCGCCGTTGCTCTGCTCTAAGATTTCGGTGCGCACAAGGGCGCTTCTGCGCATCTCGCGGTTAAAGCGCTCCACCGCCCGCGCGGCGCGCTGGGCCACGGGGAAGGCGACCGAGTCCTCGGTGAGCGCGGCGTCCTCCTTGCCCTTTTCGGTGATCACGTAGCCCTCTTCGGTCTGCGCAAGATGACCGGAGTCCACCATCTGCGGGATGGCCTGCAGCACGTCAAAGTAGCTCAGGCAGTCGTCTTGCAGGCACAACTCATAGATCTTCTGCGCGTCCACCGGGTAGATGACCCGGTTCATCACATATAAAATCAAAACCTTGACGTCCATGATGTCGTGGATAAAGCCGTGACGTTCCATATCGTACCTCCTGCGGGGCGCGGCCCCGCTTTGCTGTGTTTGGAACAGTATACCATAAAATAAATGAAAATACAAGCCGCAATCCGTCTCACAACCGCCCCTTTGCCCGGCATATACTGGGTCGAGGTGACGTGATGGATTCAGATTGTTTGCTCTTGGGCGGCGATGCGCGGCAAACGGCCCTGGCAGGTCTGCTTGCCCGGCAGGGGAGGGTGCATACCCTGGCCGTGCCGGAGCTGGCCGATACCGCCGAACCGCGCCCCTATGGGCTGGTGGTTTTGCCCTGCCCGGCGCTGGGCGTGACAGGCGCCCTCTTTTCTTCTTCCGGCGCGGGGCCGGACCCGGCCAGCCTGAAGGACTATCTCGGGCCGGACACAGTCGTGCTCGGCGGTGCGCTGGGCGAGCTTGGCAGGCGTCTTTCCGGCCACTGCGCGCGCGTGGCGGATCTTCTGGCCGACGAGATCACCGTGACGCAAAACGCGGCGCTCACCGCTCAGGCCGCGGTGATTTTGACGCAGACGCACACAAAAAGTTCCCTGTTTCAAAAACCCTGTCTGATTTTGGGCTGGGGCCGCATTGCAAAGGCCCTGGCAAGGCTCCTTTCCGGCTGGGGCGCGCAGGTGACGGTTTTGGCCCGGTCGCCGGCTGCCCGGGCGGAGGCCGACTCGTGGGGCCTTGCCGCGCTGCGCCCGGATGAGAAGCCGGGGCCTTTTTCGTTCGTGTTCAACACCGTGCCCGCGCAGGTTCTGACCGGCGAGGCGCTCGAAAGCCTTGGCCCGGACTGCCTGTGGGTGGAGCTGGCCTCCCGGCCCTATGGCCTGTGCCCCGAGGACCGGGTGCGGGTGCGGCAGCTCTTTGCCGGCAATCTGCCGGGCAGGATCCTGCCCGTGTCGGCAGCGGAGATCCTGTATCGCGGCATCTGCCGCCACCTGGAAGGAGGCGCACATGGAGGATAAGACCATCGGCTTTGCCCTTTGCGGCTCGTTCTGCACGTTTGAGCCCGTGCTTTCGGCGCTCACGGCCATCGCGCGCGACTATGCGCGGGTGATCCCGATTTTGTCCTTTGCCGCGGGCTCGACCGACTCCCGCTTTGGCAGCGCCAAAGACTTCCGCAGCCGGATCGAGGCCATCTGCGGCGCGCCGCCCCTGGACAGCATCGCCCAGGTCGAGCCTGTGGGCCCGAAAAAGCTTTTGGATCTTCTGGTGGTTGCGCCCGCCACGGGCAACACCCTGGCAAAGCTTGCCGCCGGAATTGCAGATACTCCGGTGACGCTTGCCTGCAAGTCGCACCTGCGAAACGGCAGACCCATTGTGCTTGCGGTGTCCACCAACGACGCGCTGGGCGCCAACGCCGCCAGCATCGGCGCGCTGTTGCCCAGGCGGCACTATTATTTCGTTCCCTTCGGGCAGGACGCCCCGGAAAAGAAGCCCACGTCCATGGTTGCGGACATGAGCCGCATCCCCGAGACCGTCAAAGAGGCCCTGGCCGGCCGGCAGCTCCAGCCGATGATCCTGGGCTGAGCTTATACTGCGCTTCCATAGAGATCTGAACTCTATTCCGGCAGGAATTGTGCCATACGGCGTTGTCGTCCTTGCCCGGCGCCGGTCCGCCTGCGTCCTCCGCCTCGTCCGGCGCAATTCCCGCTCGGACGCTTCTTCAACCCTTCTATGGCAGCTCAGCATTCACAGTTTGTTTAAATTTTGGTTCCAAAATCTTCAGGTATTCCCGAGCAATCTGTGGTATCATAGGCTTGCAGAGGCAAAGGCCTCAACGATGCACAGGCCGATGCCGCGGCAGCCGCTGCGGATCAGCCGACGGCCTGTGATGCTGACAATCGTGAACAAAAAAAGAAATTGCCCTTGGGCGCGGTTCAGAACGGCGAACCGCGCCCAAGCCGATTTTTTGGCGAAAAACAGCCACAATCCCGGCTTGCGGTCACAAAAAAGTGAAGAACTGTTCACAAACAGTTTGTTTTTTTGCCAATTTATGTTCAAAAATCCGCATTAGGATAAAAGCATCAAAAGGAACACAAACTGTGATGCAAAGGAGCGTTTGAATATGGAATTTTACGAATGGAACAAGGCCGGCGCCAAGCAGCCGGAGGAAGCACAGAACACCGGGATCGAACCCGAACAGCCCTTGAACCAGACTGACCTCTCCGAAAACGAAATCCCGGCGTATGATATGACGCAGCCCACGCAGGGCTTCGACCCGCTTGATCCCGTGGCGGACGTCGAGCCGGAGACCGACGCGCAGCGCTTTGACGACGACGGCTTCTCGTCTGAAGAAGTCCATGACGCCCCCGAGGACGAGCCCTTCGGCCATGCCCCCACCGCGACGGCCCGCCCCGCTGCAAGGAGCGAGCAGACCCAGGCGGGTACAGACCATGTGGCCGAGACCGCCGAGCCCGTCAAGCAGAAGAAAAAGAGCAAGACCGCCAACGTCATCGGCCGGCGCATGATCGCCCTGAGCCTTTGCTGCGCGCTGATCGGCGGCGCGGTCGGCGCAGGCGGCGTGCTGGCCGGGCAGAAGCTGGCCCAGAGCCGCGAAGCAGAGCAGCAGGCGTCCAGCGTTTCCACCATGGTCCAGGGCCAGAGAGAGCGCACCTCGCTCAACGTGGTGAGCGTTGACACCGGCAAGGTCCTCACCCCCGCCCAGGTCTACGCGGCCAACGTCAACTCCACCGTCGGCATCACCACCGAGATCAACACGAACTACTGGGGCTATCAGACCACTGCCGCCGCAGCGGGCTCGGGCTTCATTCTCACCGAGGACGGCTATATCCTCACCAACCATCACGTCATTGACGATGCAAGCACCATCACCGTGGCCATGTATGACGGCACCACCTATCCCGCCCAGCTTGTGGGCTATGACGAGAGCAACGACATCGCCGTTTTGAAGATCGACGCCACCGGCCTGACCCCCGTGGTTTTGGGCAGCTCCGACGATCTCAATGTGGGCGACTCGGTGCTGGCAATCGGCAACCCGCTGGGCGAGCTGACCTTCTCGCTCACGGCCGGCACGGTCTCCGCGCTTGACCGGCAGATCACCCTTTCCAGCGGCGTAAGCATGAACCTCATCCAGACCGACTGCGCCATCAACTCCGGCAACTCCGGCGGCGCATTGTTCAACCTCTACGGCGAGGTCGTGGGCATCACCAACGCCAAGTATTCCAGCAGCGGCTCGACCGGCGAGGCCAGCATCGACAACATCGGCTTTGCCATCCCCATCGACTCGGTGCGCACCATCGTCTCGAGCATCATCGAAAAGGGTTATATCTCCAAGCCCTATATCGGCGTGTCCATTGAGGACGTGAGCGCCGAGACCCAGAGCTTCGGCCTGCCCCAGGGCGCTGCGGTGCGCGGCGTGGTTGAAGACAGCCCAGCGGCCAAGGCAGGGCTGCAGCAAAATGACATCATCACGGCCGTCAACGGCCAGACCATCACCGGCTCGAGCGATCTGACCAAAATCGTGGGCGACGCCAAGCCCGGCGACGAGCTCAAGCTCACCATCTACCGCCAGGGCCAGACCATGGAGCTCACCGTCACCGTGGGCGAGCGGGTCCAGAACGCGCTGGGCGAGGACAACCAGTCCCAGCAGAGCCAGCAGCAAAACGGCCAGCAAAGCCAGAACCCCAACGGTCAGTACGGCCAGGATCCCTACGGCTACGGCGGCCAGCAGGGCGACCAGGGCCAGCAGGGCGACCAGGGCCAGCAGGGGAACCCCTTCGGCTCCTTCCCCTGGGGCTGGATGTTCGGCGGCTGAGTCAATCAAAAAACCGATCCGCTGCGGAGCGCCAGACACGGCGCTCCGCATTTTTGCGCCCAAGCAGCAGCCGGCCGAACGCGGGCTGGGGCGTCGATCCCGGCTTTCGACATTTTTCCGGTTTTGTCTCAACAATTTTCCGGGATTGCGCCTTGCTTTTTTCCCTTTGAGCGATTATAATAAGTAAAAGTGGGATTTTGGATTTTTGCCGATGGAGGGCTTGACATGAGTCCCTATATCAAAGCTGCCAAGGTTGTGGTCTGGCTGACCCAGCTTGGCCTGTCTGTGCTTGTGCCGCTGGCGGGCTTCATCCTGCTCGGTGCCTATCTGCGCAACAGCCGTGGCTGGGGCGATTGGGTCGTGCTTGTCGGCATTGCACTGGGGCTTCTTGGCGCCGGCGGCGGGCTGATCAACGGCTTTCGCACTCTCCAGCGCCTTGCAGACGACGATCCCAAGACCAAGGGCTCCAATCGCCACGACTGAGCCCGTACGAGAAACCGACGAAGGGATATACGCTATGGATCCTTCCTTGCAATCCGACAAGCGCCAGACCCTGCGGGAGATCGGCCTGTTTGCCGTGCTCCAGCTTGTGTGCCTGGCCGTTATGTTTGGCGTGTTCGCCCTGCTCCACCGGCTAAGCGGCAAGGTTTTGCTTGGCGGCGCCATCGGGGCGGCGGTCACGATTTTGAATTACTTTCTCACCGCTCTGGGCGTGTGGGCCGCGGCGGATAAGGCTGAGCAGGGCGACGTTGCCGGGGGCAAACGGATCATCACGCTGTCTATGCTGGGCAGATATCTGCTGATGGGCGGCCTGCTGCTTGCAGGCGCGTTGAGCGGTTATTGCGACGTCATCGCCATGGTCATCCCGCTGGCTTTGATGCGGCCCTTGATCTACGCAGGCGAATTCTTCAGAAGAAAGGACGGTTAACAGGCTTATGAGCATCAACGGACCCAAAATATACTTTACCATCCCGATCTTCGGCGGCATTGCCGTCACGCAGACCCTTGTAACCTCCTTCCTTGTCACTTTGATTTTGTGCATCGGGGGAATCCTCCTGGGCAGAGGTCTCACCAAGCGACCGGGCCGACGTCAGGTGCTGGTGGAAAAGGCCGTCACCGTCATGACCGACATGGTCTCAGAGGCCATGGGCGCGCACAACGCCCACTGGACGCCCTTTATCGCCACGGTCTTCCTCTCCTCGCTTCTGGGTACGTTCCTTGGCATGACCGGCATCCTCCGCTCGTCCACTGCGGATATCAGCACCACCATGACCTGGGCGGTTTTGGTGAGCTTCATTTGCTGGTACCAGGCCATCAAAAATAACGGCCTGCTTGCCTGGCTCAAGGGCTTTACCGAGCCCATCGCCGTCATGACGCCCATGAACATCGTCTCTGAAATTGCCCAGCCCGTGTCTCTGGCCTTCCGTCACTTCGGCAACATTGCCGGCGGCGGCGTCATCACAGCCCTGCTCTATTGGGCGCTTTCCGGCGCATCCTCGGCGGTCTTGAATTTGATTGCGTCAAGCTCCATCGTGGTGAGCTTCGTGCTTCTGGCCGCGGGCATTGCGCTTGTGCTCCTTTCCAGGCCGAAAAACGGCGGCAAGCGCAAGGTGTTTTTGCTGCTCGTCGGGATTGTTTGCCTGGCGCTGTCCGGCCTGCGGTTGATCGACTGGCTGTGGAGTCTCACAGGCCGTGCCTGGCCCGCGCTCTCGGCCACTGCCACGGGCTTTGCCTGGTTCGGCGCGCTGGCGGTGCTGCTTGCTGGCATCATTCTGATGATCTTCCCCAAGCATGGCCGCGTGCCCGGCATCGTGCTCACGGTTCTGGGCGGCCTTGGCATCATCTTTGTCTCGCAGGGCTCTCTGGGCGTGCCCATCCTCACGCTGGGTCTGCCCGCGGTTTTGAGCCTGTATTTCGACGTCTTCTCCGGCGTGATCCAGGCCTTCGTGTTCAGCCTGCTCACCATGATCTATATCTCCGGCAACTGCCCGCCTCCGGAGGAGGCCCAGTCCAATTCGTAATCCATTAGGATCAAACCTACCAACATACACCATTATTACTTAGGAGGAAATCAGTATGGAACTCACTACCGCGATCGTCAAGGCAGCCTGCGCTCTGGGCGCCGGTCTTTGCATGGGCATCGGCGCTATCGGCCCCGCCATTGGTGAAGGCAACGCCGTGGGCAAGGCCCTCGAGGGCATGGCCCGTCAGCCCGAGTCCACCAGCAATCTGCGTACCAACATGCTCATCGGCTGCGCCGTTGCAGAGACCACCGGTATCTACTCTCTGGTCATTGCGCTGCTGCTGCTGTTCGTGTTCCAATAAGCCATCTTCCAAATCTTCAAGTCAAAGAAAGGGGGATGACCCATGACAGGGTTTGAAAACTTTATCGGTTTTAATCCCTGGACCGCCCTGTTCACGCTGCTGAACATGGTGCTCACATTTCTGATCCTGAAAAAGTTCCTGTTCAAGCCGGTTCAAAAGATGATCGACGATCGCCAGAAGGAGATCGACGATCTGTTTGCCGACGCCGAGGCCGCCAAGACCCAGGCCGAGGGGATGCGCAAGGACTATGAAGCCCGCATGCAGGAGGCGCACGTCGCCTCCGCCGAGATCGTCCGCAAGGCGACCTCCGACGCCAACCGCCGGGGGGAGGAGATCATCAAAGAGGCCAAGGACGAGGCCGGCGCCATCCGCGACAAGGCCATGCGCGACATCGCCCTGGAAAAAAAGCGCGCTTTGAACGAGGTCAAGTCCGATATCTCCCAGATCGCCATGGACATCGCCGAAAAGGTGGTAGAGCGTGAGCTCAACGCCGACGATCAGCAGGCGCTGATCGAGGGCTTTATCCGCCAGATGGGGGACAGCCAATGACACAGACCGCCAAAAACTACGGCGACGCCCTCTATGAGCTTGCCCGCGACGAGGCGCTTTGTCCGCAGATCAGTGAGGAGCTTGCCGGCGTGTGCGGCGTGTTTGCCGATACGCCCGCCTATACCGAGCTGCTCAGCGCGCCCTCGGTGCCAAAATCCGAGCGGACCGCGGTGCTCGACGCAGCCTTTTCCGGCCGCGTGCACCCCTACGTGCTGAACTTTTTGAAGCTTCTGACCGAGCGGGACCGTATCCGCGAGCTCAAGGACTGCGGCAAGCAGTTCCGCAGCCGCTACAACGAAGACCGGGGCATCCTGGCCGCCGTGGCGGTGACCGCTGTGCCGCTGACGGACGCTTTGCTGCAAAAGCTTCGCGCAAAGCTCTGCGCCGTCACCGGCAAGCAGGTGGAAATCCAAAACCGGGTGGACCCGTCTGTGCTGGGCGGCATCCGGCTGGAGATGGAGGGCAGGCAGCTGGACGGAACCGTGCGCCAGCGGCTGGACGGCCTGAAAAAAACGCTTTCCGACACGGTACTCTGAACAAGAAAGCAGGTAAACCATGGAATTTAGACCAGACGAAATCACAAAGATTATTCGCTCTCAGATTAAAAATTACGACTCCAAGATCGAGCAGAGCCAGACCGGCACCGTCATCACCCTGGGCGACGGCATCGCCAAGGCCGCGGGGCTGGAAAAGTGCATGGTCAACGAGCTCATCGAGTTCCCCAACGGTTCGTTCGGCATGGCCCAGAACCTGGAGGAGCACACCGTTTCCATCGTCATCCTGGGCTCCGACGAGGGCATCCGGGAGGGCGATACCGTCAAGCGCACGGGCAGGGTGGTCTCTGTCCCCGTGGGCGAGGCCCTGATCGGCCGCGTGGTCAACGCCCTGGGCGAGCCCATCGACGGCAAGGGCAAGATCTTCACCCAGGAATACCGGCCCATCGAAAGCCCGGCCCCCGGCATCATCGAGCGCAAGAGCGTCTCTGTCCCGCTGCAGACCGGCATCAAGGCCATCGACGCCATGATCCCCATCGGCAGAGGCCAGCGTGAGCTGATCATCGGCGACCGCCAGACCGGCAAGACCACCATCGCCACCGACACCATCATCAACCAGCGCGGCAAGGACGTCATCTGCATCTACGTGGCCATCGGCCAGAAGCGCTCCACCGTGGCCCAGATCGTGAACACCCTCACGATCAACGGCGCCATGGATTACACCATCGTGGTCTCCGCCACCGCGTCGGAGCTTGCGCCCATGCAGTACATCGCGCCCTATTCCGGCTGCACCATGGGTGAATACTTCATGGCCCAGGGCAAGGACGTGCTTGTGATCTACGACGATCTGAGCAAGCACGCCGTGGCCTACCGTGCCATTTCGCTTCTGATCCGGCGCCCGCCCGGACGCGAGGCCTATCCCGGCGACGTGTTCTATCTCCACTCCCGACTGCTCGAGCGCGCCGCCCGCATGGCGCCCGAGTACGGCGGCGGCTCTTTGACCGCCCTGCCCATCATCGAAACGCAGGCCGGCGACGTGTCCGCCTATATCCCCACCAACGTCATCTCCATCACCGACGGCCAGATCTTCCTCGAGACCGAGCTGTTCCACTCCGGCGTCATGCCGGCCATCAACCCGGGCATCTCGGTGTCCCGCGTGGGCGGCTCTGCCCAGATCAAGGCTCTGAAAAAGGTCGCCGGCTCCTTGAAGCTGCTCTACTCCCAGTACCGCGAGCTGCAGAGCTTTGCACAGTTCGGCTCCGATCTGGACAAAGATACCAAGGACCGTCTTGCCCAGGGCGAGCGCATCGTGGAGGTGCTCAAGCAGGAGAACAACGCCCCTGTCGACGTTGAGCTGCAGGTGTGCATCATCTATGCCGTGGTCAACGACTATCTCAAGCCCATCCCCGTCAACCGTGTCCACGCCTTTGAGCAGGACTTCTTCCGCTTCCTGCAAGAGAAGCACGAGCCCTTGCTGCACACCATCCGCGAGACCAAGGTCCTGTCTCAGGACGCTGAGGACGAGCTCAAGGCTGCCATCGCGGCCTTTACCGAAGCATTCTTAAAGACCGCGTAAGAAGGGAGGCATTCACATGGCTGGCGTTTCCATGAAGGACATCAAGCTGCGCATCAAAAGCATGGAAAGCACCAAGCAGATCACCAAGGCCATGCAGATGGTCGCCGCCTCCAAGCTGCGCCGCGCGCAGGAGCGGGTGGCAAACTCCCGCCCCTACTTTGAGATCCTCTACGATACTCTCAACACCATCGCCAACAATACCGAGGACTTTGCCTCGCCCTTCCTGGAGGCGCGCCCCGTCAAAAAGACCTGTTACGTGGTCGCTACAACCACAACGTGCTGAAGCTGGCCCTGTCCATGATGGAGGGCAAGGAATGCTGCGTGGTGCCCATCGGCAAAAAGGGCGTGGACTTCTTCAAGGTCCGTGGCATCCCCATCCTCACCGAGGCGTACGCCGAGGCCGCCGACGTCAGCGTGGGCGACTGCTTCACAGTGGCAAAGCTCCTGTCCGGCGCGTTCGTCTCCGGCGAGCTTGACGAGATCCACGTGGTCTATACCAACTTCGTGTCCATGCTCTCCCAGCAGCCCGCGTCCATCAAGCTGCTGCCCTTAGACCCCCACACCGGCAGGCGCGACCCCAACGACTGTCTGACCCTCTATGAGCCCGACAGCATTTCGGTGTACGACGCCATCATCCCCGAGTATCTGGGCGGTTTAATCTACGGCGCGCTGTGCGAGTCTGTAACCTCCGAGCAGGGGGCCAGACGCACGGCAATGGACGCTGCCACCAAGAACGCCGAGGAAATGATCTCAGATCTCAGCCTCAAATTCAACCGTGCCCGCCAGGGTGCCATCACCCAGGAGATCACGGAGATCGTGGCAGGCGCCGACGCCTGATCCGATCAAGCTACATAAAACTATCCAAGGAGTTGACGCCCTATGGCTACTAAAAATATCGGCACTGTGGTCCAGATCATGGGGCCTGTGCTGGACATTCGCTTTGACAACGGCAAGCTGCCGGAGCTGCTGAGCGCCATCGAGGTCTATCGCGGCGACGAAAAGATCACCGTGGAGGTCGCCCAGCACATCGGCGACGACGTGGTCCGCTGCGTTGCCATGAGCTCTACCGACGGGCTTGAGCGCGGCATCCAGGCCATCGACACCGGCAAGCCCATCTCCGTCCCTGTGGGCGAGGAATGCCTGGGCCGCATGTTCAATCTGCTGGGCCGTCCCATCGACAATATGGCCCCGCCCGTCACGCTCGAGCGCTGGCCCATCCACCGCCCTGCGCCCGCCTATG
>ONCN01000010.1:0-15493 GCA_900316335.1 uncultured Eubacteriales bacterium | reverse complement strand
TGATCTGCCCCTACGCCAAGGGCGGCAAGATCGGCCTCTTCGGCGGCGCCGGCGTGGGCAAGACCGTCTTGATCCAGGAGCTTATCTACAACATCGCAACCGAGCACAACGGCTATTCCGTCTTCACCGGCGTGGGCGAGCGTACCCGTGAGGGCAACGACCTGTACTACGAGATGAAGGAGTCCGGCGTTCTGTCCAAGACCGCCCTGGTCTACGGCCAGATGAACGAACCCCCCGGAGCCCGTATGCGCGTGGGCCTGGCCGGTCTGACCATGGCCGAGTATTTCCGCGACGTGAAAAACCAGGACGTGCTGCTGTTTATCGACAATATCTTCCGCTTCACCCAGGCCGGCTCCGAGGTCTCGGCTCTGCTTGGCCGTATGCCCTCCGCCGTCGGCTACCAGCCCACCCTGGCCACCGAGATGGGCGCCCTGCAAGAGCGCATCACCTCCACCAAGAAGGGCTCCATCACCTCTGTGCAGGCCGTCTACGTGCCCGCAGACGACCTGACCGACCCCGCGCCTGCCACCACCTTTGCCCACCTGGACGCCACCACGGTGCTTGACCGCGGCATCGCCTCCTTGGGCATCTACCCGGCTGTGGACCCGCTGGACTCCACCTCCCGCATCCTCACCCCCGAGATCGTGGGCCGCGACCACTACGAGGTCGCCCGCGGCGTGCAGCGCATCCTCCAGCGGTATAAAGAGCTGCAGGACATCATCGCCATCATGGGCATGGACGAGCTGTCTGAGGAAGACACCCTCACCGTCAACCGGGCCAGAAAGGTCCAGCGCTTCCTGTCCCAGCCCTTCCACGTGGCCGAGCAGTTCACCGGCTATGACGGCAAGTACGTGCCGCTCAAGGAGACCATCCGCGGCTTCCGGGAGATCATCGAGGGCAAGCATGATCATATTCCCGAGTCCTATTTCCTCTTTGCCGGCACCATCGACGAGGTCGTGGCAAAGTATGAGAAGGGGAATGCGAAATGACCTTCCATCTGCAAATCGTCACCCCAGACGGTCTGGCCTTTGAGGGCCAGGCGGAAAAGCTCTCTGTGCGCACGCAGGACGGCATCATCGGCATCCTGCCGCGCCACATCGACTACGTCGCCCCGCTGGGCATGGGCGAGGCCGTGATCACCGTTGAGGGCGCAGAGCGCCGCGCGGCCTGCATCGGCGGCATGGTGGCCGTCACCGGCGGCGACGTGCGCCTGGTTGCCACCACCTTTGAGTGGGCCGAGCAGATCGACCTTGAACGGGCAAAGCTGGCCGAGCAAAAAGCCCGCGCCCGGCTCGAGCGTAAGGATCTCACGGAGCGGGAGCTCAAGCTGGCCGAGGCCAAGCTCAACCGCGCCCTTGTGCGCCTGAGCGTGGGAAAGAAGTAGGGCCGCATCCATAATATGCACAAAAACCGGGAATGATTTGGTTCATTCCCGGCTTTTTTGTCGAATTTTCGGAAAAAGGAGCGCAGGGGGCAAAAATACTCTTGACAAGTTAGCGCCGGATAACTATAATGTGTACGGTGAGTAAGGGGTAGCTAACTATCCCGCTCGAATTTGTTCCCAGGAGGGAAGCGCTATGATGCCTCTGATGTTCGCCCAGGAGGGCGAGGAAGCCATCATCCAACGGATCGGCGGCAAGCCCGAAGTCAAAAAGCACCTGGAAAATCTCGGCTTTGTGGCAGGCGGCACGGTCACGGTCATCGCCAAGGTGGGCGGCAACGTCATTGTAAACGTCAAGGAAGCCCGCGTGGCCATCAGTCAGGAAATGGCTCAAAAGATCATGATCTGACCCGCTTGCGGGCGGCAGGGATCATGGCTGGAAGCCTGTATTGAAAGAAGGAGGACCAATATGAAAACCTTAAGAGAAGTTCGGATCGGTGAAACGGTCAAAGTTGTCAAGCTCCATGGCGCCGGCGCGGTCAAGCGCAGGATCATGGATATGGGCATCACCAAGGGCATTGAGATCTACGTCCGCAAGGTCGCGCCCCTGGGCGACCCCGTTGAGATCACCGTGCGCGGCTACGAGCTGAGTCTTCGCAAGGCTGATGCGGAAATGATCGAGGTCGAGTGATCATACATTTGCCCGGCAGTAAGCCGCGGCAAACCATACACCCCGGCGATCCGGGGCCCAATGCAGTAAACTATACCCGGCGGTTCGTTTTGGCTAACCGCCGGAGGAAGGAATGAGAATTATGAGTCTGACAATCGCCCTTGCGGGCAACCCCAACAGCGGCAAGACAACGTTGTTCAACGCCCTGACCGGCTCGAACCAGTTTGTCGGCAACTGGCCCGGTGTTACCGTGGAAAAGAAGGAAGGCAAGCTCAAAAAGCATGATGGCGTCACCATCACCGACCTGCCCGGTATCTACTCCCTGTCCCCCTACACCCTGGAGGAAGTGGTCGCCAGAAACTATCTGATCGGCGAGCGCCCTGATGCCATCCTGAACATCATCGACGGCACCAACCTTGAGCGCAACCTCTATCTGACCACCCAGCTTACAGAGCTTGGCATCCCCGTGGTTCTGGCCATCAACATGATGGACGTGGTCAAGAAGAACGGCGACAAGATCAACACCCAGGAGCTGGGCCGTCAGCTCGGCTGCAAGGTCGTGGAGATCTCCGCCCTGAAGGGCAGCGGCGTCATGGAGGCCGCCGAGGCCGCCATCGAAGCAGCCAAGACCGGTAAGACCACCCCGCAGCACAGCTTCTCCGGCACCGTGGAGCACGCTTTGGCCCACATCGAAGAGCACGCCGTATCCGGCATGCCCAACGAGCAGCAGCGCTGGTACGCGGTCAAGATCTTTGAGCGCGACGAAAAGGCGCTTGAGCAGCTCAAGCTGTCCGACACCGTGAAGAAGGATGTGGAAGACCACATCGCCGAGGTGGAAAAGGAGCTCGACGACGACGCCGAGTCCATCATCACCAACGAGCGCTACGTCTACATCGCCAAGGTCATCAAGGCCTGCTACAAAAAGAAGAACGCAGGCCAGCTCACCACCTCTGACAAGATCGACAAGATCGTGACTAACCGCTGGCTGGGCCTGCCCATCTTTGCTGTGGTCATGTTCCTGATCTACTACATCTCCATGGTCACCGTGGGCTCCGCCGCCACCGACTGGGCCAACGACGGTCTGTTCGGCGATGGCTGGCACCTGTTTGGCATCGGCTCATCTGCCGCGGAAGAAGCCGGCGAGGATTACGCCGCCGCGGTCAACGCCGTGGATGCGTTTATCGAAGACGTCGACTGGGAAGACGAAGCGCTTGACACCGACGCGCTGCTTGAGCAGATGAAGTCCCTCACCGACGCCCCCGAGTCCGCGCAGGTCGTGGTCGAGGACGAGGAGACCCTCGAAGAGTCTGAGCTCACCGTTTATTTCAACAACGTCCCCGAAGATGCGGACGAAGAAGAGACCAACGCCATGTCCTTCCAGGATGCCATCGGCTACTTCGAGGAGAAGGGCTTTGACGAGCCCGATCCCGCCGACTACGGCGTCTGGGTCCCCGGCGTTCCGGTTCTGGTGGAAGGTCTGCTTGACAAGATCGGCTGCGCCGACTGGCTCAAGGGCCTGATCCTCGACGGCATCATCGCCGGCGTCGGCGCGGTTCTGGGCTTTGTGCCGCAGATGCTGGTGCTGTTCTTCCTGCTGGCCTTCGTGGAGGCCTGCGGCTACATGACCCGTATCGCCTTCGTGCTTGACCGGATCTTCCGCCGTTTCGGTCTGTCCGGCAAGTCCTTCATCCCCATTCTGATCGGCACCGGCTGCGGCATCCCGGGCGTTATGGCCTCGCGTACCATTGAAAACGAACGCGACCGCCGCATGACCATCATGACCACCACCTTCATCCCCTGCGGCGCCAAGACCCCCTTCATCGCCATGATCGCCGGCGCCATCTTCGGCGGCTCTCCCTGGATCGCCGTTTCCGCCTATTTCCTGGGCATGGCTGCAATCATCCTCTCCGGTATCATCCTGAAGAAGACCAAGATGTTTGCCGGTGATCCCGCTCCCTTCGTTATGGAGCTGCCCGCCTACCACTGGCCCACCCTGAGCAACGTGCTCCGCTCCATGTGGGAGCGCGGCTGGTCCTTCATCAAGAAGGCCGGCACCATTATCCTGCTGTCCACCATCCTGGTGTGGTTCCTCACCTACTTCGGCTGGGTCGAAGGCGCCTTCCGCATGCTGGGAGAAGAGGAGATCGAGTTCTCCATCCTCGCCCGTGTGGGCAACGCCATCGCCTGGATCTTCACGCCGCTTGGCTGGGGCAACTGGCAGGCCGCCGTGGCCTCCATCACCGGCCTTGTCGCCAAGGAGAATATCGTCGGCACCATGGGTATCCTCTACCGTGCCGGTGAGGGCAGCGTTTATGCGCACCTGGCCCAGGCGTTCAGCCCTCTGGCCGGCTTCAGCTTCCTGACCTTCAACCTGCTGTGCGCGCCTTGCTTCGCCGCCATCGGCGCGATCAAGCGCGAGATGAACAACCGCAAGTGGACCTGGTTTGCCATCGGCTATGAGTGCGGCTTTGCCTATCTGGTTGCCCTGTGCATCTATCAGCTTGGCAGCATCTTCACCGGCAGCGCCAACGTGATCGGCGTGATCGTGTCCGTCGCTGTTCTGGCCTTCGCCATCTACATGCTGGTGCGTCCCTACAAGGAAGCCACCACGCTGACCAAGAAGGTCAAGGTCAAGTAATTCTATCGTTTCAAAAAGGAAGTGACCGTATATGCTTCTGTGGCTGCAGCAAAATATCGGAACGATCCTGGTTTGCATTGTCCTGCTCCGCTCCTCCTGCGGAAACAACTGTTCCCACTGCGCCATGCACGGCCAGTGCCACAACACGCATTGACCGGGCGCTGAATTTCAGAAAAACGCGGAGCCGCGGCCTGTGTGCCGCGGCTCTTTGCAGCCCCCTGACCGGGATTTGCCCGGATGGGGCTTTACAATTCCGGATTTTTGGGGTATACTACATACAGACAGCGTCGGCAGAGTCCGGCAACGAAGAAAGGAGCAAACAACATGGTTAAAACCACGCTGAATATCGACGGCATGATGTGCTCTATGTGTGAGGCACACGTCAACGACGCCATCCGCAGGGACTTTGAGGTGGAGAAGGTGACCTCCTCTCACTCCAAAAAGCTGACGGAGATCATCTCCCAGGAGCCTCTGGACGAGGAAAAGCTCCGCAAGACCGTGGACGCCACGGGCTACAAGCTCGAGGGCATCTCCTCTGAGCCCTACGAGAAGAAGCGGTTCTCCCTGTTTGGCAAGTGAGCATACAAAAGACCGGAAGCGCGGCGTTGCGCTTCCGGTCTTTTGACTCACTTTGCTTCGAGCTGAGACAGCAGCTTATAGAGCAGATGATACAGCGTTGCAGCCTCCTCCGGCGTGAGCGCCACGCAGGAGCCCACGTACTGCGGCACCGGCAGACACGCGTCCTGCAGCGCGCGGCCCTGGTCGGTGAGCTCCACCATCAAGACCCGCTCGTCCGCCTTGCTGCGCTCGCGGCGCAGATACCCCTTGGCCTCCAGGTTTTTCAGAAGGGGCGTGAGGGTGCCGCTGTCAAGATAGAGCCTTGCGCCCAGATCCTTGACAGAGATGCGCGTCTGCTCCCAGAGGACCATCATGGTGATGTATTGGGTGTAGGTGAGGTTGAGCTTGTCCAGCGCCGGCCGGTATTGGCGGATGATCTCCCGCGAGGCGGCATAGAGGGGGAAGCAAAGCTGGTTGTCCAGCCGCAGCGGGCTGTAGTCCGGGCTCATGACGCCTTGGACTCGTTGTAGGCCTGGCGCACGGCAATCGCCAACTGGTCGGCGCAGGAGGTGGATCTGGGGCCGCAGGTGTTGCCCTTGAGATAACCCTCGATGGTGTCCACGGTCATGCCGTCCACCAGCTTGCCGATGGCCTTGAGATTGCCGTTGCATCCGCCGAGAAAGCGAACGTTGGTCACAACGTCGTCATTGAGATCAAAGGTGATCTGCATGGAGCAGACGCCCTTGGTACGGTAGTTGTATGTCATTTGAAGTACCCTTCTTTCAATTTGATTGCATGCAATCAATTATAGTGCAGCGCAGCGAGTTTGTCAAGCCCGGATCTGATTTCAGACTGGATTAAGCAAAATTTACAAGAAATTTTAAAAAATTTCGTAAACCACTTGCACCACGTTCCGGGATAGAGTATAATACAGATAAATCCCGGCCTTTCGGCGGGAACTTTGAAAGGGAGGTTTATCTATCATGAAAGAAATGAGAAAGTACCTGGCAGAGTTCATCGGGACCTTTGTTCTGGTTCTGGTGGCCTGCGGCACGGCCATTGCGACCAAATGCAGCGTGGATAATCCCGCCGGTTATCTGGCAACGGCTCTGGCCTTCGGCCTGGTGATCGTGGCAATGGCGTATTCCATCGGCAACGTCTCCGGCTGCCATATCAACCCCGCGGTGTCGCTTGCCATGTTTGTGAGCAAAAAGATGAGCGCGAAGGATTTCTGCGGCTACGTCATCGCACAGGTTGCCGGCGCAATTCTCGGCGCGCTTGCGCTGGGCCTGATCTTCGGCTTTGACTGCGGCTTTGGCGCCAATGCGCCCCAGTTTGCCAACAACCACGGCGTCATCACAGCCCTGTGCGCCGAGGTGGTGCTGACCTTCATCTTCGTGCTCACCATTCTGGGCGTCACCTCTCGCGAAGCTTACAGCAAGGTTGCCGGTCTTGTGATCGGCGGCGCTTTGACCCTGGTTCATCTTCTGGGCATCGCCCTGACCGGCACCAGCGTCAACCCCGCCCGTTCGCTCGGCCCCGCCCTCTTTGCCGGCGGCGACGCGCTGAAGTACGTTTGGATCTTCATCCTGGCTCCCCTGGTGGGCGGCTGGATCGCGGCCATCGCCTGGAAGATCCTGGACAAGAAGGATTGAATTATTATTCGGCAATCATAGATATTATTTCAAAAACGGAGCATCCGGTTTGTCCGGAGGCTCCGTTTTGCCTTTGCGGCGGCTGTTTGGGCAGGGGTGGTCTGGTATACTTACTAGAAACAATATATATTACCAAAGAGTATTTTGCTGATTATTTGGGAAAAGTAACAAAAAAGTCACTTCACTAATAACAGTAGTTATTGACTTTGAATAAAATTGCAATTATAATGTCTGTACTTGCAATGGCCCAATTATGAACAGAAATAGGTGATACCATGGAAGATCGCACCCATTCCTTCGCCTCATATTTCAAACGCTGCACCAGCTCGCTGGTGGTCCTGTCTCTGCTGCGGGAGAAGCCGATGTACACCTATGAGCTTTCCCAAGAGCTTCTGCGCCGCAGTCAAGGCGGCTATACCATCGCGATTCTCTATCCCATCATGTACCGCTTGGAGGAGCAGGGGTATATTGAGATCTCCCAGACCCTGGTGATCGATGGTCGTACCAGAAGCTACTACCGCGTCACAGATGAGGGCGAGAGCTATCTCAAGCATACGATGGCGGAGTTTGAAGAGCTGCTTCGGGTCTTCCGACTATTGACCTCTCCCGAAGCATAAGGACCATCACGCAGATAAAACGGACAGACCTTTGGCCTGTCCGTTTTTGATTGCACGTTTCAGATCTGCTTTGGGCGAATGTCCAGCTCGTAGACGGTGAACACGTCGTCCATCTGACAGATGACGCCGCCGTGGCGGGCAAAGAAGGCCAGCGCCTCGGTGCGGCAGGTCGGCACGCCGATGCGAAGCGTGTCTGCGCCCCGCCCGCGCAGAGTGCAGACCACCTGGCCCAAAAGCTGGTCGCCGTAGCGCTTGTGGCGGTACGCCGGCAGCAGATACAGGCACGAGGGACCATCAGAGCGGAAGGCCAGATAGCCCACCGGCTTGTTCCCGAGCAGGGCAATTTGGACCTCGTGCCCCTTTTGCGGATAGAACTCCGGGTCAAACAAGCTGCGGTCCTTTGCCTCGGCAGGCCGGAACCACAGGTTAAAGCCGCCCTTGCCGCGCCACCAAAGTTGGTGCGCGAGGGTCGAGATCTCCGGGGTAAGATGGCTGTTGTCATAGAACCACACCGGCGTGAAGCAGCCGTCCTCATATTCGATCAAGCTCACGCCCGTGTTGTCGCAGCGCGAGGCCTGGTGCATCAGATCGCCGAACAACCGGCGAAAGCCCCCGGTGGAGACCATCCCGTGCGTGACCACGGCGATCGAGCCGCCCGGATGGGCCGAGGCCGCGTCGGCCAGCGCCCGGATAAAGCGGCCTGTGTAGGTCTCATAAGACTCCGCCCCCGGGATTTGCCAGTGCTCCGTATTGTGATAAAAGGCTTCGATCTGCTCGGGCGCAAAGGTCTCCGGATAGCCGAAGGGGACGTCCTCCCAGTCGCCCAGCGCCACCTCGCGCAGCCGGGGCTCTGCCTGGACCGGAAGACCCTTTGGCCGGCTGATCGCCTGTGCGGTCAGCATGGCGCGGTTGAGATCCGAGGCGTAGACGGCGTCGATCGGGACCGCAGCAAAGCGCCGCTCCAGCGCCCGGATCTGCCGAAGACCGTTGCTGGTGATCCTCGAGTCGTAGTGCCCGTGGATCCGGCGATAGATATTTCCCTCCGCCTCTGCATGGCGGATCACATAGAGTTTTGTCATCTTACAGCACCGTGATATAGTTCAAAATGTTTTTGCGCATCCGCTCCGCCGCCTGGCGAGCGGCTGCAAGATAGTCCTCGCCCTCGCTTTGCCGCCATGCGCCCGTGATCGCGCTGCCGCCGCTCACAATTGCGCCGTGTCCCAGCCGGTCGAAGGCATAGGAGGCGTTTTTCGCGTTGTTCCCGCTCATGCCGTAGCCCGACACAACGTAGAACAGCCGGTCATACTTCCGCCGAAGCTGCTCCAGCGCCGGCCCGTTCTGTGCGCCCACCACGGCCAGGATCTGAGAATACCCGTTCTGCCCAAACAGATCCGTGCTCCAGCGCATGGCAAGATCTGCCACAGCGGTGTGCACCACGCGGTCGCCCGAGATGAGATCCTGCACCTCACCAGACGAGCGATTGGCCGAGTGGAGCAGAAGACTCACGGTTTTGGGCTCCTCACCCCGCAGGAAGGGCAGATAAGGCCGGATCGCATCGCTGCCGCAGTAGGCGTTCAGCGTCACGCCGTCGCAGGGATAGAGCTCGGTGCGCGCGCCATCCGCAGAAATCCCACCAAGCACAGCCTGGGCAAAGAAGTCGCCGGCGCTGCCGGGGATGGACGCCATGGCGTCAAGGATCACGTAGTATCCCATCTCGCGGGCCTGCCCCAGCAGACGGCAGAGCGCCGCCGTTCCGTCGCCGCCCATCGCCCAGAACGCAGTCGCGCGGAAGCACACTGCCGGCACCAGATCGCGCAGCCGCTCGAGCAGCTCCATGCAGTAGGTCTCGGCGGCCAGGGCCAGCGCGGGCAGCGTCTGCTCTCGGGTCTCACGCGCCTGGGCAAGCAGGACAGGGGGGATCAGCTCCGGCGTGGGGCCGAGGGCGATCATCGCGGGATTTTTCTTCTGGCGGATTTTTTCCTGCAGTACGTCAACAGACATCAAAAACGCCTCGTTTCCTTATAATTCTGCGTCTATTATACCAAAAAACCAGCCTGGAAAAAAGAGATTTTCCGAAAAAAACCGCGCTTTTTCCAGTTTTTTTCTGTATCCGCGCCGCCGATCACGGGCAAACTGTGATTGGAAGGAGGGATATCATGCAAGTGAAGTCTTTTGTGATGACCCTGGGTCTTGGCATGGCCGCCGGTGCGGCTGCTGCCGTCTGTCTGCCGAAGAACAAGACTGTGGTCAAGGCCGTGAACCAGGCCGCCGACGCCATCGAAAGCGGCGTGGAGCAGGCCAAGGACGCCATCTGCGGTCAGTGATCGTCCATCCGTTCCCTGTGGCTGCCGGGATCCCCGGCAGCCGCTTTTTATGCGCAATTTGAGCCTTGCACGCGGCGTCAAACAGGCGTATAATAAGAAAAAAGCATCGGAGGCGGCTATGAGGCTGAAAACCAAACATGTGCATATCCAAGCCAGCGGCAGAAGCATGAAGCTGATCGTCCTTCGTCCCGAGCGGGCCGACTATACGCTGCCCGGCATCCTGTGGATCCACGGCGGCGGGTATATGACCGGCATGCCCGGCATGGTCCATGCCTCCAGAGGGAAGGACCTTGCAAAACGCTTCGGCGCCGTGGTGGTTTCGCCGGGCTACCGCCTGGCCTGGCAGGCGCCCTATCCTGCCGCCCTGGAGGACTGCTATGCCGCTCTGCAGTGGCTTTGGCGCAACGCGGAAGCGCTGGGGGTCGACCGTGACCGGATCGTGGTCGGCGGCGAGAGCGCAGGGGGCGGCCTAGCTGCGGCGGTGTGTCTTTGCGCGCGCGACCGCGGGCAGATCCCGGTCGCCATGCAGCTTCCGCTGTATCCCATGCTGGACTGCCGCGATACCGCGTCCTCGCGCGACAATCACGGCAAAATCTGGAACACTCGGCGCAATCACTGGGGCTGGCGGCACTACCTTGGCCCGCTCTATCATAGCCCGGAGGTTCCAGCCTGGGCCTCGCCCGCCAGGGCAGCGGATCTGACGGGCCTTCCGCCATGCTATACCTACGTCTGCGACGGGGAGCCCTTTTATCAAGAGACGGTGGATTACTGCGCGGCCCTGCAGACAGTCGGGATCCCGGCCCGGGCCGACGTGTTCCACGGCGACGTCCACGCCTTTGACCTGTTCTTGTTCTGGAGCGACCAGGTCAAACAGGCCAAAAAAGAGCTTGCCCGGGCGTTTGCCCGCGAGCTCGGCCTGGAAGCCCGCCCGCGGGCGGAGCTGCCTGCGGCCCAAAGCGCCGAAGCACTCTGGCAGGCGTCCGGGCTTACCGGCACGTATGAGGCATGGAGCTTCGGCGGCGACCCGGATACGCTTGCCGATCTGACCGCGCGGGGGATCAAGACTGCCACCTGCTCCGGCGCGGTGTTCTACGAGCTCGAAAACGAGCCGCTGCCCCGCGTGGGAGAATACAGCGTCATTCTCGATGGCACAGACCGCGCCCGGTGTATCATCCGGACCACGCGGGTCTGGCGCTGCCCCTTTGACCGGGTCGGTGAGCGCCACGCCTGGATGGAAGGGGAGGGAGACCGCAGCCTTTCTCATTGGCGGCAGGTGCACGAAGCGTTCTTCACGCAGGCGCTTGCCGAGATCGGCCGCCCCTTTGACCCCACGATGGAGCTGATCTGCGAAGAGTTCCGCGTGGTTTACCCCCAGCAATAAAGCAGACGCGCCGCCGGCTCAGTCAGCCGACGGCGCGTTTTTGGTGTTTTGGCTAGTCGTCCGCCTCCACAGGGACGGTGCAGAAGGCGTTGACGTCGAACAGGCCGGTGTCAGTGATTTTCAGCTTCGGGATCACAGGCAGTGCCATAAAGCACAGGGTCATAAACGGATCGACCGACTCGTGCACGCCCAGCACCTCACAGGCAATGCTGCCCAGCTCTTCCAGCCGATGGGCGACCTCCTCGCCGGGACGGTCGGTCATCAGACCCGCGATCTCGTGGGGCAGGCTGCCCAGCAGCCGTCCTTGATGCACAATTGCCATGCCGCCGCCCATTTCCACAAGCTGCCGCACGGCGATCGCCATGTCGGCGTTGTTGTCGCCGGCCACAATGATGTTGTGCGAGTCGTGGGCAACGCTCGTTGCCACAGCGCCGTTTTTCAGCCCGTAGCCCTCCAGAAGCCCGAGCCCGATGCAGCCGGTGCCCTTATGGCGCTCAACCACGGCGATTTTGACCACGTCCTGCTCATCCCGGACCCAGCAGCCGTCCTGGTCCCGCTTGACGCGGACGCGACCCTCTTCTGTGACCACAGAGCCGGGGATGATGCGGATCGTCCTGGCCAGATCTGAGCGCAGCGGCAGCGCCAGACGCTGGGGGCTGAAGTTTCGCACGTTCATCCGCCCGCTCACGCCCTCGGGCTTTACATGCGGATCCTGGGCCAGATACGTCCCATGCGCGGCAACCAGCTTGCCCGCCACCCAGACGTGATGCACCCGCAGATCGTCCAGATCCTCAAACAAAATGAGGTCCGCCCGTCTGCCCGGGGCCACAGAGCCCCGATCCGGCATGTTGTAGCAGTTGGCGGCGTTGATGGTCGCCATGCAGATGGCTGTGATGGGATCCAGCCCGTGCGACACGGCCAGTCGGATGTTGTTGTCGATGTGGCCCTCCTGGATCAGGCTGGCAGACTGCCGGTCGTCTGTGCAGAACAGGCAGAACCGGTCGTTGCCGCGCTTGACGCCGGGCAACAGATTTACCACGTCGTGGCAGGCGGTGCCCTGCCGCAGCAGCACGTATACGCCCCGGCGGACGCGGTCTTCCAGCTCCTCCGGGGACGAGCACTCGTGGTCGGTGCGCACGCCGGAGGCCGTGTAGGCGTCCAACGCCGCCCCAAACAGACCGGGGCTGTGGCCGTCTACCAGCTTGTGGAAGCGGTCTGCCACAATGAGCTTGTCCAGAATGCAGTCGTCGGCTGCACAGACGCCCACATAGTTCATCAGCTCGCCCAGTCCCAGAACCCGGGGGTTTCCAAGACGCAGGGCGATCTGCTCTGCCTCCAGCACCGCGCCTGCGTGCTCAAACGGGGTGCAGGGCACGCAGGAGGGCACCTGGAGGAAGACCTGCAGCGCGGTGTCCTTCGAGGCCTTGAGCATATAGTCAAAGCCCTCCAGCCCGCAGACGTTGCAGATCTCGTGCGGATCGGCCACCACCGTGGTGGTGCCGTGGGGCACGACCAGCCGCGAGAATTCCGCGGGCGACAGGTGGCTCGACTCAATGTGTACGTGGCTGTCGATCAGACCCGGGGCAAGATAAGCGCCCTTGGCGTCAAAGGTCTCTTCCGCAGGGGGAAAGTCGCTGCCGCCAAAGCCTGCAATGAGGCCCCGGGTGATCAAAACGTCCGCAGAAAACAGATCCTTGTTGAACACATCTACCACGCGGCAATTTTTCAGGCACAGGTCTGCCGGGACCCGTCCGGCCGCCACATCAATCAGATGGTGTAAGGTCGATTTGTCCATGGCACGCTCCTTTTCCGCTTAACCCAGTTCAGAAGCGCAGGCCCGGGATCAGAGGACAGAGACGATGATCTTGATCACAAAGAGGATCGCCACAACCCAGATGGCGGGCTTCAGATCCTTGATCTTGCCGCAAAGCAGCTTGGCAATGACGTAGAACAGGATGCCGAACATGATGCCGTCGGAGATGGAGGAGGCGCAGACCATCATCACGATGGTGAGGAACGCGGGGATGCCCTCGGAGTAATCCTCGTAGTTGATCTCGCGGATCGGGGGGATCATCATCAGGCCCACGATGATCAGAGCCGGCGCGGTGGCGGCGGTGGGGATAGAGCCAAACAGCGGCTCAAGGAACAGCGACAGCAGGAACAGGATGGACACGACCACGGCGGTCAGACCGGTCTTGCCGCCCTCGGCCACGCCGGAGGCGCTCTCAACGAAGGTGGTGACGGTGGAGGTGCCCAGCATGGCGCCGGCGGTGGTGCCGATGGCGTCAGCGAACAAAGCCTGCTTGCAGTTGGGGATGGTGCCGTCAGCCTGGACGATGCCGGACTTGCCGGCGCAGCCGATCAGCGTGCCCACGGTGTCGAACATATCCACAAACAGGAAGGTGAACACGATGACCACAAAGTCAAAGATGGACTTGCTGCTGGCGAAGATCTCGTCAAAGGCGAAGTTGCAGAAATACGGCGCCGTGGGCACGTAGGAGCCGCCGGCGTAGGTGGTCAGCCCGAAGGGGATGCCAAGGATCGTGGTGATGATGATGCCAAGCAGCAGCGCGCCCTTTACCTTGAAGATCAAAAGCGCGCCGGTGACGACGATGCCGAGCATAGCCAGGCCCGCGCCGCCCTTGAACCAGTCTGCGCTCAAGGCGGAGACGGTGCCGGCGTCAGCAATGATAATACCGGCGTTTTTCAGGCCGATGTAGGCGATGAACAGACCGATGCCGGCGCCGATGGCCTTTTTCAGACTGTCGGGGATGCTGTTGACGATAGCCTCGCGGATGTTGCAGAAGGTGAGCAGAATGAAGATGATGCCCTCAACCAGGATGGCGGACAGGGCCCATTGCCAGGAGTAGCCCATGCTGCCGCAGACGGTAAAGGCGAAGAAGGCGTTCAGGCCCATGCCCGCAGACAGGGCGAAGGGCAGGTTGGCCACAAGACCCATGATCAGCGTGGCAAGGGCGGACGCGATGGCGGTGGCGGCAAAGACCTTGCCAAAGTCCATGCCGGAAGCGGAGAGGATGCCGGGGTTGACCGCGAGGATGTAGGCCATGGTGGCGAAGGTGGTCACGCCGGCGATGATCTCAGTTTTGACGTTGGTTCCTCGTTCTTTCAGCTTAAAAAAACGGTCTAAACTTCCCATACTTTGTAACCTCCTGTAGTGTGTGCTACATGCTCATATTGGTTGCCTGCCGTACTATTGTGAAGCGGAATGCTCGAGCCTTCGCTCTGGCAGCACGAAAGAGAGGAACACCTCCGCCATCGCAAACTGTTTCATACGCCGCCCGTAGTCGGCGCCCAGGGCGGAAAGTAAACCTCCGCCCATTCTGATTATATCACCCCCGCGCCGCCTCTGCAAGAGGGCGGCTAAAAAATAGTGTATTTTTTTGCACCTCCACGCCGCGTTCGCACCCCAGCGCAAACCCCTGCCGAAAGGGAATTTGGGTGAGAATTAGAATGCCCACAGCTTGCCCCGGAAGATCCCATCGGCAACGAGCTTGATCAATCGGGACGTCTCAGTCGGTCAGCGTGATCCAGTAACGTCCTACCATCACATGATGGTTCGGAGACGTCACATAGGATTCCAGGATACCACCGTTGGCGAGAATTGTTTTTACACTCCCGACGTTTTCATCGCCTGCGGTCAAAAGCACACGCTTCAGGCCAAGACTTTTGCAGTAAGGCAAAACCTCATGCAGCATCTGCGTGGCATACCCCTTCATTCGCTCTGGCGGACGCACGCAGTAGCCGATATGCCCGCCCCAGGTGCCGAGCGGACCGATGGGCTTGTGCCTTACCCCTATCATACCGACGATGCTTTTGCCGGCAGTACGGACGTAAATGAACTGAGATTAGAATTGTAAAGTGATGTTTGCGCCGTCGGCGCAAGTGATGCAGTTCGCTTTGCAAACTTTTCACGCGCCGAAGGCGCACATCACGCACGAAGTGCACATCACTTGCGAAGCAAACATCACGTTCCGCGCAGCGGAACACATCGTTCAAAAAAAGCGTGTAAAAGTGTACCAAATCATAGAAAGAACGCCTGAAAATGTACCTGCGAAAAGCTCGCGAAAGAGGTATGTTGATCGATCTGTGCCCTATTCCATGCATAAAGGTGGTGTTTGCGCCGTCGGCGCAAGTGATGTAGTTTGCTTCGCAAACAGTGATGTATTGCGGCTTTGCCGCAAAGTGATGTGATGTGTTCCGCTCACGTGCCGAAGGCACACATCACGCCCGAAGGGCACATCACTTGGC
>ONCN01000097.1 GCA_900316335.1 uncultured Eubacteriales bacterium | reverse complement strand
TGACACACTATGAAAGCACAGACCAATCCCGAAAACGAGGTATTTCATATGGAACCAACTGTACAGAAAAAAGTCATGCTCTCCGGCATCAAGCCCAGCGGCGATCTGACCCTGGGCAGCTATCTCGGGGCCATCCGCAACTGGAAGGAGCGCTCCGACGAGTTTGACTGCTACTACTTTATGGCCGATCTGCACGCCATCACCGTGCGCCAAAACCCCGCGGACCTGCGCCGCCGCACCATGGAGCAGCTTGCGCAGTATATCGCCTGCGGCCTTGACCCGGAAAAGAACACCCTCTTCATCCAAAGCCACGTCCACCAGCATGCGGAGCTCGGCTGGGTCCTCAACTGCTACGCCATGTTCGGCGAGCTCAGCCGCATGACCCAGTTCAAGGACAAGAGCGCCAAAAACGCCGACAACATCAACGGCGGCCTGTTTACCTACCCGTCCCTGATGGCGGCGGATATCCTGCTCTACCAGCCGGATTACGTGCCCGTAGGCGAGGATCAGAAGCAGCACGTGGAGCTCACGCGGAATATCGCCGTTCGCTTCAACCATATCTACGGTGACGTGTTCAAAATCCCCGAGCCCTATATCCCCAAGGTCGGCGCAAGGATCATGAGCCTTGCCAACCCAGAGGCCAAGATGTCCAAGTCGGAAAACGACGATCCCGGCCGCGTGACCTTGATGGACAGCCCCGAGACCATCATGCGCCTGTTCAAGCGCGCCATCACCGACTGCGACGCGAGCGTGCGCTATGACCCCGAAAACAAAAAGGGCATCTCCAATCTGATGACCATTTATTCCGCCGCCACCGGCAAAACCTTCCCCGAGATCGAAAAAGAGTTCGACGGCCTCGGCTACGGCGCGTTCAAGCAGGCCGTGGGCGAGTCTGTGGTAGAGCTCTGCAGGCCTATCCGAGAGGAGACCACCCGCCTGCTCAAGGACAAGGCATATCTTGAGTCTGTGTGCAAGCAGGGCGCAGAAAAGGCCTCTTATATCGCCAACAAGACCCTGCGCAAGGTCTATAAAAAGGTCGGCTTTGTGGCCAAGTTCTGAGGTGACGTATGATCCTTGACATTCATTTTGTGCTGCGCGTGGCGCTCTGCCTGTTCCTGGCCGGCGTGGTCTCCTTCCTGCTCACGCCCCTGGTGAAGATCCTGGCGCAGAAGGTCGGCGCCATGGACGTGCCCAAGGACGATCGGCGGATGCACACCATCCCCATCCCCCGCATGGGCGGCCTTGCGATCTTCCTGGCCTTCTTCATCGCCACGCTCCTGTTTTGCAAAGAGATCAACCGCCCGCTGCAGTCCATCCTGCTGGGCTCGGTGATCATCGTGATCTTGGGCGTGTTTGACGATATCTATGCCCTTCGCGCCCTGTTCAAGCTGATCATCCAGATCCTGGCGGCCTGTGTGGTGGTCTTCTACGGCGGCTGCCGCATCCAATACATCACAAACCCCTTTGGGACCTCTGCTGCGTCCTTCTTTGACCTGGGCGCGTGGGCGGTGCCGCTGACCATCGTCTGGATCGTCGCCATCACCAACGCCGTGAACTTCATCGACGGGCTCGACGGTCTGGCCTGCGGCGTGAGCTGCATCTCGGCTGCAAATCTGCTTGTGATCGCGCTGCTGGTGTCAGAGCCCAATATCGCCATTCTGATGGCTGCCCTCACCGGTGCGTGCATCGGCTTTGTGCCCTATAACTTCAACCCCGCCAAGATCTTCATGGGCGACACCGGCTCCACGTTTTTGGGCTTTGTGCTCGCCTGCGTCAGCATCCAGGGCCTGTTCAAATTCTATGCCGTGGTGTCCTTTGCCGTGCCCTTCCTGCTGCTGGGCGTGCCCATCTTCGACATCTGCTTTGCTGTGATCCGCCGCGTGGCCCATGGCAAAAACCCCATGGCTGCCGACCGCGGCCATATCCACCACCGTCTGATCGACATGGGCTTCAGCCAGAAGCAGTCCGTTGCCATCGCCTATGTGCTCACAGCCATCCTTGGCCTGGCGGCGGTGCTGCTCACCGTGTCGGGCGAGATGAAGGCGCTGCTGCTTTTGGGCGCAGTGCTGGTGGTCGGCGCGATCGGGTTGGAGCTGATCATCAACGATCCCCCCAAAAAGCATCATCCCGCCCCAAAGGAGGAGCCGCATGAAAAAGATTAAGGTCATGTCCGTCTTCGGCACCCGCCCCGAGGCCATTAAAATGGCCCCGCTGGTCAAAAACCTGGCGGCCCGCCCGGAATTTGAGAGCATCTGCTGCCTCACCGGACAGCACCGCCAGATGCTGGACTCGGTGCTGGAGATCTTCCGGCTCAAGGGCGACTATGATCTCAACATCATGAAAGACCGCCAGACCCTCTCGTCCATCACAAGCAGCACCATCCTTGGCATGGACGGCGTGATTCAGGCGGCCAAGCCGGACCTTATTCTGGTCCACGGCGACACCTCTACCACCTTTGCAGGCGCGCTGTCGGCCTTTTATCACCAGATCCCCGTGGGCCACGTCGAGGCCGGTCTTCGTACCTGGGACCGCTATTCGCCCTTCCCCGAGGAGATGAACCGCACCCTGGTCGGCGATATTGCCGAGCTTCACTTTGCGCCGACCCGCGCCAACGCCGACAATCTCGAGCGCGAGGCCATCCGGGGCGATATCTTCATCACCGGCAACACCGTCATCGACGCCATGGCCACCACCGTGCGGCCCGACTTTGTCTTCACCGATCCTGCGCTCAATGCGCTGGACTTCACCGGCAAGCGTGTCGTTGCCGTGACCTGTCACCGCCGTGAAAACTACGGCAAGCCCATGCAGCAGATCATGGAGGCCATCCGGCAGATGGTCCTCACCCATCCGGACGTTGAGGTGGTCTATCCCGTCCACCTCAGCCCCGTCGTGCGGGAATGTGCGTTCGGCATCCTGGGCGGCGTGGAGCGTGTCCACCTCATTGATCCCATCGACGTTGAGCAGATGCACAATCTGATGGCCCGCTGCTATCTGGTCATGACCGACTCCGGCGGCCTGCAGGAGGAAGCGCCCGCGCTTGGCAAGCCCGTTTTGGTCCTGCGCCGCGAGACCGAGCGGCCTGAGGCCGTCCGGGCCGGTACCGTAAAGCTGGCCGGTGTGGAAAAAGAAGAGATCCTCCGCCTGGCAAACAGCCTTTTGGAGGATCCCGCGGCCTACGCCGCCATGGCCCACGCCGTAAATCCCTATGGCGACGGCCACGCCTGCGACCGCATCGCCCAGGGCATTCTTTGGCACTTTGGTTTGAGCGGCGAGCGGCCCGCCGACTTCGGCGCCTGATCATGGCTTTCGCTCCGGCCCCTGCGGGCCGAGACGAGGCAGCAACGGAATATCGAGCCAATACAGCCCTGCGGCCAGCAGGGCTGTTGTCATATCCTCGCCCTCGCTCAAAAGGCCCAGCACCAGCACCGCGAGAATGAGCCAATCCTCCGCGTCCCGCCCCCGGGTCAGACCGGCCAGCAGACCAAACGGCGGCCCCGGTCCCATCCGGCGGTCGGGCTGTCTGCGGCGCGGCGGGGGAGGGTGCGGCTGTGGCGCTCTGCCTGCGGGCTGGCCCACAGGCGGGGCAGGCGGCGCCAAAGGGGGCGGCGCCGCCAGGTCTGGAGGCGGGGGCGGCACAGGCCTGGGCGCGTCCGGGACCTGCGTGCGCAAAAAGCCGCCGTCCGGGCCGGGAACGTACCGGCTATACATGCGGTCCCTCTTGCCCCAGCGCCGAGAGGTACCCCCGCACGATCTTAGCCAGCGCAGCCGCTCGGATCGCACGCTCCAGTCTCGGCTGCTTCTGCGCGGAAAGCAGCGGCCCCAGGCTTCTCAGCACAGCACCTGTCCGCCCACCGGGCGGCGGAGCGGGCGATGGCCCGGCCTGCCCGGCAGGGGGCTGCTCTGAGGCGGTCACAGCGTCCTGGCTGCCCGGCTCAGGGCCAAATCCCAGCCGTCCGGCCAGCTCCACGACCCGCGCCATCTGGGCGGGGTCTGAGAGCACGGCCTGGACCTGCTCGGCTAGATCTTCCATGGCGCGTTCTCACTTGCCCGGTCCAGCGTCGCCCGCTCCTGGGGCGTCAGAACCTTTTCCAGGGCGCTGATCGCCCCCGCCGGGTCAGACGCACGCAGCCGCTTTCCGGCGTCTGCCAGGGCCTTCCCGCCGTCCCGGCCCAGGGCTGCAAGCAGAGCCTGACCCTCCGGCGTATCCAGCATGGCCTTCGCGCGGGCAAGCTCCGCCTCCAAATTTGAATTTTTCCAAAATTCCTGGTCCACCTTCTTGCCTCCCATCGTGATTTCTGGTATAATCAGCTTATGCAAGCGGAAAGGAAACTGTGCTTTGAAGATCCTTGTTTTTTCTGACTCCCACCGGGAGCTTTCCTACATGCGCCAGGCCATCGAGCTGGAGCATCCCGACTACGTCTTCCACCTGGGCGATCACGACCGGGACGCCGAGCAGATCTCTGCCGAGTATCCCACGCTGCCTATGGTCTGGGTCCGGGGCAACTGCGACGGCTGGTCCGACAGCCCGCTCACGCACGTGGTGGATCTGGGCGGCGTTCGGTTTTTCCTCTGCCACGGGCACAGCTTCGGGGTGAAGTCAGGCTATCTGCGCGCGGCCTACGCCGCGATGGAGCAAAACGCCGACGTGCTGCTCTTCGGCCACACGCATGAGGCGTATCTGGACGACACCGGAGAGCTGACGCTGCTCAACCCCGGCTCCTGCGGCAGATGGGGCCGCCCCACCTACGCCTCCATCCGCATCGAAGCGGGCGGGCCGGAGATCCGCCTGCACGAGATTTGAGAACCGAAAAAGGAGAACCATTATGATCCTTGCCATCGACATCGGCAACAGCAACATCGTGCTGGGCTGCATGGAACAAGAAACGATCCTGTTCGAGGCCAGAATGGCCACCGACAGGATCAAGACCTCCGATCAATATTGTGCTGAGCTCAAGAATATGCTCGACCTCTTCGGCGTGGACTACCACGCGGTGGAGGGGACCATCATTTCCTCGGTGGTGCCCCAGGTGATGAACTCCATCCGCACCGCTGTCCACAAGCTCACCGGCAAGCCGCCGCTCACGGTCGGTCCCGGGCTGAAGACCGGGCTGAACATCCGCATCGACAACCCCGCCCAGGCCGGCAGCGATCTGATCGTGGCGGCAGTGGCGGCCATCCGGGACTACGGCACGCCGCTGATCATCATTGATCTTGGCACCGCCACCACGATCACCGTGGTGGACAAGAACGGGACCTTCATCGGCGGCTCCATCCTGCCGGGCCTGAAGCTCTCGCTCAACGCCCTGACCCAGGGTACCGCCCAGCTGCCGGGCATCAGCCTGGAGGCACCCAGGCGGGTCATCGGGCGCAATACGGTGGACTGCATGCAAAGCGGCGCGATGTACGGCACCGCCTGTATGCTCGACGGCATGATCCAGCGCATGGAAGAGGAGCTGGGCTATGCCTGCACTGTGGTTGCCACAGGCGGCATCGCCAAGTTTGTGACGCCCCTGTGCCGACGCGAGATCATTCTGGACAAGGGCTTGCTGCTCAAGGGTCTGGGCATTCTCTACCGCCGCAACGTCACAGAACACACATCGTAAGCACGGCGCTGGCGATGAGGCCAAAGCCCAGACCGAGGGTCATCAGGGCCTCCATCACGGTGTCAAGGGTCTCCTGGCGGTGCTTGTGGCTGCGGACGGTCCGCATGGTTTTAACAGGTTGAGTCGTCATGGTAGGTTCCTCCGTTCAGTTTTGATTTCTGACCAGAGTATACCATCGGAAATGTCCCTTAAATGGGACAGAAAGGAGTCTGTATGAAAGAATTTTCTTTCCCGGTCCGCAACCAGACCGAGATCCATTGCTGCAAGTGGACCCCCGAGGGCACGCCCCGGGGCGTCATCCAGATCGTCCACGGCGTGGCCGAATACGCCGCGCGGTACGACGAGCTGGCCAAGGTCTTCACCGATCACGGCTTTGTGGTGGTGGGCGAGGACCATATGGGCCACGGCGGCTCTATCTCCGAGCAGATCCCGCAGGGCTGCTTTGAGGGCGGCTGGAAAACCGTGGTCAGCGACACCTATCGTCTGCTTCGCATGACCAAAGAGGATTACCCCGATCTGCCCTATATCATCTATGGCCACTCGATGGGCTCGTTCATTACCCGCACGCTGCTGTACACCTATCCCGAGGCCGGCCTGAAGGCTGCCGTGATCAGCGGCACCGGCTGGACCAACCCGGTCGTTCTGGCGGCGGGCCGCGCGGTGTGCAAGCTTGAGGCCCGCAAGCTCGGGATGAACGGCGTCAGCCCCACCATCGGCAAGCTGATGTTCGGCAGCTACACCAAGGATCTGGGCGAGGTCCGCACCCCCTTTGACTGGCTCAGCCGCGACCCGGCCGAGGTGGACAAGTATATCGCAGATCCGCTTCTGGGCTTTGATACCTCCATCGGCCTTGCCTACGAGATGCTCGGCGGCATCGGTATGAACCAGAAAAAGGCCAATCTGGACAAAATGCCCAAAAATCTGCCTGTGCTGTTTGTCAGCGGCTCCATGGACCCGGTCGGCGCCAACGGCAAGGGTGTGGAGCAGACCGTGCGGGCCTTCCGCGCAGCCGGCATGCAGGACGTGACCTTAAAGCTCTATGAGGGCGGCCGCCACGAGATGCACAATGAGATCAACCGCGAAGAGCTGCACAAGGACGTGCTGGAATTCCTGGAAAAACACGTCTAACTGTCCGAATATCGGGACTGTAAGCAGGGTATCATAGGATCATCCAAACAAGAAGGGAGCAGATCCTATGGCTTACAGCATCATCAACGTCCGGGGGCATTACGAGGTCTATTCCTCCGCCGGCGAGTTCCTTTTCTCCGCCGATACCAAGGCCGAGGCCATGCAGGAGCTGGACGACTGACCCCCAACTCTGAGTTATGCAAGCGTTCAAACTTTTGATCCAATACGACGGCACCCGCTACCGGGGCTGGCAGCGCCAGACCGGGACAGACCAGACCATCCAGGGCAAGCTGGAGGCGGTTTTGTCCCGGTCCCTCGGCGTGCCTGTTCAGATCCAGGGCAGCGGGCGCACCGACGCCGGGGTACACGCCCTGGGCCAGGTCGCCTCCTTCCAGGCTGAGACCAACCTGGAGGCCGACCAGATCCTGGCGCTCTGCCGCGCCTATCTGCCCGAGGACATCGGCGTGGTCTGGGTGAAGCCTGCTTCGCCGCGCTTCCATGCCAGGCTCAACGCCACCGGCAAAACCTACCGCTACCGCGTGTGGAACAGTGACGAGCCTTGTATTTTCCAAAGGCGGTACGTTTATTCCTTCCCGGATCCGCTGGATCTGACGCGGATGGAGCAGGCGGCAAAGCTGCTTCTGGGCCGGCACGACTTTTTGGGCTTCTCCGCCGACAAGGTCGGTAAAAAATCTACCGTCCGCACCATCACCGCCATCGACATTCACCGCGACGGGCCCGAGGTGGTATTCACCTATTCGGGCGATGGTTTTCTGCGCCAGATGGTGCGCATTCTCACCGGCACGCTGCTGGAGATCGGCAGGGGAGAGCGTGAGGCACAGAGCGTGCTGCAGATCCTGCAAACCGGCAGACGGGCCGACGCGGGCTTTACCGTGCCGGCAAAGGGACTATGCCTGATGGAGGTGCGTTACGATTGAACATTCAGATTTTCGGCACCGGCAAGAGCTTTGACACCAAAAAGGCAGAGCGCTGGTTCAAAGAGCGGCGTGTGCGTGCCCAGTTTATCGATATGAAGCGCTACGGCCTGTCCGGCCGGGAGTTTGACTCCGTTCTTGCCGCTGTGGGCGGCATTGAAAATCTGGTGGACTGGACCGCCAAAAGCCCGGAGCTGGATCTTTTGAAATACCTCGCTAGCGACCGGGACAAGGAGGACAAGGTCTTTGCGCACCAGGAGCTGATCCGCCTGCCCGTGGTGCGAAACGGAAAGCAGGCCACCGTGGGCTACGCCCCCGAGATCTGGGAGCAGTGGCTCAAAGCCGACAAGTGAACAAACAGCAAAAGGCCCCTGCCGGTATTGGCAGGGGCCTTTGTACATGCGGATTACTTCTTCTTGCGCAGGATGGTGTTGGTGATGATGCCGAGGATCAGCGCGCAGGCCACGGTGCGGATCTCCACCGCGCCGAAGCTGACAACCAGGCCGCCCACGCCGGTGATCAGGATCACAGAGGCGGTGAAGAGGTTGGCGTTGTCATTCAGATCCACGGGCTGCAGCATTTTCAGACCGGAGACGGCGATGAAGCCGTACAGCGCGATGCACACGCCGCCCATGACGCAGGGAGGAATGGAGCTGAGGAAGGCTACAAAGGGGGCGAGGAAGGACACGCCCATGCAGAGGAAGGCCGCAGCCCAGATGGTGCGGATGGAGGCGTTCCGGGTGATGGCCACACAGCCGATGCTCTCGCCGTAGGTGGTGTTGGGGCAGCCGCCGAAGCCCAGCAGAGTCTTGTCCAGACCGGGATCGGAGAGCAGATCCTGGCCCACGATGGTGGACAGGTTCTTGTGGTCAGCCAGGTGCTCGGCGAAGACCACAAAGGCAACCGGCACATAGGCGGTCAGCAGAGTGATGAAGTAGGACGCGCTCAGGCTGCCAAAGCTGCCAAAGCCCTTGACAAAGGTGAACTCAGGCACGTTCAGGAAGGAGGTGAAGCGCACGGTCGCAAAACAGTCCACGAAGGGCTGATAGCTGATGACCTTGAGCGCGTCGTTGCCGGTGGCGGCACCGATCAGATAGAAGATGGAGGCGCAGGCATAGCCGGCCAGAATGCCCAGGATAAAGGGGATCAGCTTGGGCGTGCCTTTTGCGTAGGTTGAGACCAGCATCGTGGTGAACAGTGTGACAAGACCGCAGATCAGCGCCACATAGACCGAGCCGCCCATACCGTTGGTGAGATCGCCCACGGCGTTGCCGGCCAGAGACAAGCCGATAATAGCCACAGTGGGGCCGATGACCACAGCGGGCATCAGCTTCTGGATCCACTCCACACCGGAGGCCTTGACCACCAGGGCGAGGATCACATAAACCAGACCTGCCAGAACCGCGCCAATGATCAAGCCCAGATAGCCCAGGCTGACGGTGGCGGCGCCGGCAAAGGCGGAGCACATGGAGCCGATGAAGGCGAAGGAGGAGCCGAGGAAGACGGGGCTCTTCGAGCGGGTGAAAAGCAGATAGACGATGGTGCCCATGCCGGCGCCGAAGAGGGCTGCTGCGGGGCTCATGGCGTCAGCCC
>ONCN01000038.1:3102-18921 GCA_900316335.1 uncultured Eubacteriales bacterium | reverse complement strand
CGCGTTCCCCGCCCGGCAAAACAAGGTCACGCCATTGTTCAACGCTCTTAGACCATTTTGAGGTACATCTTTTTTTCCTACAACAACTTGACACCGACGCAAGGGATGTTTTTATAGACAAACCTCGCCGGAATATGATATATTTAACTTATCTTAAGAAACGGAGGGACATCTATGGCCGGACCTGGTCGGGGCAGCTTGGGCCCCAGAGGATTTTTGACGGATGAAGAAAAGCAGAATATGCCAAAGGTGACCGGTAAATTACTGCTGCGGATCCTTGGCTACCTCAAGCCCTATTGGCTGCAGTTCCTTTTTGTGTTTGCGGCCATTCTGCTTTCGGCAACGGTTGGGCTGCTGCCCTCGATCATCACAGGCCGGATCGTGGACGAAGCGCTCGTGGGCAAAAACATGAAGCTGCTGATCCAACTGCTGCTGATCGCCTTTGGCACCATGGCGGCAAGCCAGATCATTGGCGTGATGGAAAGCTATATCAACGCCTGGATCTCGCAGCGCATCATCTTTGACATGAAAAACCAGATGTATGACCATCTGCAGCATATGCCGCACGCATTCTTCACCGCGGAAAAGCAGGGCGATATCATCACCCGGATGAACACCGATATCTCCGGCGTCAGCCAGGTCATCTCGGGTACGCTGTCGAGCATCGTCAGCAACGTTGCCACGGTGATCACCACGCTCATCGCGCTCTTTACCATGAGCTGGCAGCTTGCGTTGGTCGGCATGGTGGTCATTCCCCTGCTGATTTTGCCGACAAAAAGCGTGGGCAAGACCCGGTGGAAGCTGCTCACAGAAAGCCAGGCGAAAAATGACGAGATGAACCAGCTTGTGAACGAGACCCTTTCTGTGAGCGGCTCGCTTCTGGTCAAGCTGTTTGCCCGGGAGAAAAAGGAATATGCGCGCTTTCAAAAGGTCAATGAAGAGGTCACGCAGCTCAATCTGAAGGAGCAGCGCAGCGGCAAGTGGTTTGGCGTTCTGATGGGGATGTTCACGCAGGTCGGGCCGCTTCTGATCTATTTTGCCGGCGGGTATCTGATCATCGCCAAGGCAGATCCCACGCTCACCGTCGGTACGATCACCGCAACGGTGGCTTTGATCAACCGGCTCTATCGCCCGGTGCAGAGCCTGCTCAACATCCAGGTGGATTTCACCCGCTCGCTTGCGCTCTTTACCCGGATCTTTGATTATTTTGACATGGAAACCACCATTGTGTCCAAGCCCGGCGCCGTCAAGCGCAGCCTGGTCAACGCCTCGATCCGCTATGACCATGTGAGCTTCTCCTATGACCCCGAAAAGCCGCTTTTGACCGACATTCACTTTACCGTCCCCGGCGGCAAGATGTACGCGATCGTGGGTCCCTCCGGCTCCGGCAAATCCACGGTTGTCAACCTCATTCCCCGCCTGTACGACGTGACCGGCGGCGCTGTTTCCATCGGCGGCACGGACGTCAGAGACTTCGATCTGCAATTCTTGCGCGAGAACATCGGCGTGGTGACGCAGGAGACCTACCTGTTCAACGGCACCATCCGTGACAATCTGCTCTACGCCAGAGAAACCGCCACCCAGGAAGAGCTGGAAAAGGCCTGCAAGATTGCCTCCATCCACGATTATATCGTCTCGCAGCCAGACGGGTACGACACGATGGTGGGCAACCGCGGTTTGAAGCTCTCGGGCGGCGAAAAGCAGCGGCTGTCTATCGCGCGGGTCATTTTGAAAAACCCGAAAATCCTGATCCTCGATGAGGCCACCTCCGCGCTGGACTCCATCTCGGAAAACGCCATCCAGGAGGCCTTGGAGCATCTGATGAAGGGCAGAACCTCGATCGTCATTGCCCACCGCCTGTCTACCATCCTCAAGGCGGACCGGATCCTGGTGGTCAGCGGCGGCACCATCGCCGAGTCCGGCACACACGAGGCGCTGTTGAAGCAAAACGGCATCTATAAGCAGCTATACGACACCCAGTTCAAAAAGATCCTTGAGCTGGAGCAAAGCTGATCAACCTTCATGGGAGCTTCACGCTCCCATGATTTTTTTGCAAGTTGCTTGCTTTACGTATCTTAATATGGTATGATATTCATGCAATAACAACACAAAGGAGCGAACGATCATGGACCATCCCCATGCCATCCAAGCAGTTGTATTGGATGGCAAGCATCTGACTTTGGAACAATTCGTTGCCGTTGCCCGCTATGGCGCGCAGGTATCTCTGAGCCGGGAGGCAAAAGAGGCGCTTGCGGCCTCCCGTGCGCTGGCAGACAAAATATCCCAGGAAAAACGCGTTGCCTATGGGATCACCACAGGCTTCGGCGATTTTGCAAACGTTGCCGTCCCGGAAGAGATGAGCAGCGAGCTTTCGACCAATCTCATTCTCAGCCATGCCGTAGGTACGGGCGACCCATACAGCATCGAGCAGACCCGCGGCATGATGCTGCTGCGGGCAAACGCGCTTTGCGGCGGCATCAGCGGCGTGCGCCCGATCCTGGTGGAAATACTGATCCAAATGCTGAACCTTGGCGTCACGCCTTGGGTTCCGCAAAAGGGTTCCCTTGGCGCCTCTGGCGATCTTGCGCCCTTGAGCCACATGGGCCTTGTGCTGCTTGGCCGCGGAAAGGCGTACTACCGGGGCTCGCTCCTTTCAGGGCGCGAGGCAATGGACCTGGCCGGTATCCCGGTTTTGGACACGCTGGTATCCAAAGAGGGTCTTGGCATCACCAACGGGACCTGCGCCATGACCAGCGTGGGCGCATTGGCGTTGTACGACGCGCTGCAAGCTGCAAAGCTGGCCGATATCATCAGCGCGCTGACCTTCACCGCTCTGGGCGGACAGCTTGACGCCTTCCAGGAGCGGATGCACACCGCGCGCGGCCAGCGTGGACAGATCCAGGTCGCAAAAAATATCCGCCTTCTGACCGAGGGCAGCGAAATTCTGGATCATGCGCAAAAAGCCCGCGTCCAGGATGCCTACGCCCTGCGCTGCATCCCGCAGGTCCATGGAGCTGTGCGCGACGCGCTTGCCTATGTAAAGGAAAAGGTTGACATCGAGCTCAACGCCGTCACCGACAATCCGCTTTTGTTCCTTGAAGACGAGCAGGTGATCTCGGGCGGAAACTTCCACGGCGAGCCGATGGCGCTTGCCTTTGACTTTTTGGGCCTTGCCTGCTCGGAGCTGGCCTCGATCTCAGAGCGCCGACTTGAGCGCATGGTAAACCAGTCGTTGTCCAACGGTCTGACCCGCTTTTTGACCACCAAGGGCGGCGTAAACAGCGGCTTTATGATCGTGCAGTATTCTGCGGCCTCTATGGTTTCAGAAAACAAGGTGCTGGTCCATCCGGCCTCGGCGGACTCCATTCCCTCGTCTGCCAACCAGGAAGACTTCGTCTCCATGGGTACCACCGCCGCAAGGAAGGCGGTCTGGATCTTGGAGAACACGCGCTCTGTTCTGGCCTATGAGCTCTTCACCGCCTGCCAGGCTGTGGACATCCGCCGTATGGTCGGTCCCTGGGGCGAGGGTCTCTCCCCTGCCTGCCAGGCTGTATACGATCAGGTGCGCGCCGTGGTAGACTTCTGCCCCGAGGACCGGGAGCTGAAGCCCGATCTCGAGCAGGTCGAGGCCCTGGTCCGCTCAGATACGCTGTTGTCCGCAATCGAAGCTTTGATCCCCGATTTTACGTAATATCCATAGCCAAAGGAGGGCTCATCATGGAATTTGATCCCACTGCCGCCGTCACCATTCGTTTGGACGACGAGCTTCCCCGCTATCCTGCCTTTGATCCGCAATACCGCAGAGCACCAAGGCGCGAAGCGCATCTCACCCAGCAGGACAAAGAGCGGGCCATCGCCAATGCCCTGCGCTATATCCCCAAGCAGCACCACGCTCAGATGGCAAAGGAATTTGCCCTGGAGCTGGAGCAGCGGGGCCGGATCTATGGCTACCGCTTCCGTCCGGAGGGCAAGCTGTACGGCAAGCCCATCGACGAATACAAGGGCAACTGCATCGAAGCCAAAGCCTTCCAGGTCATGATCGACAACAATCTGGACTTTGACGTTGCGCTCTATCCCTATGAGCTTGTAACCTACGGCGAGACCGGCCAGGTCTGCCAAAACTGGATGCAATACCGGCTGATCAAGAAATACCTCGAGGTTATGACCGACGAGCAGACCCTTGTGGTCATGTCCGGGCATCCGTTGGGCCTGTTCCGCTCCCACAAGCTTGCGCCGCGGTGCATCATCACAAACGGCCTGATGGTCGGCGCGTTTGACGATCTGAAAAACTTCAACCGGGCCGCTGCGATGGGCGTTGCAAACTACGGTCAGATGACCGCCGGCGGCTGGATGTATATCGGGCCGCAGGGCATCGTGCACGGTACGTTCAACACCCTGCTCAATGCGGGCCGTTTGAAGCTCGGTATCCCCTCTGACGGCGATCTGGCCGGCCGCCTCTTTGTCAGCGCAGGTCTTGGCGGTATGAGCGGCGCACAGGGCAAGGCTGCCGAGATCGCCGGGGCGGTCGCCATCATCGCGGAGGTGGACGACAGCCGCATCGACACGCGCTATACCCAGGGCTGGGTCAGCGAACGCACCGACAGCCTGGACGAAGCGCTTGCAATCGCCAAAAAGCATCTGGCCGATCAGACGCCCTGCGCCATCGCCTATCACGGCAACATTGTGGATCTGCTGGAATACCTCTATGAGAAGGACGTCCACGTGGATTTGATGAGCGACCAGACAAGCTGCCACGTTCCCTACGACGGCGGCTACTGTCCCCAGGGCTTGAGCTTTACCCAACGCACCGACATGCTGGCCCGGGATCCCGAAGGCTTCCGTATCCTTGTGGACAAGAGCCTGCGGCGTCACTATGAGATGATCTGCAAATTCCACGACAAGGGCACGTACTTCTTCGACTATGGCAACAGCTTCCTCAAGGCGGTGTTTGACGCGGGCGTGACGCAGGTTTGCCGCAACGGGGAAAACGACCTGGACGGCTTCGTCTTCCCCTCGTACGTGGAGGATATTCTCGGGCCCTGCCTGTTTGACTTTGGCTACGGCCCATTCCGCTGGTGCTGCCTCAGCCGCAACCCGGAGGATCTGGACAAAACCGACCGCGCCGCAGCGGAGTATATTCTGGCGCACAACCGGCGCTATCAGGACTATGACAACTACGTCTGGGTCCGTGACGCCAAGAAAAACAAGCTGGTCGTCGGCACGCAGTGCCGCATCCTCTACCAGGACGCCATCGGGCGCATGAGCATTGCGCTGAAGTTCAATGAGATGGTCCGCAACAAAGAGATCGGGCCCGTGATGCTGGGGCGCGATCATCACGACACCGGTGGGACGGACTCTCCCTTCCGTGAGACCTCCAACATCAAGGACGGCTCCAACATCATGGCGGATATGGCCGTGCAGTGCTACGCCGGCAACGCGGCGCGCGGCATGAGTCTGATCGCCCTGCATAACGGCGGCGGCACGGGAATCGGCAAGGCTGTCAACGGCGGCTTTGGCCTGGTCCTTGACGGCTCTGAACGGGTGGATACCATTTTGCGGATGTCCATGCCCTGGGACGTGATGGTGGGCGTCGCCCGCCGCGCTTGGGCCACCAATGAAAATGCGCTGTCCACCGCCGCAGAGTACAATCAGCTCCGCGCGGGAACCGACCACATCACGCTGCCCTTTGTTGCGGATGAAGCGCTGATCCGCAAGGCGATGGAGGCCATCCAATGAATACGCTGCTGCTCTCCCACATCGGGATGCTGGCTACGCCGACAGGCAGGACCGCAAAAGCCGGACGCGCACAGGGGGAGATTTTGACGCTTTCGGATGCGTGGGTCTATGCAAAGGACGGCCGGATCACAGCAGTCGGCACCGGATCTGTACCTTCGGTGCTCAAGCATGCAGATTGCACGCTCGACTGCGCGGGAAAGCTGATCACGCCGGGCCTTGTAGATGCGCACACGCACTTGGTTTTCGGCGGCTGGCGGCAAAATGAGCTTGCCATGAAGCTGCACGACGTGCCGTATCTGGATATTCTCGCCCAGGGGGGCGGCATCCTTTCCACGGTCAAGGCTACCCGGTCTGCATCCGAGGATGCACTGGCAGAAAAGGCCGCTTGCGCTCTGGATGAGATGCTTCGCTTTGGCACGACTACCTGCGAGGCAAAAAGCGGGTACGGCCTGGATCTTGACACAGAGCTGAAGCAGCTACGCGTGATCAGGCGGCTGAACCAAACACATCCGATGGATCTTGCCGCAACCTTTATGGGCGCCCATGCGCTGCCTCCGGAGTATCGGGAAAAGCGCGCGGACTATCTGCGTTTTCTGTGCGAGCAGGTGATCCCTGCGGTTGCAGACGAAAAGCTGGCGGAGTTTTGCGACGTATTCTGCGAAACCGGTGTTTTTACCGCGGGCGAAGCGGAACAAATCCTGCAAGCCGCTAAGGAGCACGGCCTGCGCGCCAAGATCCATGCCGATGAGATCGACCCCATCGGCGGATCGCAGCTTGCCGGGCAAATCGGTGCGATCTCCTGCGAGCATTTGATCGTCTGCCCCGAGGCGGGCATCGAAAGCCTGGCCAAGGGCGGCACGGTAGCCTGCCTTCTGCCGGCAACCAGCTTTTATCTCAACACTACGTATGCGCCTGCAAGGCGGATGATACAATCCGGCGTTCCGGTGGCGCTTGCTTCGGATTTCAACCCCGGCTCCTGCCCTTGTCTCAATTTACAGCTTGTGATGAATATCGCATGTCTCAAATATCGCATGACGCCGGAGGAGGTCCTTACCGGCGTGACGCTCAACGGCGCTGCCGCCATCGCGCGCGCAGACCGCGTAGGCTCGGTGGAGCTTGGCAAGCAGGCTGATCTTGTGATCTGGGATGCCCCGGATCTGAACTATCTTTGCTACCGCCTGGGCAGCGACCTGGCCGGAACGGTCATTAAGAACGGACAAATCGTCAAAGGAGAAGCAGATGGCAAAAATCATTGAATGTATCCCCAATTTCAGCGTCAGCAAGGAAACGGATCCCGTCGTGTTCGACAAGCTCGTCAGCGTTGCAAACAGCATCCCCGGCTGCACGCTGCTGAATGTTCAAACAGACGGCAGCCACAATCGCTGCGTGTTTACCATGGTCGGCTCTCCCGCCGGGATCGAAGAGGCGGCCTTCCAGCTCACCAAAACCGCAACCGAGCTGATCGATATGACAAAGCACCAGGGTCAGCATCCTCGCATGGGGGCGACAGACGTGATCCCCTTCGTGCCCACGATGGACGTGACGCTTGCAGAGTGCATTGAACTGTCCAAGCGCGTGGCGCAGCGGATCTGGGAGGAGCTCGGCGTTCCTTCCTTCCTGTATGAAGACTCCGCAACCAGGCCGGAGCGCAGAAACCTCGCCAAATGCCGCAAAGGGCAGTTTGAGGGGATGCCGGAAAAGCTCCTTTTGCCGGAGTGGGCACCGGATTACGGCGAGCGCCGGATCCATCCAACCGCCGGCATCACCGCCATCGGCGCGAGAATGCCCTTGATTGCCTTCAACGTCAATCTGGACACCTCCGATCTTGAGATTGCAAAACGCATCGCCAAGGCCATCCGTGGCAGCTCGGGCGGGTTCCAGTACTGCAAGGCCATCGGCATTATGCTGGAGGATCGAAATATCGCGCAGGTCTCCATGAATATGGTCAACTACGAGGGCACGCCTTTGTACTATGCCTATGAGATGATCCGCGCTCTGGCCGACCGGTACGGTGTGCGCATCATCGGCTCAGAGCTTGTCGGCATGACGCCGGCAAAGGCTTTGGTGGACTGCGCGGAGTACTATCTGAAGCTGGAGAACTTCAACTGCCGCGAGCAGGTCATGGAATACAGTCTGCTCGACATGGAGTAAGGAGGGAGCAAAGTATGGAACTGTCTGAACTCACCCTGCGTCAATTTGCCGACCTGCTCGCCTCCGACGCGCCTGCGCCTGGCGGCGGCTCGGCTGCAGGCGTGTGCGGGGCCATCGGCGCCAGTCTTTCCTCGATGGTTTGCGCACTGACGCTTGGCCGCAAAAAATACGCCGAAAGCCAGGAGCTTGCACAAGCTGCCATGGCCGAGGCGCAGACGCTCAAGGATGCATTTCTTTCCGCTATGCAGCGCGACACGGCTGCTTACAACGGCTTTGGCGCGGCGCTTGCTCTGCCCAAGGGCACGGAGGAAGAAAAGGCCGCCCGCCTTGCTGCCATGCAGGAGGCGATGGTGGAATGTACCAGGTCTCCCCTGCATTTGATGGAGCTTTGCGTGAAGGCGCTGGAGCTGACCGCTTCGCTGGTGGGAAAAACGAACCAAAACGCAATGAGCGACCTTGGCGTATCCGCCTTGAGCCTGGATGCGGCCATACAAGGCGCGTGGCTTAACGTGCTGACCAATCTGGGCAGCCTGAAAGACCCGGAGCAGGCCGCAGCCTTCCGGCAGGAGGGACAGGAACTGCTGGAAAAGGGCCTAGCCCTCTCCGGCGAGATCTATCAGAGCATCACCGAGGCCATGTAACTGCAAAAAGCCGCCCCAATGGAAGCTGGTTCCATTGGGGCGGCTTTTTATAGCTTGTCGTTATTCCGCAGAGATCAGATAGTAGTACACAGGCTGATCGCCCTTGATCAGACTGATCTCCGCATCGGGGTTTGCCTTTTCGAAGATGGTCTGCGCCTTTTGCGCGGCCTTCTCGTCGATATCCTCACCGTAGAAGATGGTGATAAGCTCTTTTTCCTCGCTGGCGATCTTCTCGGCCAGGCCCTTGAGCAGATGGTTGATATCGCGGCTTGTGCCAAACAGCGCGCTGCCGTAGAGCGCCAGATAGTCACCCTCGTGGATCGCGTAGCCGTCAAAGTCGGAGTTGCGGGCGGCATAGGTGATCTGCATGGTGCTCACTGCCTTCATGGCCTCTTCCATTGCCGAGACGTTATCTTCCAATGCGCCCTCGGGGTCAAAGGCCAGCATGGCGCTGATGCCCTGCGGAATGGTCTTGGCGGGGATGACCACGACTTCCTTCTCTGTCAGCGGCGCAGCCTGCTCGGCAGCCATGATGATGTTTTTATTGTTGGGGAACACAAAGACGATCTCCGCAGGCGTCTTGTTGACGGCAAGCAGAATGTCCTGCGTGGACGGGTTCATGGTCTGGCCGCCGTGAATGATCTGGTCTGCGCCAAGATCATGGAACACGTCGGAAATGCCCTTGCCGGCGCAGACCGTCACCATGCCATAGCGCTTTTCCGGCTTGGCGACCTGGTTTTCCTTCTCCGCGGCGGAGAGGACCTTCTCAGTGTGCTGCAGGCGCATGTTTTCGATCTTGACGGTGATAAGACCGCCGTAGGTCAAAGCCTTTTCGATGACCACGCCGGGGTTGTTGGTATGTACATGGACCTTGATGATCTCATCATCGTCCACCAGAACCAGAGAGTCGCCCATTCCGTTGAGGAATTCACGCAGCGCTTCCGGATCCTGGTCGTTGTCACGCGAGACAATGAACTCGGTGCAATAGCCGAAGGTGATGTCCTCGGTGGCAAACTCGGTAAAATCCGCCTGGTCCTTCACGGCTGCGGGTGCGCCCTCTTCGGGCGCGATCACGTCCTCGCCGCGCAGCGAGGAGAGCATGGCGCTGAGAATGGTGATCCAGCCCACGCCGCCTGCGTCCACCACGCCCGCCTTCTGCAGCACAGGGTTTTGGTTGACGGTATTTTCCAGGGCGATCTTGCCCTCGCTGATGGCGGCTTCCAGCACAAACTCGGCATAGTCGTTTTCCTGCGCAGCCTTCTCTGCGCCGGCGGCGGCCATGCGGGAGACGGTCAGGATGGTGCCTTCGGCGGGCTTCATAACGGCCTTGTAGGCGCTGTCAACGCCCTGCTGCATGGCCTGGGCAAAGCGGGTGCCGGTCATTTCGGTCTGGCCCTTGAGGTTCTTGGCCATGCCGCGGAAAAGCAGCGACAGGATGACGCCGGAATTGCCTCTGGCGCCGCGAAGAAGCGCAGACGCGGTCAGATCTGCGGCCTTGGTCAGCGTGGGATCCTCTGCCTTTTTCAGATCGGACACGGCGTTATTCAGCGTCATGCTCATGTTGGTGCCGGTATCACCGTCCGGCACGGGGAAAACGTTCAGTTCGTTGATCTTTTGTTTGTTGATCTCAATGGCAGCGGCAGCGCTGATTACCATGCGCCGAAAAGCTGCTCCGTCGATTGTCTGTCTCAAATCTTCTACCCTCCGCGGCTTAGCCGATCATCATCGAGTCCACATATACCTTCACGGTGCGGACCTGCGTGTCAGTTGTCTTTTGGACCACATAGCGAACTTCGTTGATGATCGACTCTCCCACAGCGGAAATATTGACACCGTGGTCAACGATAATATGCAGTTCGATGGAAATGGTATTGTCATCATGGAAGGTGACCAGAACGCCCTTGCTCATGGCCTCCTTGCGAAGCAGATGGACCAGGCCGTCGGTCATGGAGCGCACTGCCATGCCCTTGACACCGAAGCAGTTGGAGGCGGCCATACCGGCGATATAGGTATAGACGCTGCTGTTGACGTTGATCTGGCCTTGTTCTGTATTGACCTTGACCATAGGAAAACCTCCTTCAAACAAATGGTTTGCACAATTCAGCTTATTATAACCGATTTGTATGAAAAGTACAAGTATTATTTTTGGGCGGACCGGGCGACGCCGGCCCGCCCTTAAACAGGATTACATCAGCTTTTTCAGGCGCTGCTCGCTTTCCTCAAGCTGGATCAGAAGCTTCTGATTTTGCTCCAACTTTTCTTTTTGGGCGTTGACAACGGCCTCAGGCGCCTTGGAGATAAACTTTTCGTTTTTCAGCATACCCTGCGCGCGCTGGATCTCCTGGCGGGCATTCTGCATTTCTTTGGCAATGCGGGCAAGCTCTTTATCGAGATCGACAAGCTGCGCCAGGGGCAGATAGAGCTTTGCGTCGGGCGTGACGCACTGGGCCATATCCTCATGGCCCTCCGGCTCCTGCTCAGAGACGATCACGCGCTCTGCGCTGGCAAGACGGGTGATGAAGGGCGCGCCCTCGCGGAAGATATCGGTCTTGTCGGTGACAACGTACAGGTCGCACTTCTTTGACTGCGGCACGTTCATTTCGCTTCTACGGTTGCGGATGGTGCGAATGGCCAGCATGATGGCCTCCATGTGCTGCTCCTCGGTGGGATAGTCCCGCTTCTCATCATATTCGGGCCAGGAGGCGATGATGAGCGCTTCTCCCTCGTGGGGGATTGCCTGCCAGATCTCTTCGGTTACGAAGGGCATAAAGGGGTGCATCAGCCGCAGGATCTGGTCGAGCACATACAGAAGGACCTGCTGCGCGGTCTGCTTGCTCTGAGCCTGGTCGCCGTACAGGCGCGCCTTGGTCAGCTCGATATACCAGTCGCAGTAATCGTCCCAGATAAAGTCATAGATCTTCTGAATGGCGATCCCAAGCTCGTACTTCTCCATGTTCTCGGTGGCCTCGCGGATGAGGCGATTGAGCTTGGAGAGGATCCACTTGTCCGCAATCTCAAGACACACTTCGTCAGGCAGCTCGTTGCGTTCGAGACTGAGGTTCATCATCACATAGCGGCTGGCGTTCCAGAGCTTGTTGGCGAAGTTTCGCATGGCCTCGCAGTGCTCCACATAGAAGCGCATATCGTTGCCGGGAGAGTTGCCGGTGACCATGTTCATGCGCAGCGCATCGGAGCCGTAGCGGTCGATCATTTCAAGCGGGTCAATGCCGTTGCCCAGACTTTTGGACATCTTGCGGCCCTTATCGTCACGGACAAGGCCATGGATCAAAACGGTGTGGAAGGGCGGCTTGCCGGTGTGCTCGCAGCCGGAGAAGATCATGCGCGCCACCCAGAAGAAAATGATGTCGTAGCCGGTGACCAGCACGCTGGTGGGATAGAAGTAGTCCAGATCCTCGGTCTTTTCCGGCCAGCCAAGGGTCTCAAAGGGCCACAGCGCAGAGGAGAACCAGGTATCCAGCACGTCGGGATCCCGCTGGATGTGGGTGCTGCCGCAGGCTTCACAGCGCACGGCGTCCGTCCGGCTGACGGTCATATGGCCGCAGTCCTCACAGTACCAGGCAGGGATCTGATGGCCCCACCAGAGCTGACGGGAGATGCACCAGTCACGGACGTTTTCCATCCAGTTGGTATAGGTCTTGGTAAAGCGCTCGGGGACAAAGCGGGTCTCCCCTTCCCGGACGACGCGCAGCGCCTCTTTGGCAAGCGGCTCCATCTTCACAAACCACTGGGCGGAGATGATGGGCTCGACGTCGTTATGGCAGCGATAGCAGGTGCCGACACTGTGGGTATAGTCTTCGGTCTTCTCCAGAAGGCCGAGCTCCTCCAGATCGCGAATAACGGCCTTGCGGCACGCATAGCGGTCCATGCCGCAGTAGCGGCCGCCGTTTTCGTTGATGGTGCCGTCGTCGGCAATTACCTTGATGGTATCAAGGTTGTGGCGCAGACCGACTTCAAAGTCGTTGGGATCGTGTGCAGGCGTCATCTTCACGCAGCCGGTGCCGAAGTCCATCTCAACGTATTCATCCGCCACGATGGGGATCTCCCGATTCATCAGCGGCAGGATGCAGGTCTTGCCGACAAGATGCTTGTAGCGCTCGTCGTTGGGGTTCACGGCAACGCCGGTATCACCCATCATGGTCTCGGGACGGGTGGTGGCGACCACGAGATAACCGCTGCCATCGGAAAGCGGGTAGCGCATATGCCAGAGGTGGCCGGGCTTGTCCACGTATTCCACCTCGGCGTCAGACAGCGCGGTGACACAGTGGGGGCACCAGTTGATGATGCGGCTGCCCTTGTAGATGAGGCCCTTTTCATACAGCGAGACAAAGACCTCGCGCACGGCGTTGGAGCAGCCCTCATCCATGGTGAAGCGAGCGCGGTCCCAGTCGCAGCTCGAGCCCAGACGCTTTTGCTGCTCAACAATCCGGTTGCCATACTGGCGCTTCCAGGCCCAGACACGCTCCAGGAACTTTTCGCGGCCCAGGTCATAGCGGGTCAGACCTTCTTTGCGAAGCTCTTCCTCCACCTTGATCTGCGTGGCAATGCCCGCATGGTCTACGCCGGGCAGCCACAAGGCGGCATAGCCCTGCATTCTTTTAAAGCGGATCAGAATATCCTGCAAGGCAGCGTCCATGGCGTGGCCCATATGGAGCTGGCCGGTGACGTTGGGAGGGGGCATGACGATGGTAAAGGGTTTCTTTTCCGGGTCACGGCGGGTATGGAAATAGCCGTTGTCGGTCCAGAAGCGATAAATCCGGTCTTCCACCTGTTTGGGGTCATAGACCTTTGGGAGTTCTCTGGCCATAGTTGTTTCTCCTATTCTGGTTATTTCAATTGGATGGCGGCTGCAAAAAACACCGCCCTGAGACATGCTCAGGGCGGTGTTGACCGCGGTACCACCTGAATTTCCGGCTGGGCCGGACACTCTGCGCTCTGTATCGGGAGCACCCGGAGCGGACTACTTGCAGTTCACCCGCTCTGCTCGGAAGGGACTTCTTGCCGGTGGGTTCAACAGGCTTGCACCAACCGCCTGCTCTCTGTGTGAACACACGCCGGAATACTTGTCTTCGTCAACGCATTGTTATATCGTGGCTTATTTTACACAAAGCCGCGCGGTTTGTCAATCCCTATCTTTTGCGAAGCGGCGAGTGCTCCCCGCTGTGTTGATCCCGGTCTGTCTGGCGCTTTTTGCTGAGCCTGATCAGATAAATCACATACAGCGCTGCCAGCAGCGCAACCAGGGCCCGGATCGTATTGTCCTCAACTGCAAAGCTGACGATCACGCCCAGGGCCAGCACGATCCCGCAAAAGACGGCGACGAACGTTCCCAGTCTGCCGTTCATGGCAGATCAGTTGGGCAGGAAGCCTGCCATTGCATCTTTCAGTGCGGCGAGCAGACCATTGGCCTCGTCCCAGCTCTCGCCAATGGCGGTGTAATAGAGCTTGATCTTGGGCTCGGTGCCGGACGGACGAACAATGATCTTGCCCTTTTCGCCAAGCTCCATGGTAAAGACGTTGGACTTGGGCAGGCCGGTTTCAGACTCTTTGCCGCAAAGGAAGCACTTGCGCACACCCGCGAGATAATCCACCGTAGCGGTCACATCCACGTCGGCGATCTTCTTGGGGGTCTGCTCGCGGATGGAGGCCATAAACGCCTTGGAGACCTCATTGGCGGTGATGCCCTGCAGCTCCACACTCTGGACAAACGCAGCATAGCAGCCAAACTCACGATAGAGCGCGTCCATATAGTCGGCAAGGTTCATGCCGTTTTCCTTGGCAAAGGCAGCCGCCTCGCACACAAGCATGGTGGCAACCACAGCATCCTTGTCGCGCGCATAGGTGCCCTTGAGGTATCCGCAGCTCTCTTCAAAGCCGAAGACGAACTTATTCTCTTCGCCAAGGCCTTCAAGCCGGAGGATCTCACCGCCGATATACTTAAAGCCGGTGAGCACATTCTTCGTGGCAACGCCGTAGTGCTCGGCGATCTTTTCCGCCATGGGGGTGGAGACGATGGACTTGACGCACTCAGCATCCTTGGGCAGATTGCCGCGCTCGGTGCGGGTGCGCAGGATGTAATCCATCAGCACACAGCCAAGCTCGTTGCCGCTGAGCTTGCGGAAGGTGCCGTTGACCGGGACAGCCACAGCAACTCGGTCGGCGTCGGGGTCGGTGCCGATGATCAGATCGGGATGGACCTGCTCGGCCAGCTTATAGCTCTCGTTGAGGGCGGCGTCGGTTTCGGGGTTGGGGTAGGCGCAGGTCTTGAAATCGCCGTCGGGCTTTTCCTGCACGGTGACAATATCAGCCTTGACACCGATGCGACGGAACAGCTCGCGCACAGGCTTGTTGCCGGTGCCGCAAAGCGGGGTGTAGAGCACGTGCAGGCCGGAGGTCTTCACACGCGCAAGGTTCAGCCCTTCGACCATAACACGGTCATAGTAGGCGGTCCACAGGGACTGGGGAATGTCTTCGATGAGTCTTTCGGTCTTGAGTGCGTCGAAGGTCTTCTCGGGCAGAACGAAATAGGGGGTCTTCTGGATCTCGTCGTACACGATCGCAGCGGGCTCGTCGGTCATCTGGCAGCCATCCTCACCGTAGCACTTGATGCCGTTGTACATGCCCGCATTGTGCGAGGCGGTAACCATGATGCCGCAGCCGCAGTGCAACTCACGCACAGCGTAAGAAAGCATGGGGGTGGGCGCAAGCTCGTGGTAGATGTGCACCTTGATGCCGGTCTCGGCCAGTGCGGTCGCGCAGATCTCGGCATAGAGCCGGGAGTTGTGGCGGCTGTCATACCCGATGGCGCAGGACTTGGGCAGATCGGTGCCGTTTAACCACTTGGCAATGCCCTGGGCCGTACGGCGGACGGTGAACTCATTGAGCCGGTTGCAGCCAAGGCCCATGATGCCGCGAATGCCTGCGGTGCCAAAGGCCAGCTCCGCGCCGAAGCAGCCCTTGAGTGCAAGGTCATTGCCGCTCATGGCCTCAAGCTGATCGCGATAGGAAACGGGGGCGTTTTCAAGCCAGAAACGATATTGGGACAGATGATCCATGTACATTCTCCTTTTTGATTTTTGTGTATGGAAAAACAGCTCAATCCAAACGAATTGAGCTGTTATACGGTTTGTTAATCCACGTCTTCGATGATCGCAGAGTTCTTGGGTTGCTGGGGTGCCGTCAGCGCGTTGAACTTGCTTCTGGCGTCCTTAATCTGACCCAGCGCCTCGGCAATGGCTTCTTCGGTGCGATGAAGGGCGTCGTCAACGTAGTC
>ONCN01000038.1:0-3069 GCA_900316335.1 uncultured Eubacteriales bacterium | reverse complement strand
ACCTCTTTGAGCTCTCTGATGCGGTCTTGCGCAGCCTGGATCATGCGATCGGCCTCTTCCTGTGCCTGGCGATAGATCTCGTCCTCGGAGACCATCTCTCTGGCCTGGGCCTGCGCCTGCTTGAGGATATTCTCCGCCTCACGCTTGGCGTTGTTGATGACTTCGCTTCTGGACTCCACGATGGTACGGGCCTGCTTCAGCTCACCGGGGAGCTGGTTGCTGATCTCATCGAGCAGATCAAGGACCTTGTCGCGCTCTACAATGCACTTGTCAACGCCCAGAGGAAGCCCCCGAGCATCCTGTACCATTTCGTATAATGTGCTGATGACTTCTTCTATGCCACGTTCATTCATGTGCGTGTTCCTCCTGTCTGTTTGCGGAAGAGCGTGATGACGGTCTTCCCATAGCGATAATCCTTCGAGCGTTCCAGCCCGGGATACTCGCAGTCCAGCAGCTTGCCTGCCGGTCTTTCGGTTACTATTATACCACCAGATTTTAAGATGTCAATTTCAGAAATTCGTTTTATCGCGTTTTCCAGGAATTTTTCCGCATATGGAGGGTCCAAAAACACCAGATCGAACTGTTTTTTGCATGAATTGAGGTAGGAAAGATAATCCGCGCGCATGACCTCGGCACGATCCTGCAGCTTTGTGCGCCTGAGATTGTCACGGATGATGGAAACAGCCTCAGGATCGTGGTCCACGATGACAGCGTGATCGGCGCCCCGGCTGAGCGCCTCGATGCCAAGCGCTCCGCTGCCGCCGAACAGGTCCAGCACTTCCCTGCCCTCGATCTCAAACTGGATGATATTGAACATGGAAACCTTGACCCGATCGGTGGTGGGTCTGGTTTGCAGACCGTCCCGACTTTTGAGCGGGATCGATCGGGCTGTCCCGGCGATGACTCTCATGCCTTACTCCTCCTGAAAATGCTGATACACAGCCATTGCCGCATCCTTGGGCAGAAGCTGTTCCAGCTCCGGAAGGGTGGCCTGGCGAATGGCGGATATGGTCTTGAACTGCTTGAGCAGCAGCGCTCTGCGCTTTTCTCCGATCCCGGGGATCTGGTCAAGGCTGGAACGCTTCATGCGCTTGCTGCGCAGCTTGCGGTGGTAGGTGATGGCAAAGCGGTGCGTCTCCTCCTGGATCGAGCCGATCAGTGCAAAGACGGACTGCTGCCCAATGATGGAGATCTCTTGCCCCTCGGGCGTCACCATCGCGCGGGTGCGGTGGCGGTCATCCTTCACCATGCCGAAAATCGGAACGTGTATGCCCATGGGTTCGAGCTCCCGCTTCACCGTCAGGGCGTGCTGGATCCCGCCGTCGATCAAGAGCAGATCCGGCAGATCGGAAAAGCCCTTGTCTTGTTCCAGATAGTGCGCAAAGCGACGATGCAGGACCTGTCGCATGGAGGCGTAATCGTCCTGGTCCTGCAGGCCTTCGACCTTAAAATGCCGATAGTCGCTCTTTTTCGGTTTACCGTCCACGAACACGACCATGGAGGCGACGATGTCTGTGCCGGAGATGTTGGAGATATCATAGCTCTCCATCCGGCGGGGCTGCCCGGGAAGCGCCAGCATCTGCGCAAGAAGCGTCAGAACGCCGCGCAGCTTTTCCTCTTTCGTCGTGATGCGCTGCGCTTCCTGCCGGGCATTATCCATGGCGAGCTCCATGCGGCGCACGTCGTCGCCGCGCTGCGGCACGCGAAGGCGGATCTTCTTGCCAAAGGTTTGGAACAAAAGCTGCTCGAAGAGGTCACGGTCTTCCATTTCAACCGGCAGCAGGATCTGCTTCGGGGCGGAACCCCGGCTGAGATAATACTGCTTGGTGAGGCTGGAAACGGCCTCCTCCACAGAGTCGGACAGCGGTAGGATCTCATATTCCTTATCCATCAGGTTGCCTGCAACGTAGTGCAGCACCGCAAAGCAGGCCTTGGCCTCGGTCTGATAGTAGCCGATGGCGTCGGTATCCGCCATGGAGCCGGCGGTGATGAGCTGCTTTTGCCCAAGTGACTCGATGGCGTTCATCCGGTCCCGGAGCTGCGCGGCGCGTTCAAACTCCAGCGCTTCGGAGGCTGCGAGCATCTGCTCTTTAAGCTGCGCCGCAACGGGTTTATATTGGCCCTGCAGCAAGGACTGGACCTGCTCCATCCGCTCGTGGTATTCGCGCTGATCCGGTTCGCCCCGGCACCAGCCGTCACAGTTGTTCATCTGAAAGTTCAGACAAGGACGCTCTTTGCCGATATCTCTCGGAAACTGGCGCGAGCAGCCCGGCAGTTTGAAGGTCAGCCGGAGCGTATCGATCACCTTCTGGGTGAGAAACCGTCCGCCGTACGGTCCGAAATACCGCGCGCCGTCGTCCGGCGCCTTCGCCGAGAGCGTCATCACGGGATACTGCTCGCGAAGGTCAAGCCTGAGATAGGGATAGCCCTTGTCGTCCTTGAGAAGGATATTGTATTTGGGCATATAGCGCTTGATCAGAGAGCATTCCAAAACCAGCGCTTCAAATTCCGACGGCGCAATGATCACGTCGAAATGGTCCACCTTGGAAACCATGAGCCTGGTCTTGGGGCTGTGGGTGGAAGAGTCGATAAAATACTGGCTCACCCGGTTTTTCAGCTTTTTGGCCTTGCCCACGTAGATGACCTCGTTTGCCTTGTCCTGCATAATATATACGCCCGGGACCAGGGGCAGAGAGAGGGCTTTTTCTTTGAGTTCGTCCTTTGTCATGGTGATCCTTTCTGCATAAAAAATGCCTCAAAGGCACGGCTTACAGCGCGCCTTTGAGGCGGTTCGGAATCAGAACAGGTCTTCTTCCAGCATTCCGGCCAGGGTCTTGACCGCTTCTTCCTCGTCGGGCCCCTCTGCAATCAGAGTGACCTCGGTGCCGGTCATGATAGCCATGGAAAGAACGCCCAGCAGGCTCTTTGCGTTGATCCTCCGCTCTTCTTTCTCGATCCAGATGCTGGACTTGAAATCGTTCGCCTTCTGGATGAAGTAGGTAGCCTGCTTGTTGTGCAAGCCGGAGGCACACTTTACGATCGTAGTTTCGGTGTACATGGACGGACCAT
>ONCN01000001.1 GCA_900316335.1 uncultured Eubacteriales bacterium | reverse complement strand
CTTGTCAGCCAACTCTCCGCATCCGCCCCCATAGAAAGAGGCGTTGCCTCAATCCAGCTTGTTATCGCTGTTTTGAGACAACGCCTTAGGAAAAATGTGTGAATTCCAGTGACTTATGGCGACTTGCAGCCACTTTAGTGTACTTATGGTGTATTTGTGTGAATGTCGGCTAAAAAGCGGCAATGTAGGACATACCGTTTTTCCGGCAAAAGAGTACATGCCATGGTGTACTTATTAGTACAGCTTCGCGCCTGCCGGGATACTCGGATCAACCATCAGAAGATGCAGCTTTTCCTCTTCGCCTTCCTTATGAACGGCGCTGATCAGCATACCGCAGGAATCGATGCCCATCATCTTGCGCGGAGGCAGGTTGACGATAGCGATGCAGGTCTTTCCGACGAGCTGTTCAGGCTCATAATAGGCGTGAATACCGCTTAAAATGGTGCGGTCTGTGCCGGTTCCGTCGTCCAGCGTGAACTGAAGGAGCTTCTTGCTCTTGGGAACTGCGACGCAGTCCTTGACCTTCACGGCACGGAAATCGGACTTGGAGAAGGTCTCGAAATCGACCAGATCTTCAAACAGGGGTTCAATCACGAGGCTTGCAAAGTCAGGCTTTTTCGCATCAAAGATCGGCATGGACGGATCGTTTGTATTGACCGCCGGAGTCTCTTCGGATGCGTTTTCTATTGTTGTCGCATCCTCAGATTCTTGTACACCATTCTTGTCCTTTGGTGTATCCAAGGGCTTCATGGTCGGGAAGAGGATGACCTCGCGGATGGAGTCCATGCCGGTGAGGAGCATGACGCAGCGGTCTACGCCGATGCCAAGGCCGCCTGTGGGGGGCAGGCCGTATTCGAGGGCGGTGATATAGTCGTCGTCCATCATGCCGGCCTCGTCGTCGCCCTTCTGGCGCAGCTCGACCTGCTTCTGGAAGCGGCCCTTCTGGTCGATGGGGTCGTTGAGCTCGGAGAAGGCGTTGCCCATCTCGCTGTGGCAGATGAAAAGCTCAAAGCGCTCGGTGAGGCGGGGATCCTTGGGCGACCGCTTTGCCAGCGGAGAGACGTCCACGGGGTGCATGGTGATGAAGGTAGGCTGGATGAGCTTTTCCTCGACCTTCTGATCAAAGCACTCATAGAGGAAGTTGCCCCAGGTATGCTCCTTGGTGGGCCCAAGCTCCACGCCGACGGAGGCGGCGAGCTTTTCGGCGTCCTCGTCGGAGGTGATGGCCATGAAGTCCACGCCCAGGTACTGCTTGACGGCCTCGGCCATGGTCATGCGGGGCCAGCCGGGGGTAAGATCCACGTCATAGCCCTGCCAGGAAACCTGATAGGTGCCGAGGATCTCCATGGCAGCAGAGGACAGAAGCTCTTCAAACAGGTCCATCATCACGTTGAAGTCTGCATAGGCCTCATAGAGCTCGACGGTGGTGAACTCGGGGTTGTGCTTGGGGTCCATGCCCTCGTTGCGGAAAATGCGGCCGATCTCATACACGCGTTCGAGGCCGCCGACAAGCAGTCTCTTGAGGTGCAGCTCGGTGGCGATGCGCATATACATGTCGATATCGAGGGTGTTGTGGTGGGTGATGAACGGACGGGCCGTGGCGCCGCCAGAGATGGTGTTGAGCACAGGGGTCTCGACTTCCATGTAGCCCCGGCTGTCGAGGAACTTGCGGATGTGGGAGACAAATTTGGAGCGGATCTCGAAGTTCCGCCGGACCTCGGGGTTGACGATCAGATCCACATAGCGCTGACGGAAGCGGGTCTCCACGTCTGTCAGACCATGGAACTTTTCGGGCAGCGGCAGAAGAGACTTGGACAGCAGCGTGACCTCGGTGGCGCGCACGGAGATCTCGCCCTTCTGGGTGCGGAAGACCACGCCCTTGACGCCCACGATATCGCCCACGTCCAGCTTGCGGCACTGGGCGAAGGCCTCGGCGCCCAGCTCGTCCACCTTGAGATAGAGCTGGATCCGGCCGGAGCGGTCCTGGAGGTCGGCGAAGATGGCCTTGCCCATGCCGCGCTTGCTCATCAAGCGGCCGGCAACGGAGACGGTCTGGTCCTGCAGCGCGTCAAAGTCGGCCTTGATGGTCTCGGCGTGGTGGGTCACGTCATACCGGGTGAGCTGGAACGGATCCTGCCCGGCCTGCTGCAGCTCCTGCAGCTTTTCGTGTCTGACCCGGACCTGGTCGACCAGGGGGAGTTCAGACTGGGGAACAAACTTTGCCATAGCGCCTCCTCTTACTTTTCCACGGAAAGGATCTCAAACTGCAGGGTGCCCACGGGGGCCTCGACCTCGACGATGTCGCCGACGGTCTTGCCGATCATGGCTCTGCCAAAGGGGGAGTCGTCGGAGATGCGGTGCTCCTTGGGATTGGCCTCCTGCGAGCCCACGATGGCGTAGATATCGGTCTCGTCAAACTCCACGTCGCGGACCTTCACGGTGCAGCCCAGGCCGACACGGCCTGCGGCGTCCTCGGTCTCGTCGATGATAACGGCGTGGGCCAAGATGTTCTCCACCTCGGCAATGCGGCCGTAGAGCTTGGCCTGCTCATTTTTTGCTTCGTCATACTCGCTGTTTTCAGACAGGTCGCCGAAGGAACGGGCCTCTTTGATCAGCTCGGCCACTTCCTTCTCGCGGATGGTCTTGAGGTACTGGAGCTCTTCCTCCAGCTCCTTCATGCGGATGACAGTCAGTTTATATTCCTTTGCCATGGTATTGCCACCTTTCTGCAAGTTTTTTCAGTCAAAACCGCCCGGAAACCCGGGCCATTCGGGGGTATATTATACTATTGCGCCCCTTGCCTTGTCAAGCTATTTCACGGCCAAAATCGCGGATTTCAGCTGTTCGTCGTCCGCGTGCTCCATGCGGCCGTAGTAAATATCCATGTATTCGTCGTCGCTGACCTCCACCACAACGTCCGGGGTGATGCCGGTGCCGACCAGGCTCACACCGTTGGGCGTGGTGTATTTGCCGATGGACAGGTTGACGGCCGAGCCGTCGGACAGGCGGATGGCGGTCTGGAAGCGGCCCTTGCCATAGGTCTGCGTGCCCACCACGGTGGCAGCGTCGTATTCCTGCAGGGCGGCGGCAAAGAACTCCGCGGCGGAGTAGGAGTCTTTGTTGACCAGCACGGCCATGGGGATATCCAGGCACGCTGCGTCGGAGGTATCGACGCTCTCACGGCCATTGTAGCTCACCGAGCGGAACAGGGGGCCTTCAGGCAGCAGATAGTCCAGCACTGCGACCATTTCATCCTTCATGCCGCCGGGGTTGAAGCGCACGTCAAAGACGATGCCCTTGGCGCCCTGCGCAAGCTCAGACTCGATGGCGGCGATGGTGTCGCGCGCGCAGTTCTGATCGAAGTTGCGGATCTTGATGTAGGCGACGTCGTCGGGCAGAAGCTCATGGGTCACGTTGACCACAGAAATGCTCTGCCGGGTGATGGTATAGTCGGTTTTGGCGTCGTCGCGCAGGATGGTGATGGTCACGTCGGTGCCCTCTTCGCCCCGGACATGATTTTTCGTCTCCTCCATGCCGAGCTCCAGCGCGCTTTGCCCGTCAACGCCCACGATAAGGTCGCCGATCTGCAGGCCGGCGTGGTAGGCAGGGCCGTCGGGCGTGACGTCGGTGATCAAAAAGCCTTCGGCGCCGTCTTCCTGTGTGATGGTGATGCCAACGCCCACGTAGGAGTTGGTCATGGTCTCCATATACTGGCCGTAGCTGTCGGCGGGAATATAGTAGCTCCACTCGTCCTGGATGCCCTCTACCATACCGGCGGCCAGGGCGTCGGACATATAGTCCTCGTCGACCTCGCCGATGTAGTAGCGGTCGATGATCGAGCGGATCTCCTTAAGCTTGTCATAGCCCTGCTGGGGATCCCCTGCGGGCGCGGCGTGGAGCGATGCCGGGCGCACCTCGACAAAATAATAGGTCAGGCTGAAGGTGATCGCAGCCGTGACCAGAATGACGCAGAGCAAAACAAGAACACGATTGATCTTATCCATAGCGTTGTTTCCTTCCGAAATAGAACGATTTCCCACAGCCCCCTCACGGGGGCTGTGGGAGACGAAACTCAGGGCAGATAGCTCAGAGGGTTGACCAAAGAGCCGTTTTTGTACACGGTGAAGTGCAGATGCGGGGCGGTGGACCAGCCGGTGGAACCGACGTAGCCGATGCACTGGCCCTGGCTGACGTACTGACCGGGCGAGACGATATACTGGCTCATATGGCCGTAGAGCGTGGAGAAGCCGTCGCCGTGGTTGATGGTCACGTAGTTGCCGTAGGCCGTGCCGAAGGTGGCTGTGGTGACCGTACCGGACTTGGCGGCATAGATGGAGTCGCCATAGCTGCAGCCGATGTCGATGCCGCTGTGGCTGGAATAGGCGCCGGTGATCGGGTGGATACGGGGCCCGAAGTAGCAGGTGATGGTCCGGCAGGAGCAGGGCCAGATAAATCCGCCGCCGCCACCGCCGCCGGAACCGCCGCTGCCGCCGCCGTTGTTGCTGCTGCCGCCGCCATTGCCGGAGCCATGACCGCCGCTGTTATTCTGCGCGGCTGCGGCTGCCGCCGCTGCCGCTGCGGCTGCTGCGGCCTCCTGGCGCTCACGCTCTTCGCGGTCAAGGGCCTCTTGATAGTTGACCTCCTGCTGGGCGATCTGGTTTGCAAGCTGAAGCTGCATGGAATCATACTTTTCCGCCGCGGCGTTCAGCGCGTCCTTGTCGGCAAGCAGCTCGGCAAAGACCTCGTCAGCCTCGGCGCGCTGCTCGCCCAGAGCCTCTTCGGTCTTGGCAAGCTCTTCCTTGGCGTCCTCCAGGGCAACCTTCTCGTCTGCAAGCTCGGCACGGGCGACCTCGATCTGCTGGGCGACGGCCTGGAGCTTATCCAGCATCCGGGCGTCCGCCGCGGCGATCTCGTTGATCATATCCACGCGGTCAAGCAGGTCGGCAAAGCTGCTGGCCTTGAACAGGATGGACCAGTAGGTCAGCTTGCCGCTTTCTTCCATAGAGCGGATGCGGGCACGATACTGCTCGTTGAGCTGCGCCTTTTCCTCCAGGGCGTCGTCAAGCTCGTTCTGCTTTTCGGCGATCAGAAGGTTGTATTCCTGGATCTGGGCGCTCTTGTTGTCGATCTCATCCTGGGTGAGCTTGATCTCCTGGTCGATCTGACCCTTGCGCTCCACCAGATCCATCATGTCGGATTTGTTTTCGGCCATCTCGGCCTTGAGCTCGGCCTGCTTGGCGGAAATGCCGGCGGCCTCGTCTTTCAGTGCCTGGATCTTTTCTTTGATCTCGCTGGAGCTGGCGGCAAAGGCGCCGAGCACCACGCTGCCCAGAAGCGCGAGGATCAGGAAGGCGGCGATGACGCCGACGATCACACGACGATACTTGAACATACTTCTGCCTCCTTATGCATTACACATCCAGGAACTTCCGGATGGACATGACGCTGCCAAAGACGCCCACAAACAGGCCGGCCGCGCCAAAGGTGGCCACCATGATCCACAAGACCTTGGTGAAGGGGACGATGTCCAAAAGCGAGAGGCTGTCAACGGCGGTGAGGCGGTTTGCAATGAGGTCATAGATGCCCCACTCCAGGAAGAACGCCACCGCGCCGGAGATCAGGCCGATCAGGAAGCCCTCCACCACATAGGGGAAGCGGATAAAGCGGTCCGTCGCACCGACCATCTTCATGATGCCGATCTCATCCCGGCGGTCATACATGGCAAGCTTGACGGTATTGGAAATGATAAACAGCGACACCACCAGCAACACTGCTATGATGGCGATGGACACGATGTTTAAAACGCGCTGCAGCGTGGTGAAGCCCTCGGCGATCTCGCTGCGGGCGGCCACGTCGGCCACGCCCTTGACGTTTCGGATGGCCTCGACGGTCTCGGCCATTCTGGCGTTGTCTTCAAGCGTCACCACAAAGCGGTCGCGGAAGGTCTCGGCGTTGATGCCGGCAAACTCTTCGCCGCCGCCCTGCTGGGCGAGGAAGTTCTCCATGGCCTCGTCGCGGGAGGTGAATACGGCCTGGCTGACGTTTTCGACCAGGTTGAGCTGAGAGCCCACGCTTTTGGCCTCGGCGGTGTTATAGCTCTCGTCGATGTAGACGAGAATGCGGTTTTGCTGCTCCAGATCACGGACCATCACGGCGATGTTGTACAGGATCATGGAGAAGCTGCCGATGATGACCAGGCACGCCACGGTCACGCAGATGGCCGCAAAGGACATAAAGCCGTGGCTGAACATATTGTGGATGCCCTCTTTGAACAGATACCCAAGCTTTCTAGTTCTCTTCATTGATATAGTACCCATCCATTCCGTCATTGATGATCCGACCTTCGTCGATGGCAATGACTCGCTTGGTAAAGCGGTTGACCAGCTCGCGCTCGTGGGTCACCACCATTACCGTTGTTCCAAGGGCGTTGATACGCTCAAGCAGCATCATGATCTCATACGAGCGCACCGGGTCGAGGTTGCCGGTGGGCTCGTCGGCGATGATCATGGCGGGGTTGTTGACCAGAGCTCTTGCAATGGTGACGCGCTGCTGCTCGCCGCCGGAGAGCTCGTTGGGGAAGCGGCGGCCCCGGTTTTCCAGACCGACCAGGTCCAGCACGTAGGGCACGCGGCGCTTGATCTCTTTGTTGGAGGCGCCCACGATCCGCATGGCAAAGGCCACGTTGTCAAACACCGTTTTGTTTTCAATCAGGCGGAAGTCCTGGAAGATGACGCCAACGGTGCGGCGCATATAGGGGATCTGACGCTTTTTGATCTTGTCAAGCTGATAGCCGTTGACCGTGATGGAGCCGGAGGTCGGCTCAAGCTCGGCTGTGAGCAGCTTGATGATGGTAGACTTACCGGAGCCGGAGGGGCCGACCAGGAAGACGAACTCGCCGTCTTCGATGTGAAGACTCACGCCGTCGAGCGCCCGGTTGCCGGTGTCGTACACCTTGGTCACGTTTTCAAAATCGATCATAGTTGACTCCTTTGCAGGGGTGGGTCTCAGAACATCCGGTTGTCCCGCGACTCGAGATATTTTTTCACCATCAGGGCGACTTTAAAGACGATGGCGTGGTCAAACTCGCGCAGATCCAGCCCCGTGAGCTTTTTGATCTTTTCCAGGCGGTAAACCAGGGTGTTGCGGTGGACAAAGAGCTTGCGGGAGGTCTCGGAGACGTTGAGGTTGTTTTCAAAGAACTTGTTGATGGTGTAGAGCGTCTCCTGGTCGAGGCTTTCAATGGAGTTTTTCTTGAAGACCTCGTTGAGGAAGATCTCGCACAGGGTGGTGGGAAGCTGATAGATCAGCCGCCCGATCCCCAGATTGTCATAGTTGATGATGGTCTTTTCGGTATCGAACACCTTGCCCACCTCGATGGCGACCTGGGCCTCTTTATAGGAGTCGGCAAGCTCACGCAGGTGCTGCGAGACGGTGCCGATGCCGATGGTGGTCTTGAGGAAGAGCTGGTTTTTGAGCGTATCTTCGATCTGGCGGGCAATGGAAAGCAGCTCTTCGCGGTCGCCCTCGCCGTTGACGAGCTTGACCACGGCGATGTCGGTCTCATTGATGGAGATGACAAAGTCCTGCTGCCGATCGGGGAACAGGCCCTGCAGCACATCCACCGCAGCCACGTCGACGTTGCCGGTTTGCCGGACAAGGAAAACCGTGCGGTTTTGATCGGCAGGGAAATGGAGCTCTTTGGCGCGGATATAGATGTCGCCGGGAAGGATATTGTCGGTGATGATGTTTTTGACGAAGGTGCCCTTGTCATGCTTTTCTTCGTAATAGATCTTGGTGCTGTTGAGCGTCACATGGGCCATCAGGCAAAAGCTGCGGGCGAAATCGTCGTCGCCGTCGACAAAAACGGCATAGTCAAAGCTGTTGCCGAAGTTGGTCAGCGCTTTGACGGTCTTTCCGGAAAAATGTACTGCGTTGTCCTCGGAGAGATTGACGACCCGGGCAAGCTTCGGCCACTTGACGCCAAGCTGCTCGCTGTCGCTGCAGGCCACCACGGTGCCCTCGGAGTCGATGACGCCGAACTGACGGTCGGTCGCGGCCTTCATTTGTTCGATAACATCAGAGAAAATATGGTTCGCCATAACGGTCCCTCCCGGAAGTGAATGTATTGTACAACTTCTGGGATATATAATAGCTCATTTTCTCTCACTTTGCAAGAGGCTTTTGACATTTTATTTCAAAATGGCTGTTCTTTTTTATGCAAAAACACAACAAATTTGTCAATGTCACTAAGAAGCAGCACATAATGTTGGGTGTTCTTTCAAGTTTTTGTCAATAAAATTTTTTGTGAATATTGCACATTTCCCCTACCGGTCCAGTTCAAGCGCCTCCTGCGGGGTCAATTCGCGGATCTGGCCGGGCTCCATGCCCGCAAGGGTGAGGCTCCCCTCCCGGTCGCGGCGCAGATATTGCACCGGGCAGCCCCGGCTTGCCAGCATCCGGCGGACCTGGTGGTACTTGCCCTCGGTGACGATCACGCGGCTTTGGCCCGGCCCGAGCGGCGTTAAGACGGCCGGCTTGCACCGGGTGCCGTCGGCCAGAACAAGGCCCTCTTGAAAGGCGCGGACATCTTCTTCGCAGGTCTGCCCCTCGTGGATGGCGAAGTATTCCTTCTCCACCTCGTACTTCGGGGAGATCAACCGATGGGCAAGCGCGCCGTCGTTGGTCAGAAGCAGCAGCCCCTCGGTCTGCTTGTCAAGCCTGCCCACGGGGACGGGCGCATAGCGGCGATACGCCGGGGGCAGAAGCTCCATCACGGTGGGATCTCTTGGATCGTCGGTGGAGGTGACGTAGCCTGCGGGCTTATAGAGCAGCAAAATGACGCGGCGGTCCGCCTCGACAAGCTGCCCCAGGTACCGGATTTCGTCGCGCGCGGGATCGATCTTCTGGCTGCCGTCCTTGCAGACTGTCCCGTTGATGGTAACGCTGCCTGCCTTGAGCAGCGCTTTGAGCTCTTTGCGCGAGGCTACCTGCGCCCCGGAGAGAAAATGATCCAAGCGTTCCATGCTTCCTCCGCATATTTTCCGCCCTCCCCTCGTATGATGGACCAACCATCATCCAAGGGAGGTACCAGTATGTTCGTTCTGACCGCCAAGGTCTCAAAAACAAAGCTTGCCGCCATCGTCACGCTGATTTTGGCGATTGTGGTGGTGACCGTGGTCGCGCTTACGGTGCGAAAACAGGGCGCCCCGGCCGGGCAGACCGCCGACGCCGACTCCAACGAGGCCAGAGTCACGTTCCTGGCCGGATACGGCTGGGACGTGAACGCAGAGCCCATTGAGGTGCAGACCGTCACCGTGCCCAGCAGCGAAGACAGCCCGGTCTTTGCCCGCTACAACGAGCTGCAGCGGAGCCAGGGCTACGATCTGAGCCAGTTTGCCGGGCAGGAGGCCACGCGATACGTCTATGAGATCTTAAACTACCCAGAGGCCGAAGAGCCGGTCTATGCAACCGTCCTGGTCCGCGACGGGCAGGTCATCGGCGGAGACGTGACCAACACTGCCGAGGACGGCGCCATGCATGGCTTTGCCGCCCCATCGTCTGTATCTTAGCGTATAATTGTTACCAAAATGTTACCAATCGGCGTCATCCAGGTTTTTTTCAAAAAATACTTGCATTTTTTGCAGCATCGCGTATAATAAGAGCAATGGAATACTGTATTTCTTCAGGGCAGGGTGTAATTCCCGACCGGCGGTAAAGTCCGCGAGCCTTTTGGCAGACCCGGTGTCATTCCGGGACCGACAGTAAAGTCTGGATGAAAGAAGAAGTATAGCATGGTGTGACCCACTGTGATATGCCTGAAGACGTATGGTTTTCAGGCATTTTATTTTTGGAGGTAACACCTATGAAAGAAAAACTCTCCCCCCGCACCGTCGCCGTGCTTGCCATGTTTGTGGCGCTCAGCTTCGTTTCCGTGCTGTTGAGCAAGGTCATCCCCAACGTCGCCGGCTTTTTGAGCTATGAGCCGAAGGACGCCGTGATCGTGATCGCGGGCTTTATCTTCGGGCCGTTTGCCTGCGTGATCGTCTCGGTGCTGGTGAGCCTGATCGAGATGGTCTCGATCAGCACCACGGGGGTCTACGGCTTTTTGATGAACGTGGTCTCCACCTGCGCCTTTGCCGTGCCGGCGGCCTGGCTCTACCAGAAAAACCGCACGCAGAAGGGCGCGCTTCTGGGCCTGGGCCTGGGCGTGCTGCTGATGGCGCTTTGCATGGTGATCTGGAACTACATCATCACGCCCTATTACATGGGCGTGCCCAGAGAAACGGTTGCAGGGATGCTGGCCACGGTGTTTTTGCCCTTTAACCTGATCAAGGGTGGGCTCAACGCGGCGCTGACGCTGCTTTTGTACAAGCCGGTGGTCACTGCGCTGCGCCGGGCAGGCCTTGTGGCCGAGGCCAAGAGCGGCAAGGGCCGCTTCAGCCTGGGCTTCACGCTCTTTGCGCTGGCCGTTTTGCTCACGTTTGTGCTGCTGCTTTTGGTCATGCTGGGCGTGATCTGAGCGAAAAAAGCCGCCTGCGTGCTCGCTTCTGCGAGCCCGCAGGCGGCTTTTTTGCGCGCAGCGTCAGTCCGCCATGCGCGCAAGCAGCTCCTCCTCGGTGAGCACGGGGATGCCAAGCTCGTTGGCCTTTCGAAGCTTGGAGCCGGCGTTTTCGCCTGCGACCACGAAGCTGGTCTTTTTGGAGACCGAGCCCGAGACCTTGCCGCCCAGAAGCTCGATGCGCTGGGTGGCCTCCTCGCGCGTAAAGTGCTCGAGCGCGCCTGTGAGGACGAAGGTCTGGCCGGCAAAGCGGCGGTCTGTGATCTGGATCTGGCAGGTGAAGTTCACGCCCGCCTCGCGCAGACGCCGGATGAGGTGCTGAGACTGGGGATTTGCAAACCACTGGCAGATGGACTGCGCGGTGATGCCGCCGATGTCCCGCACCTGGGTCAGCCGCTCCTCCCCTGCCGCCATCAGATTGTCGAGGGTGCCGAATTCCATTGCAAGGATCCGGCCGGCCTTCGCACCGACCTGGCGGATGCCCAGCGCATAGATCAGCCGGGAGAGATCGTTTTCTTTGCTGGCGGCAATCGCGGCAAGGAGCTTTTTGGGCGCCTTGTCGCCGTTTTTCCAGAGGCTGGAGAGCTGGTCCAGCGTCAGATAGTACAAATCTGCTGGTGATGTCACGGCGCCGCTTTGGATGAGCTGCTCCACGATCGAAGCGCCCAGGCCCTCGATGTCCATGGCGTCGCGGGAGACAAAGTGCGCGATCGTGCGGCTGAGCTGCGCGGGGCACTCCACGCCGGTGCAGCGCAGCGCCGCGCCGTCCTCGTCGCGCTCGACCGGGGCGCCGCAGACCGGGCAAGTCCGGGGCAGCAGATAGGGCACGGCGCCCTCCGGGCGCTTGGAGACGACCACGTCCAAAATCTCCGGGATGATCTCCCCTGCCTTGCGGATGCGAACCGTATCTCCGATCCGGATGTCTTTTTCGGTGATGAAGTCCTGGTTGTGCAGCGTGGCGTTGGTCACAGTGGTGCCGGCAAGGCGCACCGGGGCCACCACGGCCTTAGGCGTGAGAACGCCGGTGCGACCGACCTGGACCAGGATATTCTCCACGGTGGTCTCTTTGATCTCGGGGGGATATTTATAGGCGGCAGCCCAGCGGGGGAACTTGGCCGTGGAGCCAAGCTGGGTCCGGCCGGCCAGATCGTTGAGCTTGACCACCGCGCCGTCGATGTCATAGGACAGATCGTAGCGGCCTTCGTCGATGGCGCGCACCTGGGCGGCGATCTCGTCGCCGCGCTTGCAGATGGTATAGGGAATGACCTTGAAGGTGAGCGAGCGCAGATAGTCCAGGGTCTGGCTGTGGGTCTCAAAGCTTCTGCCCTCACAGAGCTGGAGATTGAACACCAGGATATCCAACTGCCGCTTGGCCGCAATTTTGGGGTCGAGCTGCCTGAGCGAGCCCGCCGCGGCGTTTCTGGGGTTGGCAAACAGCGGCTCGCCCCGGTCAAGGCGTACTTCGTTGAGCTTCTCAAAGACCTGGCGCGGCATGAAGACCTCACCCCGGACAATCAGCCGGTGCGGGGCGTTCTCCAGCCGGGTGGGGATGGAGCGGATGGTGCGAAGGTTTTCGGTGACGTCCTCGCCAATTCTGCCGTCGCCGCGTGTGGCGCCGCGGATGAACTGGCCGTCCACGTACTCCAGAGCAACGCTCAGACCGTCCACCTTGGGCTCTACGGTGTATTCCGGCTCTGCAATGGACTGGTCCACGCGCTGGCGGAACTCCTCAAGCTCTTCCAGCGAGAACACGTCCTGCAGGCTCTCAAGCGGAACGGCGTGCTCCACCTTTTCAAACTGGCTCAAGGCCTCGCCGCCCACGCGCTGGGTGGGCGAGTTGGGATCCTTCAGCTCGGGGTGCGCAGCCTCCAGCTCCTCCAGACGGCGGAGCTTGTGGTCATAGTCATAGTCGCTCAGGATGGGGTCATCCAGCACGTAGTAGCGGTAGTTGGCGTCGTTGAGCTCCCGGGTCAGCAGGAGGACTTCTTCTTTGGGATCCATCTTTCTATTCTCCTATTCCTGTGATTAGCGTGTGCGGCACCTCGCCCACGATGACGGTTTGCGCCACGGGGACCGTGGTGGAAACCTCGAGATCCAGCACCCCCGCGGGGCACAGGACCCGGACCAGGACGGTGACGTCCAGATCCACCCGGTGCAGCGTCTGATTGATGCCGGCGCTTGTAAAGCTGCCGTTGAATTCGGCGTTGGATGCGCGCAGTGCCAGAACGCGCAGCGGGATCGCCCCGCCCCTGCCTGAGAACAGGCTTGGCAGCAGCGCGTCGCCGATGGGGACGCGGATCTCTTTTTCGGTCAAGGTCGGGATCTGCTCGCTCAGCTTTTGCAGCAAAGCCGAGCGAAAGCGTCCGGCCCGGATCAGATCCATCTGCAGGGCGATGATCCGGCCCTGCCGGTCTTCACTCAGGCGGATCAGATCCGTATAGGTCAGATTTTGCGCCTCAAGCGTCTCGGACACAGCCTGGCAGATAAGATCGGAGGTCTCGTCGTCCACCTCCATGGTCACAAGGGCCCGGACCGTGGGCAGATACTGCCACTTGAGCCAGGCGGCAAGGCCCAGCGCAAGCAGCACCAGCAGCAAGCGATACAGACGGCGGCGTCGCCGTTTTTTCAGATGCATGGCGCCCTTTGGCCGCATAAAACCACCTCTGGCAAGTTTATGCGCCGACAGGGCGGTGCATCACAGCTTTTTCATATGGGCTGCTGCGATGCGGGCCATAAGCTTTCTCGTCCCCTTTTCATCAAAGGCGATCTCAAGCAGGGCATCGTTGCCCATTTTGAGACTGGAGAGCACCATGCCCCGGCCAAAGGACTTGTGCTCAACCATATCGCCGGGGCGATAGTCAACCACAGCGGCCTCGGCCGCAGGCGCGGAGGGGCGATACATACTGCTTTGGGGGCGACGGGTCTGGCCCCAGCCGGGACGGGATGAAGGCGTATAGCCGCCCCAACTTGAAGCGGCGGGCTTGGGCTGCTTTTTGGTGCGGCCGGTGATCAGCTCGTCTGGGATCTCCTCCACAAAGCGGGAAACCCGGTTGGCCGTGGTGTGGCCGTATAGCATTCTCTGGTCGGCATGGCAGATGGCAAGCGTCTTTTTTGCGCGGGTCATGGCCACGTAGCAAAGCCGCCGCTCTTCTTCCATAGATTGATCGTCTGCAGAGCGAAGGCTGGGGAAAACGCCCTCCTCGGCGCCCACGATGCACACGTGGGGAAACTCCAAGCCCTTTGCCGCGTGCATGGTCATCATGACCACAGCGTCGGCCTCGGGGTCATACTGCTCGATATCGGTGTAGAGAGCGATCTCTTCCAAAAAGCCCTCCAGGGAGGCGTCGTCCGGGTGGTTTTGCACGTAACCCACCAGCGACGAGCGAAGCTCGCGCACGTTTTCCAGGCGCGTGCGGGAGTCGATATCGTCCTTGCTCTCGAGCATGGCCGCATAGCCGGTGTAAGCAAGCAGCTCGTCGTAAAACTCCGGCAGGGCCAGCTCGTTGAGCCGGGCGGCGCACTGCTCAATAAGCTGCACAAAGGTTTTGAGCTTGCCCGCCGCCTTTTCCAGCGCCGGGTAGGAGTCGGGATCGGACAGCACGGCGTACAGCGGCATGCCGGAGGCCTCGGCAAGGCGCGTGGCGGTCTCAAGCGTTTTGACGCCGATGCCGCGGGGCGGATTGTTGATGATGCGGCGCAATCTCAGATCGTCCGCACGGTTGGACAGCACCCACAGATAGGCCAGCATATCCTTGACCTCCGCGCGGTCAAAGAAGCGGGTGCCGCCGATGATGCGGTATGGGATGGCGTTTGCCTTGAAGGCTTTTTCCAGCGCGTTTGACTGCGCGTTGGTGCGGTAGAGCACGCAAAAGTCCTTGAACCTGGCCTTTGGCTGCATGGAGAAGATCCGCCCGGCCACAAAATTTGCCTCGTCAGACTCGTTCATAGCGTTGTAGACCACGATCTTCTCCCCGGTCTCGTTTTTGGTCCAGAGCTTTTTGCCCTTTCTGCCCCGGTTGTGGGCGATCACGGCGTTGGCCGCGTCGAGAATGGACTGGGTCGAGCGGTAGTTCTGCTCGAGCCGGATGAGCTTGGCGCCGCGGAACTGGTTTTCAAAGCTGAGAATGTTGGTGATGGTGGCGCCGCGGAAGCGGTAGATGCTCTGATCGTCGTCGCCCACCACGCAGATATTCTCGTAGCCGCCGGCCAGCAGGGACGCCAGCAGGTATTGCAGGTGGTTGGTGTCCTGGTACTCGTCGATGAGCACGTAGCGGAACTTGCGCTGGTAGAAGTCGCGGACCTCGTCGAAGTCCTGCAAAAGGCGGACTGTAAGCAGAATGATGTCGTCAAAGTCCAGGGCGTTGGCCTCCTGCAGGCGGGTCTGATAGGCGTCGTAGCAGCGGGCCATGAGCTCCATGCGGTAGTCGCCGGAGCTTTTCGCCTCGGCAGCAAATTCCGCGGGCAGCTCCATCCGGTCCTTGGCGCGGCTGATATAGTTTAAAATCGTCTTGGCCGGAAGCGTCTTTTCATCGACCGAGAGGTCCTTCATCACGTCCTTCATCACCCGCTCGGAGTCGGCGGTGTCGTAGATGGTGAAGCGGCTGTCGTATCCCAGGCGGCTGATCTCGCGGCGCAGGATCCGGCAGCAGGCGGAGTGGAAGGTCATGGCCCAGATATCCAGTGCCTCATTGCCCAGAAGATTGGCAAGCCGGGTTTTGAGCTCGTTTGCGGCCTTGTTGGTAAAGGTGATGGCAATGATGCTCCACGGTGCGGCGGGACGCAGCGCGCACAGCGCCGCGACAGAGTCATCCATCGTGCCAGACGCAAGCGCCTGCTCAAGCTGGAGCACGTTTTCCTCGGTGACGTAGGCGGGGATCTCCTGCGAGTCGGACGCGCAGCCAAAGCGGATGAGGTTTGCGATGCGGCGGATCAGTACCGTGGTCTTGCCGCTACCGGCCCCCGCCAGCAGCAGAAGCGGACCCTCGGTGGTCAGCGCCGCCTCAAGCTGCCGGTCGTTGAGATCGGAAAACTGCGCGGCAATGAGCGCGCGCCGGGCGGTGAGAAAACGGGTTTGCATGGCTTCGTTCATAGGGGGTACCTGCTTTGTCTTAGTTTCCCCTATTTTACTATGGATCCGGCAAAAATGGAAGTAGTTTTTTACAAGTTTTCCCGCAGATGGCCCAGGGCCCTTTTTTCCATGCGCGAGACCTGCACTTGAGAGACGCCCAGAAGATCTGCGATCCGCTGCTGCGTGAGGCCGTGGAAATAGCGCAGCAGGATCACCCGGCGCTCCTTTGGCGCAAGCTGCTCGAGCGCCTGGCGCAGGGCAAGGCGCTCAAACAGATCCTCCTGGCCGGGATCTGCCAGGACCTGCTCAAGGCACAGGCCGTCCTCCCCGGTGGGACGCTGGATCGACTCCGGCTCAGCGGCGGCCAGCTCCGCCTGGGCGATCTCTTCAGGGGGCAGATCCAGCTCACGGGCAAGCTGGGTCAAGGTGGGCTCCTCGCCAAGGCGGGCTGTCAGCGTCTCGCGGGCCCTGGCAATGCGAACTGCGCGCTCTTTGTAGGTCCGACTGACCTTGATCGGGCCGTCGTCTCGCAAAAAGCGGCGGATCTCGCCGGCGATCTTCGGCACGGCGTAGGTGGAAAACTGCGTGCCAAAGGCAAGATCGAACCCCTCCACCGCCTTTAAAAAGCCCACGCAGCCAAGCTGAAACAGATCGTCCGGCTCCGCGCCGCGGCCAAAGTATCGCCTGGCAACAGACCAGATCAGGCCGGTGTTTTCCTCGACCAGACGCTCCATGGCGGCGCGGTCGCCCGTTTGCGCGGCGGCGATGGCAGCAAACAGCTCCACTCAGCCCCCCTTTCGGCTCAGAACCTTTTTGCGCATCTTCACTGTGGTGCCGCGGCCAGGGGCTGAACGGATGGACAGGGTGTTCATAAAGCTCTCCATGATGGTGATGCCCATGCCCGAACGGTCCGCGCCGCCGGTGGTGAACATCGGCTGCCGGGCGCGGTCCACGTCGTCGATGCCGCGGCCGCTGTCCTTCACGGTGATCTCCAAAATCCCGCCCTCCAAGGCGCGCAGGCGCAGGGTGATCAGGCCGATGGTATCCGGGTAGGCGTGGACGATGCAGTTGGTCACAGCCTCGGACACAGCGGTTTTGACGTCGCCCAGCTCCTCGAGCGTGGGATCGAGCCTTGCGGCAAAGGCCGCGGTGACGGCGCGGGCAAAGCCCTCGTTCTGGGACCGGCTGGGGAATTTCAGCACCACCTCGTTTTCCTTGTTCATACGGCGCTCCTTTCCTGCAGGGCGATGAGCCGGCCGATCCCGGCAGCCTGCAAGACCCGCATGGGCTGATCGGGAATGTTTTCCAGCAGAAGCTGCCCCTCCAGCTCCTTCATGGCGCGCAGGGTATGGATCACCACGGCGATGCCGCTGGAGTCCATAAAGGTCACTTTGCCAAAATCCAGCACACAGCACAAGGGCATATAGATGTCGATCTTGGCGGTGATGGCCTTCATAATCTCCTTGGCGGAGTGGTGGTCGATCTCCCCGGCGAGCAGGATGGTCAGGCGCTTGTCCTGCAGAAGACTGGTAAAGTTCACTTGGATCACTCCTTTGTAAAAAAATAAGTCTGCGCGAACCGTTCGCACAGACTTATTATAGCAGGTTACGATGTCGTCTTACGTCGCCTTCGGCGGCAGAGGAAATTTGTCGCGAGCCAGCCAAGGCAGCCGCCCAGCGTGTTGAGAATGAGATCGTCAAGCTCCGATACGCCGCAGCCAAACACGAACTGGCTGACCTCCACGCCCAAGGAGAGCAGAAAGGTCCACAAAAGGCCCACTGCAAACGATCTGCCCCGCAGCCTGGCCCAGGCGCCCATCGGCGCAAACCAGACAAGATTGCCCACAAAGAGATAGGTAAAATATCGCCAGCGCCCTGCGCGGGCCAGCTTTGCAAGGTAGGCAAAGGCTGCCAGCTCCACCCGGCCGGTGAACAGGCCATGTTCCAGAAAGCCGTCGCGGAACACCGTCAAGCGCAGCAAAACGGCCAGATACAGGCCAAAGAGCGCCCACAGCCAGCCCTGCTTTTTCATCCGAGCAGCTCCAGGATCAGATCCATGGCCCTCAGGCAGCTCTGGCGGCGCACCTGGTCGCGGTCGCCGTCAAATCGGCAGCGCTCCACACGGGTGGCGCAGCCGTCGCTCACGCCGATGTACACCAGGCCGACGGGCTTGTTGGTGTCGTCAGACTTCGGCCCGGCGATGCCGGTGATGCCAACGCCTACGTCCGCGCCGATCACGCGGCGCACGCCCTCGGCCATCTGGCGGGCAACCGGCTCGGAGACGGCGCCGTAAGCATCCAGATCCGCCTGGGACACGCCGAGGATCTCGTGCTTGACCCGGTTGCAGTAGCTGATGACGCCGCCGGGATAGACCGCAGAGCTGCCCGATACGTCGGTGATCTGCTTGCCCAAAAAGCCGCCGGTACACGACTCCGCCGTGGCCAGGGTCTTGCCCGCGCGTGCAAGCGCACGGACCAATTCGGTTGCCTTATCCATGATATCTCACCTTCACGATCTCAGTGTTTTGCAGGGCCCGCTCGATCAGGCCCTCCACGTCGAGCCGGCTCTCTACGGTCTCGACCGCGGCCAGCTTCGGCTTGGTCTTGGGGTGCTTGGGGGTAAAGACGGTGCAGCAGTCCTCATAGGGCAGAATGGAGGTCTCCAGGGTGTCGATCTTGCGGGCGATGGTGACGATCTCCTCCTTGTCCATACCGATGAGCGGATGGAAGACCGGCAGATGCACCACCGCATGGGTGACGGCCATGGCCTGCATGGTCTGGCTTGCCACCTGACCGAGGTTTTCGCCGGTGACAAGGCAGCCGCAGCCGTGGTCACGCGCGATCCGCTCGGAAATGCGCATCATAAAGCGGCGCATGATGATGGTGAAATACTCCTCGGGGCAGTGGTCGCGGATGGCCTCCTGGATCTCGGTGAAGCCAACCACGTTGACGCTCATTCTTCCGCAGTAGCGGGTCATGCGCCGGGCAAGCTCAAGCACCTTGTCCTTGGCAAGCTCGGAGGTGTAGGGATAGGAGAAAAAGTGGATGCACTCCAATTCTACGCCGCGCTTGGCGATCATATACCCCGCAACGGGAGAGTCGATGCCGCCCGAGAGCAGCACTGCCGCGCGTCCACCCACGCCGGTGGGCAGGCCGCCCGCGCCGGGCTCGGCAGGACCGTGGACGTAGGCGGCAAAATCGCGGACCTCGACGTAGACGGTATACTCCGGGTTGTGGACGTCCACCGCCACATGGGGGAAGGCCTCGGCAAGCATGCCGCCGATGTGCTGGGAAATCTGGATGGAATTGAGCGGGAAGCGCTTGTCTGAGCGCTTGGACTCCACCTTAAAAGAGGATGCGGCGGCAAGATCGTCGCCCAAATACGCCAGGATGGCGGCATAGATGGCGTCCAGATCCTTTTCGCACGGACGGCAGCGGCACAGGCTCACCACACCGAAAATGGTATGGCAGGCCTCCCAGGCGCCGTCTACGTCGCATTGGTCGTTTTGCGGCTCCACATAGACGGTGGATTGCAGGATGGACACTTTAAAGTCCCCGAAGGGGTGCATCCGCCGGGCCACGTTGGCCTTGAGGCGGTTTTCAAACTGCTTGCGGTTCGCCCCCTTGAGGACGATCTCGCCCAGCTTGAGCAGAAAGATCTCGTTCATTGGTTTCTCCTTGTATGTACGGCGGCAAATCGCCGCTTGGTTTCTTATCGTCTGCCGATCTGGTAGGTCCGATACTGGATGGCCTCGGCCAGATGGCAGGTTTCGATCTCGTCGGACCCGTCAAGGTCTGCGATGGTACGGGCGACCTTCAAGATGCGGTCATAGCTCCGCGCGGTCAGACCCATGGTCTCAAAGGCCTCTTTCATCAAAGCAGCCTGCTCGTCTTGCAGCACGCAGAGGCTTTGAAGCTGGGCCGGGGTCATGCGGGCGTTGGACTGGGTGGCAGTGCCGGCAAAGCGGCGGCGCTGGATGGCGCGGGCCGCGTTCACCCGGGCGCGGATCTCGGAGGAGGGCTCCGCCTGCTCGCGCGAGCGAAGCTCGTCAAATTCCACTGCCGGGACCTCGATGATGAGGTCGATCCGGTCGAGCAGCGGGCCGGAGATCCGGCCAAGGTAGCTTTCGACCGATAGCTTTGTGCAGGTGCAACGGCCCGAGGGATCGCCGTACCAGCCGCAGCGGCAGGGGTTCATCGCGCACACGAGCATAAACTCGCAGGGATAGGTCTCGGTGGCGGAGGTGCGGGTGATGGTGACGACGCCGTCCTCCAAGGGCTGGCGCATGACCTCCATCGTGTCCTTGCGGAACTCCGGCAGCTCGTCAAGGAACAGCACGCCCCGATGGGCCAGGGAAATCTCGCCGGGCTTCGGGTTCACGCCGCCGCCGGCAAGGCCGGGCGCGGAGATGGTATGGTGTGGGCTTCTGAACGGGCGCACCGTCACAAGCGGGTGCTTGGGATCCACCAGACCCATGATGGAGTGGATCTGCGTGACCTCCAAAGACTCCTGCCGGGTCATATCCGGCAAAATGGAGGGCAGGCGCTTTGCCAGCATGCTCTTGCCCGAGCCCGGAGGACCGACCATGAGGATGTTGTGGCCGCCGGCTGCGGCGATCTCCAGCGCACGCTTGGCGTTTTCCTGCCCCTTGACGTCCTTGAAGTCGGGCAAAGAGCGGTCGTCCTGCGCCTGCTCCCACTTGGGCTGCGGCGCAAGGGGGATGCCCTGGATGAGGCTTTCCATGATCTCTTTGACCGAGTGGACCGGGATCACGCGAAGCCCGTCGGCCAGCGTAGCCTCGGGTGCGTTTTGCCAGGGGACATAGAGCGTTTCAAAGCCCTGCTTGGCCGCGGCGATGGCCATGGGCAGCACGCCCTGGACCGGCCTGAGGCCGCCGTCGAGCCCAAGCTCGCCCAAAAACGCCGTCCGCTCGGGCAGCGGCGCGAGGATTCCCTGCGCGCGCATGATGCAAAGCAGAATGGGCAGATCGTAGAGCGAGCCGGATTTTTTGGTGTTGGCGGGGGCCAAATTCACGGTGATGCGGCCCACCGGAAAGCGGTAGCCCGAGGTCTTGACCGCGGCGCGCACGCGCTCTCTGGCCTCTTTGACCGAGGCGTCGGGCAGGCCGACCAGATCAAAGCCCGGAAGCCCCGTGCCGATATAGCAGTCGATCAAAACCGGGTAGCCCTCGATGCCGCTGATGCCCATGGAATATACCTTGCCGGTCATGCTCCCGCCTCCCTTGCCGCAGTTTCTTTTATCATTCTACCAAATCTTTTCGCAAATTACAACGGTTGTTTTTCGCTTGCGGCACATTCGGCGCACTTTATCATAGAATGGGTTACAACCCTTCAAGGAGGTATCTCTATGCCGGAACAAGAGGCCCACAGAGGCCGTTTTATCCATGAGATCCGCCAGGCGGCCCGGATCCATACCAGCCAGATCGAGGACGCCTGTCTGGACAAGGACTGCATCGAGGATCTGCGGGTGTATCTCACCGCCCAGTCGCAGGTGGCGCTTGACGCCGCTGCCGGCGCGCGGGCCAGAAGCGCAGAGCTTTTGCACGTATCCATCGACGTGGAGCCGGTGCTCTACCACAGGGGCCACTTTACAGCGGATCTGACCTTCTTCTACCGGATCACCGGCGAGACGGTGGATCTGGGTCTGCGGCCCTCTACGCTCACGGGACTGGCCGTGTTCAGCAAGCGGGTCGTGCTTGAGGGCGGCGAGTCGGGCGCAAAGGTCTTCTCGAGTGCCGAACGAAGGCTGGACCGCCGCCAGCTCTACCGTGCGGATCTGCCCACCTGCGTGGTGGAGGCGGTGGACCCCATGATCCTCACCTGCCGGGTGGCGGAGTCGTGCGTCTGCCCGAGAAGCGGCCTTGGCCCGGAGATCCCGGAGGCCATCGGCTCGCTGTTTGAAGATCCGCTGGTCACAGAGGGCGAGGGCAAGCGCCTGCTGATCTCGCTGGGGCAGTTCTCCACGGTGCGCATGGAGCGCTCGGCCCAGCTTCTGGTGCCTGCGTTTGAATACACCATGCCGGAGAAGACCTGCACAGACGATCTCGGCACCCCCGATGAGCCCTGCGAGCTGTTTTCCAGGGTGGATTTCCCCACCGACGCGTTTTTCCCCGAAAGCCGCGGGATGCAGCAGGTCCTCTCAGAGCAGCGGACCGGCCAGCGCGGCGGCTGAAGCAGTCTGCTTTTTCACCGGCCCGGACGCCCGCCTTTGGCGGGCCGAAGGGCCGGCGCTTTTCTTTTTGAAAAACCACCGCTTCCCTCTTGACAAACCGGGCATATGGTGCTATATTATGGTTGAACGGTGGTTCAACTATCAAACTGTCAAGGAGGTGTTTCCATGAAGCCCACAGAGATCGAGCTTGACCGCTGCGACTGCATCGTGATCCATGAGGAGGTGGTCGCCCGGGTGCGAGGCGAGATGCCCGACGACGGGATCCTGCTGGACCTTGCAGACACCTTCAAGCTGTTCAGCGACTCCACCCGGCTGAAGATCCTCTACGCGCTGATGCAGGCGGAGATGTGCGTGTGTGACATCTCGGTGCTGCTGGGGATGAGCAAGTCCTCAGTGTCCCATCAGCTTCGGGTGCTGAAGCAGTCCAACCTGGTCAAGTACCGCAAGGCAGGACGGGTCATCTACTACTCGCTGGCAGACGACCACGTGCGCACCATCTGCTCGCAGGGCATGGACCACGTGCTGGAGGACTATGCGTGAGACACGCGCTTTTGTTTGTTTAAAAAGTTGAATGTTTGAACAACTTTTTGTTAGAAAGGAGCATTCCCATGAAGAAAAAGTTTAAGATGGAAGAGCTGGACTGTGCCAACTGCGCCGCAAAGATGGAGGAGCTGATCAAGAAGATCCCAGGCGTGCACGACGCAAACATGAACTTTATGACCCAGAAGCTGACGCTCGACGCCGAGGACGACCGGTTTGAGGAGATCCTGGCCGAGGCGCAGAAGTGCTGCGACAAGGTAGACAAGGGCTGCCGGATTTTGGTCTGAGCGGATCGGACCTTAAGCCGGTCCATCCATGGGTGATCCATATGACGAAAAAACAAAAAATCATGCTGATGCGGATCCTGGTGGCCGCCGCGGGGCTGATCGCCCTGCTGGTGCTGGACCATCTGGGGACCCTGGCAGCTCTGCCGGGGCTGGTTCGCCTGGGTCTGTATCTGATTCCCTATGCCGTAATCGGCTGGGACATTCTGGCCAATGCCGTGCGGAATATCCTCCACGGCCAGGTCTTTGACGAGAACTTTTTGATGGCTGTTGCCACGCTGGCCGCCTTTGGCATCGGCGAATACCCCGAGGCTGTGGCGGTGATGCTGCTGTATCAGATCGGCGAGCTGTTTCAGAGCTACGCGGTGGGCAAGTCCAGAAAATCCATCTCGGATCTGATGGACATCGCCCCGGAGTTTGCAAACCTTGAAACCGAGGACGGTCTGGAGCAGGCAGATCCCGAGGACGTGGCCGTGGGCTCGATCATCGTGATCAAGCCCGGTGAGCGGGTGCCGCTTGACGGCACGGTGCTCTCGGGTGAAAGTCTGCTTGACACCGCGGCACTGACCGGCGAATCGGTCCCCCGCAGAGCAAGCGCAGGCGACGACGTGATCTCCGGCTGCGTCAACGGCAGCGGCACGCTGCGCGTGCAGACCACCAAGGTCTATGAGGACTCCACCGTAAGCCGGATCCTGGAGCTGGTGGAAAACGCCAGCTCAAAAAAGGCCCGCGTGGAGACCTTTATCACCCGCTTTGCCCGGATCTACACCCCGGTGGTCACGATCCTGGCGGTGCTGCTGGCCCTGGTGCCGCCGCTGGTACTGCATCAGAGCTGGAGCCAGTGGATCCGCACCGCCTGCATCTTTTTGGTGGTCTCGTGTCCGTGCGCGCTGGTGATCTCGGTGCCGCTGGGCTTCTTCGGCGGCATCGGCGCCTGCTCAAAGCTGGGCGTGCTGGTCAAGGGCAGCAACTATCTGGAGTTCCTCTCTTCGCTGCGCACGCTGGTCTTGGACAAGACCGGCACTGTGACCAAGGGCGAGTTCAAGGTTGCCCGCATCCTGCCGCAGGAAACGGACGAGCAGACGCTGCTGGAGCTTGCCGCGCACGGCGAGGCATACTCGACCCACCCCATTGCCCAGTCGATCCGCGAGGCCTACGGCAGGCAGCCGGAGCTTTCGCGTCTGGGCCAGACCCAAGAGCTCTCCGGCCGGGGCATTGAGACAACGCTTGACGGCAGGCAGCTTCTATTGGGCAACGCCACCCTGATGCAGGAGCGGAGCATCCCCTGCCCCGTGCTGGAGTCGATGGGCACGGTGGTCTATTGCGCGATGGACGGGCGCTACCTCGGCGCCATTGAAATTGCAGACAGTCTCAAGCCCGGTGCGGCCGAGGCTCTGGCCGCGGTGAAGGCCCAGGGTGTGGAGCAGACTGTGATGCTCACAGGCGATCGCCGCGAGGCGGCGGAGCTTGTCGGCGCCAGACTTGGCATCGACCAGGTCCACGCCGAGCTGCTGCCGGGCGACAAGGTCGCACACGTTGAGCGGCTTCTGGCGGAGACCGGCGAGCGCGGAAAGCTGGCCTTTGTGGGCGACGGGCTAAACGATGCGCCCGTTCTGTCAAGGGCGGACGTGGGCATTGCGATGGGCTCTTTGGGCTCGGACGCCGCCATCGAGGCCGCGGACGTGGTCATTATGGACGACGACATCGGCAAGATCGCTTCCACAATCGCTATTTCAAAGAAGACCATGCGCATTGTGCGGCAGAACATTGTGTTTGCTCTGGCGGTGAAGCTTCTGATCATGGTGCTGGGCGTAGTGGGACTTGCAAACATGTGGCTGGCCGTATTCGGCGACGTGGGCGTGTCGATCATTGCCATTTTAAACTCCATGCGCACACTGCGCATGGGCAAACGCCGCTAAGCGCCGGAATAAACCAAAAACACGCGACGCTGCCAAAAAAGGCAGAGTCGCGTGTTTTTGGTTTGCGCAGAAACATCCGGTGTCAGATCAGACTGCGCTGGGCTCGATAAAGACCAGATAATATTTTCCGTCGCGGCGAAGGAACTCAATGTGGAGCTGGTCTACGGTTTCCTGCTTGGTACCCACGTAGAAGGTGTATTCGTAGAAGGTATCCTCGACGGTGTTGAGATTGAACTCATCATAGGTATGCGTCACAGGCGCATATTCCTCGCTCATGGGCTTGACGTAGTCCAGTTCCTTGAGGCTGTCAAACACCTCGAGCGCTGTGTCGTCAACCGGGGTATCCAGGTGCGCGGCGAGCTTCTCTGCCACGTCGGGGTAGTCCCGCTTGAGCGTGTCCATGCCCGCTTCGATGGCAAGGGCGGCCTTCTGGGCTTCCTCCCAGCTTTCACACACGCCCATACGGCCCAGGCTGAAGGCCACAGCCGAGTTGTAGTCATAGAGATCCGCGATTTTTTCAAAATTTGCGCCGTTGTTGAGATATTCGACGACCCGCTCCACCAGCTTTTTGGCGGTCGGCGCGCCGACAAGGCCGCTGCTGAGAACTTCGCTGCCGCTCTCGGAAGGCTGGGTATCCTCCGGCGCAGCGTCGGGCGTGCAGCCAAACAAGCTTATCAGCATAGCCGCAATCAGCAGCCAAAGCAGACATTTTTTCATAGATCTGCCTCCTCATATTTTTTCAACTTAAACTATACCATAGGGCCCGTGTTTTGTAAAGGTAAAATCTTCCCTCACGCAAGCTGGTCGAGCGAGCGCTGCCAGGCTTCAAACGGGACCTCCTTGAGCACGACCCGCCGGATGAAGCGGAAGGTCGTCGCCTCGCCCCGGTCCCGAAGCAGGGTCAGAAGCCAGACCAGCTTTTCGTAGGTCTCGGGGTGGATCATGGTCGACTCCCTTGCGTGGAGCAGATACGCAAGCTCGTCGCCGGGGCGATAGGACGCCCCTTTGTAGATCTTGCTTGCGGCGATGCGGTCCATCACCGACTCGACCAGATACCGGGTTGGCATGGGCACGGCCTCATAGGTGTGCTTGCCGGGCGGGATGTCCGTCCAATACTCATAGTGGTGCTTGTTGCGGCCCTTGTGGTGCATCCAGGCGGTGGAATAGCCGTACCGCTCGCGCGCGGCGGCATTGGGGCTGCGCGTGCCCTGGTAGAACCTTGCCCCCTGCCAAAACTCCGTGGGCCCGTACTTGCTCAGATCATGGCAAAGGCCCTGGCGGATCAGGCCGACCCGAAAGCAGCCGAGCATGACCTTGTGCCTGTGCTTGGTGATGGTGATAAAATGCTTGATCGGATGCACGGTGCTGCCCTCTCCTTCCGGGATCAGTTGTTTTCCTGGTGGATCGCGTCGATGGCGTCGTAGTCCAGCTCAATGGTGTCTGGCGCAGACTCGCCGGCCTCGATCTTGGGCAGATACCAGGTCTCAAAGCCATAGGGCAGGCTGTCGGGGTTGTCGTCTACGATGCGCTGCCAGTCGTCGCCCCAGGGGCAGAGGAAGAAGAAGCCGTCAAAGCTGCCTTCGTCGTTTTCAAAGTGAAGTTCAAAGACCAGGTTGTTTTCATAGTAGGCGTCCTCGGGATCAATGGTGAGATCCCCCTCACCGACCTCGGACTCATAGAACCAGCCGTCCTTGCGGGAGGTGATGACCTTGGTCTCGTTATTGAGCAGAATGGGGATGGCCGCAATGGGCTCGTCGCGGGAGGAGTCCTCGTCAAAGATGGTGAGCGTGCCGCCGCCCGCCATCAAAAAGCTGAAGTTGGCGATGCAGTCGTACCAATACGAGGTCTGTCCATCGTCCTCAAAGTCCGGCAGCGTGGAGTTGGTGATCATCCACCAGCCGTACCAGTCGCCCTCATAGTAAAGCTCCGCCTCGCTTTTTTTGCCGGCGCAGCCGGAAAACAGGGTGAGGATCAAAATGGCGCACAGGATCAAAGCAATCGAATGTTTCATAAGGTACCCTCCTTCTTTGTGTCGGCAATGTGTTGACGGTATCAAAAACCCCCATGCAGGGCATGGGGGTTTGTTTACGCTTGACGGAGAAAAATCAATAGCCTCTTCTCTTGTTCTTGCGAGCGGCTTCGCTCTTCTGCTTGCGCTTGAGACTGGGGCTCACGTAGTGCTCTCTCTTACGGACTTCCTGCTGGATGCCGGCCTTCTGGACGCTCCGCTTGAACCGCTTGAGTGCGCTCTCCAGAGATTCGTTCTCTTTGACGCGAATTTCAGACATTGATTTCCCTCCCTCCGATGTGCCCGGCTAAATCCTTGACACTTTCAGGGCCTTTTTTAAAAGGCGAGGTTATTATACAGGCTTTGGATGGAATTGTCAAGGGGTTTTCCGGATTTTTTTGCGAGTTTCGGCGGAACGGGGCGTTTCTTCCCCGCCCGGCGGCGGATGCACAGGACCGGAGCTTACTTGACGATGAGGTTCACCAGCTTGTTGGGCACCACGATGGTCTTGCGGATCGTGCCGCCGGCGCGCTCGAGGGCCTTTTGGATGCGCTCGTCGGCAAGCACCAGGCTTGTGAGCGTGTCGTTGTCAAGACCGGCCTCCATGTGGACGGTGCCGCGGAGCTTGCCGTTGATCTGCACGGCCACGTCGATCTCTGCGTCCTTGCACTTGGCCTCGTCGTAGGTCGGCCAGGCAGCGAGCGAGCAGTAGCCTGCAAAGCCGTGCTGGTGCCACAGCTCCTCGGCCAGGTGCGGGGCAAACGGGCTGACCAGGCGCAGCAGCGTGTCAAGCTCGGCGCGGTTGCAGCCCTTGTCGGAGAGCTGGTTGACCAGGGTCATAAGCTGCGCCAGGGCGGTGTTGGCCTTGAGCTGGTCGATGTCGGAGGTGACCTTGCGGATGGTCTTGTGCATCATATTCTCGTTGGCCTTGGAATACGCCGTTTCCTCGTCGGTCACGGTCTCGGCAAGGGCCCAGATCTTATCCAAAAAGCGCTTGCAGCCCTTGACGGAATTGGAGGCCCAGGAGGCGGGCTTTTCAAAGTCGCCGATGAACATGATATAGGTGCGCATGGTGTCGGCGCCGAACTCGTTGATGACGTCGGTGGGGTTGATGACGTTGCCGCGGGATTTGGACATCTTGATGCCGCCCTCGCCCAGGATCATGCCGTGCGAGGTGCGCTTGGCATAGGGCTCCTTGGTGGGGACCACGCCGATGTCATACAAGAACTTGTGCCAGAACCGGCTGTAGAGCAGATGCAGGGTGGTATGCTCCATGCCGCCGTTGTACCAATCCACGGGGGACCAGTATTCCAGCGCTTCTTTCGAGGCAAGCGCCTCGTCGTTGTGCGGATCCATATACCGCAGATAGTACCAGCTTGAGCCGGCCCACTGGGGCATGGTGTCAGTCTCGCGCTTGGCAGGTCCGCCACAGCAGGGACAGGTAGTGTTGACCCAGTCGGTGATGGAGGCAAGAGGGCTCTCGCCGTCGTCGGTGAGCTCATAGCTCTCCACGTCGGGCAAAAGCAGCGGCAGCTCAGACTCGGGCAGAGCCACCGTGCCGCACTTGGCGCAATGGACCACCGGGATGGGCTCGCCCCAATAGCGTTGACGGGAGAAGACCCAGTCGCGGAGCTTGAAGTTCTTCTTGGACTCGCCGATGCCGCGCTCGGTCAGCCAGGCGATGATGGCCTTTTTTGCCTCGGCCACACTCAGACCGTTGAGGAAGTCGGAGTTTACAAGAACGCCGGTCTGCACGTCGGTAAAGGCGGCCTGCTCGACATCGCCGCCGGCGATGACCTCAACGATGGGCAGATCAAACTTTTTGGCAAACTCCCAGTCGCGGGTATCGTGGGCGGGCACGGCCATGATCGCGCCGGTGCCGTAGGTCGCCAGAACGTAATCGGAGATGAAGATGGGGATCTGTTTGCCGTTGACGGGGTTGATGCCCATGACGCCCTCGAGCTTGACGCCGGTTTTGTCCTTGTTGAGCTCGGTGCGCTCCATGTCGGACTTGGCCGCGGCCAGCGCCTGGTAGGCGCGGATCTCGTCGGCATTGGTGAGCTTGGGCAGCCACTTCTCGACCAGAGCATGCTCGGGCGAGAGGACCATATAGGTGGCGCCAAACAGGGTGTCGGGCCGGGTGGTGAAGACCGTAATGGGGTCGCCCAAGGTGGAGTCAAAGCGCACCTGGGCGCCGTAGGACCGGCCGATCCAGTTGATCTGCTGGGCCTTGACGCGGTCGATGAAATCCAGCCCCTCGAGATCGTCGATCAGGCGGTCGGCATACTGGGTGATGCCCAGCATCCACTGGCTGCGCTCCTTGCGGATGACGGGAGAGCCGCAGCGCTCGCACACGCCCTCGACCACCTCTTCGTTGGCCAGCACGCACTTGCAGGAGGTGCACCAGTTCACGGGCATCTTGGCCTTGTAGGCAAGGCCGCGCTTGAACATCTGCAGGAAGATCCACTGGGTCCACTTGAAATACTTCGGATCGGTGGTGTTGATCTCCCGGTCCCAGTCAAAGCTGTAGCCCAGGGCCTTGAGCTGACCGCGGAAGGTTGCGACGTTCTTTTCGGTGACCGTGCGGGGATGGATGTGGTTTTTGATGGCGTAGTTCTCAGTCGGAAGGCCGAAGGCGTCATAGCCCATGGGGAACAGGACGTTATAGCCCTCCATCCGCTTTTTCCGGGCGATCACGTCCATGGCGGTGTAGGGTCTGGCGTGGCCGACGTGCAGGCCGACGCCCGAGGGGAACGGGAACTCAATGAGTCCGTAGAACTTTTCCTTGTCGCCGCCGGTCTCGGCCTTGAAGAGCTTTTTCTCCTCCCATTCTTTTTGCCACTTGGCTTCAATGGCGGTAAAGTCATACTTCATGGCTTACTCCTCCAGCGCGACGGGAACCGCGTCGTTCCAAAGGCGCTCCAGGTCGTAGAAGGCCCGGGTCTCATCGGTAAAGACGTGGCAAACCAAGCTGCCAAAGTCCAGCAGCACCCAGGTGCCGCTGCGGTGCCCCTCACGATGGAGCAGGGGCTCGCCGCAGTTCTCCACGGCCTCCTCCACGGCGTCGCAGAGGGTGTTCACATGGGTATTGGAGGTGCCCGTGCAGATCAGAAAATATTCCGCCAGGGTGGTCACCTCGGCCACCTGCAGAAGCTTTACGCCGATGCCCTTCTTTTCTTCAAGGGCACGGGCTGCGGTCAACGCGATCTCTTTTGTCGTCATAGTTGTCCACCTTTTCCTTTTATAATCAAGATAGCTTTCTCAATTCAGATACCGGGCCAGCACGTCGGTTGCCACGGCGTAGCAGGTCATGCCGCAGATCACCAGCGAGACCAGCATCAAGAATATACCCTTGAGCCAGCCGGGCGTTACGGCCTCGTCCTCGTCTTCCTCCTCAAGCGGCTCGTCCACGGTGAGCTCCGGCGCACTGTCGCGGTGCTCGGGCCTGCTCTGGGTGGAGTCGGGCACCTTGGGGGTGTCGCCCATGAGCGCGTAGAGCTCACGCAGAAGCTCATCGTCGTCGATGGGGTTTTTCGTGCGGATAAGCGGATCAGAGGACGTACGCTTGGGCTCGGCGGCAGGCGCCTCTGGCTGTTCGGCAGCGACAGGCGCTTCCGGCGCGGGTTCGGCAGGGTCCTCAGGCGTTTGCGGCGCTTCCGTCTTTTGCGGAGCGGCCTGCGCGGGCTCGGGGGCTTCCTCGGCAGGCTTTGGGGCGTCCTGGGCAGGTTTGGCATCCCCAACCAGCTCCTGCAGCTCTTTGAGGAAGCGGCCGGTGTCGTCGATCCGCTCCTTGGGTGCATCCTGTTCGCCGATCAGATCGCGCAGCTCCCGCGCGAAGCGGTCGGGATCCTCAGGCTCTTCCTTCGCTTCAAGCTCCAGGCCCTTCAGATCCAGCGCAAACTGCTCGGGGTCCTCCGGCTCCTCTTTCTTCGGCTCGCCGACGAGCTCCTTCAGCTCCTGGGCAAAGCGCTCGGCCTGATCATCCTCTTTCTCGTCCTGGGGCATGTCAATGGTAAGCTGAGACAGATCCAGATCCGGGATCTCCCCGGTATCCTGGGCGTGCAGGACCTCCTCCGGGAGATCCTCCCACTCTTTTTCAAAATCTTTGCCAAAGAGTTTCATATCTGTTTGCTCCTCTCGTTTGAATAGAATTGCCAGGCGGCCATGGAGTTCTCATCCACGCCCAAGCCTCGCTGGGCCAGGCTCTCAAGCGACATGCGCAGGCCCAGCTCCATCCCTGCGTCCAGGTCCTTCCAGACCAGCTCACGCAGGGTATCCACGCCGGTGAACCGGCGATTTGGTTCCATGTAATCGGCCAGATACAGGATCTTTTCCAGCACGGTCATATTCGCGCGCCCCGTGGTGTGCCACTCGATGGCGGAGACCACCTGCTCGCACTCGCCGAACACCGCGCGGGCGACTGCCGCGCCGGTTTTGGCGTGCAGCAGCTTGGGATTGATCTGCTCCTGCCCGGATGGGACGATGCCATAGTGCCGCGCAAGCAGAAGCTGATCGTGCGGGCCGATGGCCTTGGTGACGTCGTGCAGGATCCCGGCGCGGCGCGCAAGCTCGGGGTCTGCCCCGTATTGTTTTGCAAGGGCCTCGGCTGTCTGGCTGCAGCCGATGACATGGGGCACCCGCTTGGGATCGTACAGGGAAAGCGACGCCTCCTGCAGGCGGTCAAAGGGCAGGTTCCGTCGGTCCTCCCGGATGCCATACAGGCCGAGCGCTTCGATCCTGTCGCGCACTTCAGGGTCCAGGTACTCTGCGTCGCCCAGGCCCAGAAGCCGCCGCACGGTGGTGGAGGAAACCTCGATGCTTTGGTTGTCCACGGGGATGATCTCGGCGCCAAGCTGGGCACGCAGCCGCGCGGCCTCCTCCAGCGTCTTTTGCCAAAGCGCCGCATCCTCGCTGCGGTGCATTACGGCAAGCTTTGCAAGCTCGGCGATGCGCGCAGGCTGATACCAGCCGGAGAAGCCCAGCAGCATATCCGTGCCCATAATCAGAATGAGCTCGTCGCCGGGATGCTCCCGGGCAAGACACTCGAGCGTGTCAACGGTGTAGCTCGGTCCCTCGCGGCGAAGCTCCAGATCCAGCACCTGCGCCTTCTCCACATGCGCGAAGGCAAGCTCAGTCAGATGCAGGCGCTCCTGCGCATCGGGAGAGCCGGCGGGCAGGGCCTTATGCGGCGGAATGGCCGCGGGGATGACGAACAGCGTATCGAGCGCAAGCAGTCGGATCAGCTCCTGCGCGGCCAGCGTGTGGCCCTGATGGGGCGGGTTGAAGCTGCCGCCGTATATGCCGAGCCTGCTCATCGCTCGCCTTCCTCGCTCTTGCGGCGGCGCTCGATGGCGTAGGCGATGGCGGACTGGCGGAAGTATTCATTGCGCTGCTCGCGCTGCTGACGGGCGAGCTGGCGGCGCTTCTGTGCGCCGACGCGGACCGGGTTCACCTTTACCTTGGCCTTGGCGGTGCCGGTCTGTCTGGCCAGCTTTTCCGAGCGGCGGTAGATGACAAAGCGGAAGCCCACGCACTGGATGCCCTCGGCCCCAAGGCGGCTGCACAGCTCGTCGCTGGCCTCCCGGGCGCTGAGGAAGGCGGTCTCAAGGACCTTGCCCTTGATGAGCTCTCTGGCCTCAAGCTGGCGGTCCGCCTCGGAAAGCAGGGCGTCGGTGATGCCCTCTTTGCCGATCATCAACGTGGTGTCCAGCTCGTTTGCGCGGCTGCGCAGCTCCGCGCGCTGCTTGCTTGTGATCATATCTGGTCCTCCTTTTGCTCCGCCGGACGCGGGGCGCTGGTTTCTTTGGTCAGAGCCGGTCCTGCGCCTCAATGAGCTGGCACAGGCGGCGCAGGGCGTTTGCCCGGTGGGAAATGGCGTTTTTCGCCTCGCTTCCCATCTCGGCAAAGGTACGCCCGGTTTTGGGAATATAAAACACGGGGTCATAGCCGAAGCCCGCGGTGCCCCGCGGCTCGGCGGCGATCACACCCTCGCAGGTGCCCCGGGCCACGATGGAGCGGCCGTCGGGATACAGCAGGGTGATGACACACACGAAGCGGGCGGTGCGCTCTTCGGCGCGCACGCCGCGCAGGTTTTTCAGCAGCAGCTCCAGCCGGTCCCGGTCGGATTGGCACACGTCGCCGCCGTAGCGGGCGGAGTAGATCCCGGGCTCGCCGCCCAGAACGTCCACAGACAGGCCGGAATCGTCGGCAATCGTGGGCAGGCCTGTGGCCTGCATGACCGCCTTGGCCTTGAGCATGGAGTTTTCTTCAAAGGTGGTCCCGGTCTCCTCCACGTCGATGGACAAGCCCAGGTCCTTTTCCAGCACCAGCTCCATATCATACCGGGCAAGAATGGCCTGGATCTCTTCGAGCTTGTGGCGGTTTTGACTGGCAAGCACAACTTTCATGGTGGTTCCTCCTTCTGCTCAGATACCGCAATAGGGGCGGATCAGCCTGCAAAGCTCGGCGTTGCCCTTGGCGCACAGCGCAACCAGGCGCTGCTGCTCTTCGGGGGTGTAGGGCCGGCCCTCGCCGGTGGCCTGCAGCTCGATGATATTGCCCTCGGCGGTCATGACGCAGTTCATATCCACGATGGCGCGGCTGTCTTCCTCATAGCAGAGGTCCAGCATGGCCTCGCCGCCGATGAGGCCTGCGGAGATGCCGGACACGCAGGTGCGAACGGGCATTTTTTCCAGCTCGCCCCGCTCGACCAGCTTTTTCAGTGCCAGGCACAGCGCCACAAAGCCGCCCGTCACAGAGGCGGTGCGGGTGCCGCCGTCGCCCTGGAGCACGTCACAGTCCACGGTGATGGTCCGCTCGCCCAATAGCTGCAGATTGACAGCGCTGCGCAGGCTGCGGCCGATGAGCCGCTGGATCTCGGCGCTGCGGGGCGAGAGCTTGAGCTTGGCGATATCGCGCTTGGAGCGCTCCCGGTTGGCACGGGGGAGCATGGAGTACTCTGCGGTGATCCAGCCGCCGCTCTTCACATGGGGCGGCACCTTATCTTCCACAGAGGCGTTGCACAGCACCATGGTGCTGCCCATCTGGATGAGGCAGCTTCCCTCGGCAAAGCGGATAAAGTCCGGGGTAATCTTTACGGGCCGGAGCTCGTCGTAATGTCTTCCGTCAGTGCGCATATCAGATCAGTGCCTCCACAAATTCTTTGGCCTGGAAGGGCATGAGATCATCGATGCCCTCGCCCACGCCGATGTATTTCACGGGGATCTGCAGCGCATCGGCCACGGCAATGACGATGCCGCCCTTGGCGGTGCCGTCGAGCTTGGTCAGCACGATGCCGGTGACTCCGGCGATCTCTTTGAACTGCTTGGCCTGGATCAGACCGTTTTGGCCCGTGGTGGCGTCAAGCACCAGCAGGACCTCTTTGGCGGAGTTCGGCAGCTCCCGGTCAATGACGCGGCTGATCTTGCCAAGCTCGTTCATCAAATTGGCCTTGTTGTGCAGCCGGCCGGCGGTGTCGCAGATGATCACGTCGGTGTCGCGGGCCTTGGCGGCGGTGATGCCGTCATAGACCACGGCGGCGGGATCTGCGCCCTCGTGCTGGCGAACCAGGTCCACCTTGGAGCGGTTGGCCCAGATCTCAAGCTGGTCGGCGGCTGCGGCGCGGAAGGTATCGCCCGCACAGAGCAAAACCCGGTTGCCCACCGAGCGGAGCTGGTTTGCCAGCTTGCCGATGGTGGTGGTTTTGCCCACGCCGTTGACGCCGATGACCAGGATCACCGCGGGATGGCTGCCGATGTTGAGCGCAGGGTCGCCCACGGTGAGCGTCTCAGTGAGGATCTCGCGCAGGGCCTGCTTCACCTCGTCGGCGGAGCGGAGCTTGCGCTCTTTGACCACCTCGCGCAGCCGGGTCACGGCCTTGACCGCCGTGTCAACGCCAAGGTCCGCGAGGATCAGGCTCTCTTCGAGCTCGTCATAAAAATCGTCGTCTACGCCCTGGAAGGACGCAAAGATGCCCCCGAAGGATGCGGACATGGCCTCTTTGGTTTTGGTCAGGCCCTGTTTGATCTTTTCAAAAAATCCCATAGTAATCTCCGTTGTTGTGTTTTTGCAGCGCAAAGCGCCGCGAGGATGCTTATTCTGTAATACCCAACTGCTCGGTGAGCTGGTTGAGATCCAGGTGAAGGATCTTGGACACGCCCTGCTCCTGCATGGTGACGCCAAAGAGGGCGTCCGCCTCTTCCATGGTACCGCGGCGGTGGGTGATGACGATGAACTGAGTCTTTTTACAGAGCTGCCGCAGGTAGCTTGCGTAGCGCTCCACGTTCCGGTCGTCAAGGGCCGCGTCAATCTCGTCGAGCATGCAGAAGGGCGTGGGCCGCACCTTCAGGATGGCAAAATACAGGGCGATGGCCACAAAGGCCTTTTCGCCGCCGGAGAGCAGCGTGATGGTCTTGAGCTGCTTGCCGGGGGGCTGGACCTTGATCTCGATGCCGCAGGTGAGCGGCTCGGCGGGATCCTCAAGCTCCAAAGAGCCCTTGCCGCCGCCGAACATCTCAGTGAAGGTCTGGCCGAAGTAGGTGTTGATTTTGGCAAATTCTTCGGTGAAGATATCCGTCATATGGCGGGTGATATCGCGGATGATGGCCTCAAGCTCCTTTTTGGATTGGAGCACGTCGTCACGCTGGCCGGTGAGATATTCATATCGCTCTGAAACCCGGGCGTATTCGTCGATGGCGCCGAGGTTCGGAGTCCCCAGACTGTGGATCTTGCGGCGAAGCTCTGCAGACCGCTTGGTCGCAGCCTGGACGGACTCGATCTTTGCCGCCTGGGCTGGGGCCGTGGAGGGGGTGAGCTCGTAGGACTCCCAGAGCTTGTCGATGATCTGCTTTTCCTCCAGCTCGGCGTTGTTCTTCCGTGCCTCGAGGCGGGCAACCTCCCGCTCCATATCGATGATGTCTTTGTTTTTCTGCTGGGCGTCCCGGTCGGTCGCGGTGCGCTTGGCCTCCACCCCGGCGCGGTGCGCCTGGGCCTGCTCAAGCGCCTGCTGGCGCTGGGAGACCGTGTCCTGCTGGGCGCGGATCCGGGCCTGGAGCTGGTCCATCTGCCCCTGAAGCAGCAGGATCTGCCCCTCAAAGGCGGCAATCAGGTCCGTCTTCTGGTTGCGGTCGCCCTCCATGGCCTGGCTTAGGCCCGAGAGCGAGCGCAGCGCGTCCATGGCGGTGAGCTTTTCGGCGGCAAGGCCGGCGATGTCCATTTTCAGTTGCGTGGTGCGGTCCATCAGACTGCCGCTCTGCCCGCTCACGTCCTCCTGGCTCAGACTCAAAACCTCCAGCCGGGCAGTCAGATCCGCCTGGGTCGCCTTGAGGGTGCGAAGGTCCTTGGTCAGACTGTCCTGCCGGGCAAGATCCGCCTTGGTCTGGGCCTTGAGCTGGTCAAGCTCCCGGTCGTTGGCGCTGGCGGCCTGGACGATGGCCTCAAAGAGGACGGCATACTGCTTCTCCTCGCCCTCGAGGCGAAGGGTCAGATCCTCCTGCTCTCTGAGCTGGTCCTGTGCGGTCTGGAGCTCAAAGCTCACCTGCTCGGCCTGGCGCTGGGCCTCGGCAAGCTCCTTTTGCTGCTGGAGCTTCTGCCCCTCGAGCTCGCGGACCTTGACCTGGAGCCGCTGGATCTCGTTGGCGCGGGACAGCACGCCCGCGCTGCGGCTGACGCTGCCGCCGGTCATGGAGCCGCCGGCGTTCATAACCTGGCCGTCGAGCGTGACGATCTTGAAGCGGCTGCGATATTGGCGGGACATGGCAATCGCGTCGTCCAGGCTTTGGCAGATGACCGTGCGGCCAAGCAAGCTTTCGACCACGGGGCGATAGCGGTCCTGGCAGCGGACCAGGGAGGAGGCGACGCCAAGGAAGCCTCTGCACTGATCCAGGCCGCGCTCTTGCAGAACGCTGCCGCGGATGGTGGACAGCGGCAGGAAGGTTGCGCGGCCCTGGTCGCGGTTTTTGAGCTGGCCGATGGCGGCCTTGCCGTCTTGCTCCGTACCCACCACGATATGCTGCATGGCGGCGCCAAGGGCGATCTCCATGGCGACGGAGAACTTGTCGTCGGTCTGGATCAGGCGCGAGACCGGACCGTGGATGCCGTCCAGGCGGCCGGAGCCGGACTCTTGCATGACAAAGCGCACAGCCTTGGAAAAGCCCTCGTACTCGCGCTCCATCTCCCGCAGAAGACGGAGCTTGGAGGCGGCGGTATCCAGGCTTACGCCCAGCTCCCGCAGGCTGGCGGCTAGAGTATCGGCCTTTTCCCGGCGGGCTTTTTGCCGCAGGGTATAGCCGGAGATGGTGTTTTTTTGGCTTTGGACGCTGTCTCTGGCCGCGCGCAGGCGGGCGCGGCAGTCTGAAAGCCTGGCCTTGGTTTCAGCGCGGCGGGACTTGGCGGCGTCCCTGTCGGCGGTCAGCTCTTCCCGGCGGGCGCCGGCCCGCTCGAGCGCGCCAGACAGGGCGGCAAGGTCCGCCTGCTTGCCCGCGATCTCGGCGGTGCAGGCAGCCTGGCTTTGCTGCAGCTCCAGATACTGCCGGGTCATGCCCTCGGCGGATTCGGTCAGCGCCTCGACCTGCCTGGACAGATCCTGCAGTTGGGTCTCGAGCGTTTTGGTCTGCGCGTCGATCTCGCGGATGCGGGCGCGCCGCTCCTCCATCTCGGCCAGAACGCCGCCGCTGCGGCTGTCCTGCTCGGATAGTTCCCGGTTCAGGCGGTCGATATTCTCTGTAACGTTTTTTTCCTCGCTGCGGCGCAGGGCAAGCTCGCCCTCGAGCCGCTGGGCCTCGGCCTTGGCAAGCTCGATCTCGCCCCGTCGCTGGTCAAGGATCTGGTCCTCTTCGCGAAGCTGCGCGGTGAGTGCCTCTGAGCTTTGATACAGCGCCTCGAGCGCATCGTGCTCCTGCTGAAGGATAAAGGTGGCGGAGCGGTAGTCTTCTTCGGCCTTTTGGGCGGTCTGGGCCAGCCGCTCCAGGCTTTGGACCCAGAGTGCGACCTCAAGCCCCTTGAGTTCGTCGCGGAAGGCCAGGTATTTTTTCGCCTTCTCGGCCTGCTCACGCAGAGGCTCGATCTGGAGCTCAAGCTCGGAGATCTTGTCGCCGATGCGAAGCAGATTGTCCTCGGTGCGCTCCAGGCGGCGCTCAGTCTCCTCCTTGCGGTGGCGGTATTTCGAGATGCCCGCGGCCTCCTCAAAGATCTCGCGGCGGTCGGTGCTCTTGAGTGAGAGGATCTCGTCGATGCGGCCCTGGGAGATATTGGAGTAGCCCTCCTTGCCAAGGCCGGTATCCATAAACAGCTCGTTGATGTCACGCAGACGTGCGGACTGCTTGTTGATATAGTATTCGCTCTCTCCAGAGCGGTAATAGCGCCGGGTGACCATGACCTCGTCGGCGTCGACGGCAAAGGCCCGGTCGGTGTTGTCCAGCACAAGACTGGCCTCGGCAAAGCCCACCTGGGCGCGCTTTTGGGTGCCGCCGAAGATGACGTCCTCCATCTTGCCGCCGCGCAGGGCACGGGTACTTTGCTCGCCCATGACCCAGCGGATGGCGTCGGAGATATTGGATTTGCCCGAGCCGTTGGGTCCCACAATGGCGGTGATGTCGTCGCCGAATTGGAGGAAGGTCTTGTCCGGGAAGGATTTAAAGCCCTGGATTTCCAGTGATTTCAGATACACGTGCGTTCTCCTGCATGCAATTACAATAATTCAATATATTGTACCAAGTTTTGTCACCGTTTGCAAGCACTTTGTAGGATTTTTGAAAAAATGCTATAACGCAGCACACCGGACAACCATTCGTCCGGTGTGCTGCGTTACTTGATTGCAAATGATCTGCCGTCGCAAAGCGCGGCGCTTGCGAGGTTCCGCCGATCTCAGCCGTACTGCTCTGTGCGGGTGAACCTGCCCTCGTAGAGCGCCGCATAGAGCATCCACATGATCTTGGCGGCCTCGGCGCGGGTGATCTCGTCCTTCGGGCGGAAGCGGTTGGCGTCGTCGCCGGACATCAGGCCGGTCCGGCGCGCCCAAGCCACGGCCTCGACTGCATAGGGGGCGATCTGGTCGCGGTCGGCATACTCCCGGTCGCTGCCTGTCTCGGACAGGCAGATGCCAAGCGCATCGACGTAGCGCCAGAGCATGGTCACGGCCTGCTGGCGGGTGATGGGGTCGTTCGGGGCAAAGCGGTCGGCGTCCACGCCCTTACTCACGCCGATGGCGGAGGCCCACAGAGCCGGCCCTGCGAAGTAGGCGCTCTGCGGCACGTCCTGGAAGGCCGCCTGCGGCGCGCTCACTCTGGCGGCAGGATGCACCGCCTCGCGCACAAGAAAATGGGTCTCGGGCGCATCCACCCGGCGGAGCATGGTCACAAACATGGCCCGCGTCAGCGTCCCCTGCGGGGCAAAGCCGGACTCACTGACGCCAGCGGTGATGCCGGCGGTGGCAGCGTCGTGGACAAAGGGATAGTACCAGGCGTTTCTTGCCACGTCCTGGAAGGGCTTGCTCACGTAGGTCCCCGTCGCGATAGGCCAGGACGGGGATCTGCTCGGTATAGTCGTGAAAATAGAACAGATGGCTTGCAAGGAGGATCCAGGACATGCTCGGCAAGGCAACCTCGTCGCGGCCCAGCACCCGGAGCGTGACCAGCTCATACCCCTGCTGACTCTGCCCATAATAGCCGACGACCCGGACGTTTTGCAGGCTGCTGCCCGGCGCGTAAAGCAGTCGGTAGGCCTGGCGGATCTCAAGCGCGACAGGACCCGGCAGCTCGCGGGCGGGAACCAGGGTTTCGCTGGGCGTCGGCGGCTCCGGCATGGGCTCCGGCGACGTTGGCTCCGGCACGGGCGTGGGGCTTGTTGGCACAACGATCGTCTCGGGCACCAGATCGTAGGATACAAACAGCGCAACCTCCGTGACCTCGGGCGCAAGCTCCAACGACAGGATCCTGGCTTTTGTCAGCCTCAGGATCAGGATGGGGCCATAGTGGCTGACAAACAGATGATCCTCCGGGGGAAGATCCGGTGCGTATTGGGTCAAAAAGCTCTGGTTTTCCCCGGTATAGTAGTCTCGTAAGACCTGGTGAAGCTGCGAGATCTCCGGCTCTGTTGTGCCACAGCGGTCCAGGAGAAGCTGCTCCCGCTCCGGCTGCGTCAGATCGTGCAGCCAGATCCAGACGGGAAACGTCGCTGTGTCCGGCTCGTTTGCCATCGCTTCTGCAAGCTCCGGGCTGATTTTGGACGCCTCCCCCGCGGCCAAAGAAGCCGGGGCAAGGCCAAAAAGCAGAGCCAGGGTCAATAGCAGCGCGATCAATCGGTGTCTTGGCTTCATGGCGTATCCTCCTGCTGTTCTTCATAGGGGGTGAGCTCCACCTGGAACTCGCCGCGGGTGGTCTGACGGATCTCGATCCAGACAAGGTAGCCCTGGATCTGCTGGACGCCGCGGTAATAGCCCTCGTCCAGAAGGCCGGTGAAGTCCAAAAACGTCTCGGTGTCGTCCCGGGTGTTGGTCACGACCACAAGATCCCGGCCGTTGAGCGTATAGTAGGCGGCAACAAGCGGCAGCGCCTCCTGAACCGGCTCGGATGGCTGCGGTTCGGTGTGGTCGGTGGGATCGGTGGGGTCAACGGACTCTTCCGGCACGGTGGGATCGGTCGGCTCGGTGGGATAAGTTGGCGCTTCAGAGTCGGTAGGCTCCGTTGGGGACGGCTCGGTCGGCGGCGCTTCGGTCGGCGGCGCTTCGGTCGGCTTGGGCTGCGTGGGCGGGGCTTCGGTTGGATTTGACTCCGTTGCTGTGGGGGCAGTCGGCGCGGGATCTGTGGGGGCCGCGGGCTCGGTGGGAAGCAGCTGCGTCGGGGCAGGCTCTGTTTGCCCGCTCTGGGGCGGGCGGTGCACGGCGGGCTCTGTCGGGGGTGGCTCGAGCGGATCGGTCGCCTGGACGGACGCAGCGGGCTGCACCGGCTGCAGGGCTTCCACAGGAGGCTTCGGCGCGGGCCGCTGCATTTTGAGATAGCCGAAGCCCGCAAGCGAGAGCAGCACCATGACCGCTGCCGCTGCAAGCGGCTTTAAGCGTGCGGGCGCTTTGCGCCGCGGCTGCCGCGCGAGGGCAAGCAGCTTCTGCTCAAATTCCTCCGAGGGCTCGACCCGGTCATAATAGGATCGGATCCACTGTTTTTCATCGTTCACTTGGCGCACCTCCCAACCGTGCTTTGAGCTGTTTTCGTCCCCGGTCCAGCCGCGAGCGCACTGCGGTCTGGCTCAGATGCAGGATCTGTGCAACCTGAGCAACCGGCAGGTCTTCATAATAGTACAGATACAGCACCGTGCGGTAGGCCGGTCCAAGCGCCTGCATGGCGCGCTCAAGATCCAGATCCCGCTCGGGGGCAGGCTGCGTCAGCTCCGGCCGGTCCTCCAGGGGGACGGTTTTCTTTTTCCAGGCAGAGCGAAGCAGGTCACGGCACTGATTGGCCGTAACCTTGAAGAGCCAGTGGCGCAGCTCCTGCTCTGAGGAAAAGGCGCCGCGGTGGCGAAGGTATTTGATCAAAACCTCCTGCACCACGTCCTCGGCGTCCTCCCGCTGGGCGCAGTAGCTGTAAGCCAGGCGATACAGCGAGGGCCCGAAGCAGCGTATCACCTGTTCATCATCCAGTTCCATGTTCGTCTCCTTGGGTTTCTGATTACAAAAACGATCGGACGGGGCGAAATATCGCAGGCTTTTGAACGGATCTTCATCTTTTCTTCATCTTAGCATAAAAAAATGGGGTTGACAATCTCTATTCCGTGTGCTATAACTGTATTAGGTCAGTTAATACAGTTGGTACGCGAAAGGAGGCAGATTTTTGATCACCTTGAACTACCGGGATCCCAGACCGATCTATGAGCAGCTGGAAGAAAAGCTCCGGCGCATGATCCTCTCCGGCGCAATCGCCGAGGGGGAAAAGCTGCCCTCGGTCAGAGAGCTGGCGGGTCAGCTCGCCATCAATCCCAACACCATCCAACGAGCCTACCGGGAGCTGGAGCAGGCAGGCTTTATCTATTCTGTCCCCGGGAAGGGTTCCTTCGCCGGGAGACTCGACCAGGTGGACGACGCGCGCAAGCGCGAGCTGATGGACCGCCTGGTCCAGACCGCCACAGAGCTGATGCAGTTGGGTACGTCCCAGCAAGAGCTTGTGCGCGTGATCAAGGAGGTAACAGTATGATCCAAGTCAAACAGCTCACCAAGACCTTCGACGGGTTTCGGGCGCTGGACGATCTGACCCTCACCGTCCCCAAGGGGGCCATCTATGGCCTGGTGGGACCGAACGGCGCGGGCAAGTCCACCGTGATCCGCCATATCACCGGCATCTACCGCCCGGACAAGGGCAGCGTCACCGTGCTGGGAGCGCCGGTGTATGAAAACCCCGCCGTGAAGGCCAGAATTGCCTATATCCCCGACGATATCTTCTACTTCCCCTCTGCGGGGCTGGGCGAGATGGCAAGCTTCTATGCAGGGATCTACCCGAGCTTTGACCGGCAGATGTACAAAGAGCTGCTGGGCGCCTTCTCTTTGGACGAGAAGATGGCCCTGCGGCGGTTTTCCAAGGGCATGCAGAAGCAGGCGGCCTTTTTGCTGTCGATCGCGGCGCGGCCCGAGGTTCTGATTTTGGACGAGCCGGTTGACGGGCTTGATCCCGTGATGCGCCGCCAGGTCTGGGGGCTTCTGATGCAGGACGTGGCGGAGCGCGGCACCACGGTTTTGGTGTCGTCCCACAATCTGCGGGAGCTGGAGGACGTGTGCGACCACGTCGGCATCATGCACAAGGGCAAAATGATGCTTGAGCGCACCCTGGCAGAGCTGCAGGACAATGTGGTCAAGGCCCAGGTGGTCCTGCGCGAGGGCAGCCAGGTCCCGCAGGAGCTGAACGTGCTGCACCGGTCCGCGAGCGGCAAGATCCTCACGCTGATCATCCGGGGCAGCCAGGAGGAGGTCAACCGCGTGCTGGCTGCGGCAAACCCGGTGTTTTTCGATCTGGTGCCGCTGTCTCTGGAAGAGGTCTTTGTCTATGAGTTAGGAGGTGTGGACTATGAAGTCAAGAGCGTCATTCTGTGACAGCACGCTGCTGAAAAAGGATATCACCCGCTTTGCTCCCCTGTGGGCGCTGTACACAGCGTTCTGGATGCTGGCCGCCTTCTTCACCGTTCAGGATCTGGGCGGCGTCGGGCTGGAGTATCGCCCGTCCCAGGCCGAGCGTCTGATCAAGGTGCTGGGCACCCTCGGCACGGTGAGCAGCGCGATCTATGCCGTGATGGTTGCGGCTATGCTGCTGCGGTATCTGCACAACGCCCGCTCGGCCTATATGATGCACGCCTTCCCGCTCAACCGGTCTACCCAGTTTATCACCCATGTGATTGCGGGGATGCTGTTCTTCCTGGTGCCCCAGCTTTTGTTCACGGGGGCGCTGATCATCGGTCTGCAGCTTCGGAGCATCTCGCTTGCAGCCACGCTCGGGCTGACGCTGTTGGGCAAGCAATGCCTGGCATGGATCTGCTTCTTCGGGCTTGCGGTGTTCTGCATGCTGCTCACCGGACGGACGATCATCGGCGTTTTGAGCTATGGCGCCATCCAGTTTATCGGCTACGTGCTGCCGCGGATGGTCTGTATGCTTTTGTCAGAGCTGTTCCTTGGCTTTGCCTACAGGGAGTCTGTTCTGGGTGAGCTGTCGCCCTTCTTGGCGCTGGTTATCCAGCAAAGTCTGCCCCGCCTTTTGATCTGGGCCGGGATCGGCGTGGTGGCGCTGGTCGCCGCGTGGCTGCACTATCGAGTGCGCCATCTCGAGCGGGCAGGCGACGCAATGGTCCACACCTGGGCAAAGGTCGCCTTCCAAGTGCTCTTTACCGTCACGGCGGGCCTGGGGCTGAGCTTCATTTTGTGGCTGCTCTTCAGCGGAGAGCCGGTCGCGCGCTACCCGTTTGTCTTTCTGCTCTTCGGCGCGATCAGCTTCTTCCTGTCGTGGTTTGGCGCGAGGATGATGCTGCAGCGCACCATCCGGGTCTTTGACCGGAAAAACTGGACCGGCTGGGCGCTGTGCGTGGCTGCGCTGGCGGTATTCGTGCTGGGGCTGCGCTATGACGTGCTGGGCTCTCAGCGACATGTACCCAACCCTGCCACGATCACCGAAGCAAGGCTCACCGTTTCAAACTACTATTCGTTCAGTGAGCACAGCATCGACCATCTGCCCGAGACGCCCGATCTTCTGATCCGCGACCAGGACGAGCTGGAGCAGCTTGCGCAGGCCAATGGCACGTTTCTCACAGAGGCGATGAACGCGCGCAGCACGCAAGCACCCGAGTCTGGCGAGCCCACGGCTCAGATCGCCATCAGCTATCGCCTCAGCAGCGGCTTGACGCAGACGCGGATCTATGAGATCCCCAAATCGTCAGACCTTGGCCGCACAATTGCAGCGCTGTGCCGAAAGCCCGAGTACGCCGCGGCATATTATGAAGCACGCTGGCCGGGCGACGCGGAGGAGGGTGCTTTCTCCTGGTACGTTACGCCGCCCGCATCCGCGCAGACGGAGGAGGATATGGAAAACTACTATGACGAGTCGACAGACATATACTACGACACGCCGGATGTGGTCCGCTTTGGCAGCTTCAGACTTGCGCTTGTGCGCCAGGCTTTGATTGAGGATGCAAAGGCGGGGGCGCTCCCGATCTCGAACGCCCTGACCTGGGACGATAAGGACCTTGGCGAGCTCTCCGTGTATCCAAGCGAGTACAACAACCTTTTACAGGTAAACGTTCCCGAATCTGCCACGCACACTGTGGCGGTGCTTTCAGGTAAGTAACGCCTGAGCGGATATTCCCACGAAGCGTCCCCGCTTCGTGGGAATTTTTTATTTCCCGGCGGTACAATATGTTGGCTCAGACATAGTATGGATCGTACCGGAGGAATGAATATGCAAAAATCCAAGCTGAAAACCTTTATCGAGACCGGTCGGGTAATCTTCGTGCCGCTTACGCTCATCCGGCCAAATCCCGGGCAGCCCAGAAAGGTCTTTGACAAAGAGGCCTTGCAGGAGCTGGCCGGCTCCATTGCCCAGTATGGGGTGCTCCAGCCGGTGTCGGTGCGGCGAAGAGGCAGCTTTTATGAGCTGGTGGCCGGTGAGCGGCGGCTGCGCGCTGCGCGTCTGGCAGGGCTTGAGGAGATCCCCTGCATTGTGATGACCATGGATGAGGAGCAGTCCGGGATGCTGGCGCTGGTAGAAAATCTGCAGCGGGCGGATTTGGACTACATCGAGGAGGCCCAGGGCATCGCCCGGCTGATGCGCCTGTACGGTCTGAGCCAGGAGCAGGCCGCCCGCCGCCTGGGCAAAAGTCAATCGGCCGTGGCAAACAAGCTGCGGCTTTTGCGTCACTCCCCCGCCGTGCTTGAGCGGCTGCGGGAAGCGCACCTTTCTGAGCGCCACGCAAGGGCCCTCTTGCGCCTGGAGACCGAGGATGAGCGGCTTTTG
>ONCN01000015.1 GCA_900316335.1 uncultured Eubacteriales bacterium | reverse complement strand
GTGAACACCATTGCGCTGTGGTACAGCTTCTCCGGGCTGCTGCCAAAGAGGATGTTAAAGCCAAGCGCATCCGCCTGTGGGTCGATGGAAACTTCCATGTCCAGGTCGTTGATCCGACGCACCGACCAGCTTGCCTGCGCAGGCGCGGGGCCGTCGTCCAGACCAAACACCCGCAGGCCGGAGATGCAGGGCGCCTGCGCATAGGGTACGGCCATGTCGCGCACTCTCAGATACCGCGCGCGGAAGCCGTCTTCCCGCACCACCAGATCGTGGCTCAGATCGGTCTCGGCTGCGGACTTATCTTCGATCACGACCCAGGCCTCGCCGTCTGTGCTGGCCTCGAGCTTCCAACGGGTTGCGTGGTCTGCCTCGTCGATATAGCGGGCCTGAGAGCCGGGGCGAATGTCGCCGGGACAGGGGAGATCCAGCTTGTCGTCGGCGAAGTTGATCTGCACGGCGTGTACGGCAAACACCTTGCCCAGATCCACGCACAGCCATTCCTCCGGGCGGTTGGAGCCGGCCTGCCACCAGCTCTGCACGTTCTCTTCAATCGCCTTTTCCGGCGCATGCCCCTCCGTCCACGAGGAGGCGGAGGCTGCCTTGTGTACGCTCAAAAGCATCCAGGCAGGATCCCGCCACGGGTCCTGACGGAAGCCGGAGAGCGTCATGGGCCAATCGCCGTAGCGCTGGTTGCAATACAGCTCGCCGTCGGCGTCAAAGCCCGCGGGCCACAGGCCGACGCGGCGCTCAAAGTCATGGTTGACCGAGATCCGCATGGTGGCTGCGTGCCACCAGTTGCCCTGCTCGTCCTGCATGGTGGAGCCGTGGCCCGCCCCGGGCAGGAAGCCGCCGGGCTTGTAGGAAAAGGGGTTGTTTTCCGCCAGACGGAAGGGCCCGAGCGGGCTCTGGGACACATAGACGCCGTCTGAATAGGTGTTGTACTGCGTGCCCGGCGCTGCGTACTGCAGGTAATACTTGCCGCAGTGCTTGTCCATCCACGCGCCCTCGATATAGGGCATATTGGAGAACATGCCCCGGATCAGCGGCCTGACCTCTTCGGGGATCATGCTTTCGGGCGCCTTCTGCATCTTGAGGAAGGCCTGATACTTTGCCTCGACCTCTTCCGCGCTGGCGGGCAGGATGGAGTTGTCCTCGCCCACACGCTCATAGCCGATCTCCAGCGGATGGCCTTCGATCAAGGACTTGGGCTCGGTGATGGGCAGCATGGTTTCCGGGTTCAGCTCCACGCCGTAGATGGGCGTGACATTGGAGCAGCCCCAGTAAAAATACACCTTGCCGTCGTCGTCCACAAACAGATTGGGATCCCAGAAGGGGAAGGTGCCTGCAATGCGCTCATAGGGACCGTTCAAAATGTCCTTTGTGCGCCACCGGTCACAGTTGTGGTCCCGGTTGGAGGCGCAGAAGTAGACCCATCCGTTCATCACGCGCACGTCCGGCGCATAGTCATACAGCGGCAGGCTGTCCGGCAGACGGTGGTTTTCCCAGTGCACCAGGTCGTCTGACACCCAGACGCCCAGCGTCATAGAGGCAAAGATGTAATAGCGCCCCTCAAAGCAGATCATCGAGGGGTCTGCTGCTTCCCGGCAGATCTGGAGCTTGCCGTGCAGGCGGGGATCGGCGTTGAACTGATAGCGGTAGTTGACGTTCAGAGGGTTACAGTAGTATTGCATCGTGGTACGCTCCTTTTTCAATCTGATAGGTTTTGCCGTCCGGCAGGATGACCGTTGCCGGGACGGGTACGGCAAAGTCAAATACAAGCGTGTCGTCTTTGTAGGCCCAGGCGCTGCGGATGGTCCCCACGGGGGAGTCCCACCGGGCTGCAGCGTGGCCCAAACGCCGGTCTGGATGCGGCTGAATGGTAAGAGTCCCTTCGCTCAGCCGGATGCCGCACACGCCGTCAAACAGCCAGCCGCTGATGGCGCCGTAGGAATAGTGGTTGAGCGAATCGTGGACCGTGCCGTCCGGCCTCACGCCGTCCCAGGTCTCCCAAATGGTGGTGGCCCCGCGCTCTACGGCATAGAGCCAGGAGGGGCAGTCGGTTTGCAGCAGCAGGCTGTATGCGGTGTCGGTGTGTCCGTGCTCTGCCAGAACCCGGCACAGATCCGGGGTCGAGAGGAAGCCGGTGTTGAGATGGTATCCGTTTTGCACCACAAGCTCGTTCAGCGTGTCCGCTGCGGCCTGGGCCTCATCGCCCTCCAACAGACCGAAGGCGATGGGCCGCACGTACTCGCACTGCCGCTGCGATTGGATCACGCCGTCCTTGGTGCAGCTAAAGCGGTAGGCCAGCTTCGCCTGCGCGGCGATTTCGGCAAAGCGCTGCCGGTCGTCGGGCCGGTCCAGGATCCCGGCGATCCGCGCAAGCAGCTCGGCGGAGCGACAATAATAAGCCGTGGCGACCTCCGGCGCGCCGGAGAGCATGGTTTTTCGCATGGCCTCCATATTGTCCACGTCGGGCTGGCACCACTCGCCAAAATGGAAGCCCTGGTCCACCAGATACCGGTGATATGGGTTCTTCCGATTTTGCAGCCGGCTTTTTTGCGCCCGCCGCTCCACAAAGGACAGCCAGCGCTTCATCATGTCGTAGCATTCTTCCAAAATGGCCTTGTCGCCGTAGGCCTCATACAGGGCCCACGGCACCAGAATACATGCGTCGCCCCAGCCGGCCGCGCCCTGCAGCAGATTGGAGATCCCGCCGCCGCGCCCATTGATGGGGGCAATATTCTGCACAAGGCCATCCTCACCCTGCGCCATGCGGCACTCGCCCAGCCACTTGCGCAGCACGGGATAACAGTCCATCAAATACACTGCCGTCGGTGCGAACACGCCCGCGTCACCGGTCCATCCGGCCCGCTCCCGGGTTGGGCAGTCTGTGGGGATGTCGCAGAAGTTGGAGCGCATGCTCCAAAGGCTGTTGGAGAAAAGCTGGTTGACCGCCTCATTTCCGCACTCGAACCAGCCGGTCTGCGCCATCCTGGAGTAGACCGCGATCGCGGTAAACTCTGCGCCGGACAGATCGAGCGTGGTCTGAACCTTGACATAGCGGAAGCCGAAGATGGCAAACGACGGCTTGTAGACGTTCAGGCCATCCTTGCAGATGTAGTCGATCCGCTGCGGGATGCCTCCGTTTTTGTTCCGCTGTCCCGGCTCAAAGTTCTGCTGCGTAAAGTTTCCGTTCTCGTCCAACGTCTCCCCATGCCAGAGGGTGATGGTCTGCCCGGCAGCGCCGGTCACGCGAAGCTCTACGTAGCCCGCAAGATTTTGAGCAAAATCGATCACCGTCTCGCCGTTGGGGGCGGTAAAGATGCTGCCGCGAAAGCGCTCCTGCTCGACAATCGGCACGCTTTCGGTCGGCGCGAGCGCGGCATAGCCAAATGGCCGCACCGTGACCTCGTGCCAGTGGTAGATCTGCTCCAAGCGAGCGTCGTACACCTCGCCAAGCTCCAGATCGTTCTGCCGAACCGGCCCGCTCTGGCTTGCCTGCCACTGCTCGTCGCTGATCAGAACAGGGCTGCCGCCAAGCTCAAGCTGGCATAGAAGCGCCAGATCGTCGCCAAACAGGTTGCGGTCTCCGTCGATGCCGTTGTTGCCCCGATACCAGCCGTCGCCCAGGGTGACGGTAAGCTCGTTCTCACCCCGGCGCAGCAGATCGGACACGTCGTAGCACTGCACGCAAAGGCGCTTGCGGTAGTCTCCTGCGCCTGGGGCCAGCACGAACTCGCCCACCCGGGCGCCGTTCAGCCTGGCCTCATACAGCCCGTGACAGGTGATGTAGAGCAGGGCGTTTTCTGTCTGCTCCAGAGAAAAGAAGCGGCGCAATACAGAGGCCGGCTGCCGCGCAGCCTTGTCGTGCAGCGGCTCGGGGTCAATCCATTTGGCCTGCCAGCGTGCAGGCAGCTTGTTTTGCAGCATCGTCATCTCAAATCCTCCCATTCAGCCATTCGGCGCTCAGCTCCAGACTCTTCACAGGATCCTTGTCTATCCAGTTTTTGTGGCTTTCCAGCACCACAGCCTGCGTGCCGTTTGCCTTTGCTGCGGCCCAAAGGCCCTCCAGATCCATGCTGCCGGTGCCAAGCTCCATGCTGTCTGCCTTTAAAATCGGCGTCATGGCGGGGCCGGATTGGCGGCTGCCCCGGTCTGTAACGTGCCAAAGCTCCATCCGGCTGCCGAGTGTCTGCATCCACTTTTTTGCGTCCGCGCCGCCGTCGGTAAACCAATAGCTGTCAAATTCGAAGGCAAGCGCCTCCGGGTCTGTCTCGCGCAAAAGAATGTCATAGGCCCGCAGCCCGGGGCGGACCTGCAGCAGCTCTACGTTGTGATTGTGATACAGCAGCCTGAGCCCTGCGGCGCGAAGACGCTGGCCCGCCTGATCCAGACGCCTGGCCAGATCGCGCACCGCCGCTTCACTGCCATAGTCAAAGCGGTACAGCCCTGTGATGACCACCCGCTTGGTGCCAAAGTCTCCAGCCTCGGCGATCACCGCCTCCGGCTCCCGCTCAAGACTGCCCAGGTCCGTGTGCAGGCTGATCACGTCAAGCGTGCTGTCTTTGATGAGTGCCGGCCAGTCCAGCTTGCCGCCCTTGCCGGTGGGCATCCCGGCCGCGCGGGTCATCAGCCGCACCATCCAAGAGCTGGGGTGCACCATAAACCGGTTCAGTTCAACGCCGTCATAGCCTGCTGCCTTGATCCGCTGCAGAGTCTTCTGTGCCTGCGCCTCGGTTCCTGTCACCGAACCAAGCATGATCTGTTGTACGCCTGTTTTCATCTGCATTCCTCCTGCTGTATCAGAAAGTAAGAAGCCGGCGCGCCGCAGTCAAACGGCCCCATATGATTGGGCTTCATGGCCGTATTCTGTGCGCTGCAACTGTATGAATGGTATCATCCGGCCGCGGCTCATAGAGATTGACCGGAAAAAAGAAACTTCTCCATGGCCGCGGCCACACCGCTTTGGTCGCAGCTCAGCGTTACATAGTCTGCCGCTGCCTTGGCCTCGTCGCAGGCGTTGTCCATGGCCACGCCGATGCCTGCGCTGCGCAGCATTGACACGTCGTTGAGATCGTCGCCAAAGCACATCGTCTGGCGCATGTCCAGTCCAAGATGCACCGCCAGGGTCCGTACGGCCTCACCCTTGACCGCCCGGCGGCTGTTGAGCTCGACGTTGCGGGGGATCGAGGAGGTGACAGCGAGATCCGGAAACCGCTGTGCCAGCTCCGCCATGGTCCGTTCGCGCAGCTCCATGTCGCGGAAGAACATCTGGATCTTTTGCACGTCGTGTCCGACCTGCGCCAGATGCGACTTGAGCTCCGGCACCGGAGTGCGCAGGGTTTTCAGCATTTCCAGGCTGTGCTTGTGCGGGGCGTACAGCTCGGCCTGGTCGTAGAGCGACTGGGTCATCCATCCCCAGTTGTCCATATAGCAGTCGTAAATCACCGGCAGCCGGTCAAGATAGGTCATCACCTCAACGGCCCGCTGCCAGGGGATCTCGCTGCGCGAGATTGCGCTGTCTGTTTTGACGTCATAGATCTGGGCCCCGTTGATGGCAATGACGTAGCGGACAAACGGCAGGCTGCGGATGTTCTGCGGCATGCCGCTGAAAAAACGGCCTGTGGCCGGGACGATCTCGATTCCCGCGGCGGCTGCCTTGCACAGCGCGGCTTCGTTTTCCGGGGTCAAAGCTTTGTCGGTGGTGAGCAGGGTCCCGTCCAGGTCCAGGGCGATAAGCTTGATGTTGTGCTGCATGATATAGTCTCTCCGCGAAATGACCGCCGCGGCGCGTCCGGCAGGTGAATGATTGGTGCGTATCGTATTGTAACCAGTTTACCGGAAAACGGCAAAAAATCCAATTGTTTTTGTTGTTGCAAACCTTGCAAATCTTGCTGTTTCTTTGCTTTTTGCAAAGTCAGAGCACAGAGTTCTACCGTGCCAAAACAGGCGCTGCTGCAAAAAGCTGATCGGCTTTTTGCGGCAGCGCCTGTTTATTCATAGGCATGGTTTCTGCGGCCGGGCCTGCGCAGTCTAACCCAGCGCCACGTCGAGCGCCATCATCAGACTGAAGCCCACCGAGAACAGCAGCACGCCAACGTGCGAGTGCTGCCCCGCCGCCATATCCGGGATCAGCTCCTCCACCACCACGTACAGCATAGCGCCGGCTGCAAAGCTCAGCAGGTAGGGCATTGCCGGGACGATCAGCCCCGCAGCCAGCACGGTCAAAAGGCCGAACACCGGCTCCACCGCGCCCGAGAGCACGCCGTACCCAAACGCCTTTGACCGCTGCACGCCCTCTGCGTGAAGCGGCATGGAGATGATCGCGCCCTCCGGGAAGTTCTGAATGGCGATCCCCAAAGCCAGCGCCAACGCGCCGCCCGCGGTGATCCTGGCGGAGCTTGACAACAAGCCCGCATAAACCACACCAACCGCCATGCCCTCGGGGATGTTGTGAAGCGTTACAGCCAGCACCATCATCGTGGTGCGTGCGAGCTTGCTTTTGGGGCCCTCCGCCTTGCTGGCGTTTCGGTGCAGATGGGGAATGACGTGGTCCAGCACCAGCAAAAACCCAATGCCCAGCCAAAAGCCTGCAAACGCGGGCAAAAAAGCCCAGCGGCCCATGGCGGCTGCCTGTTCCATTGCAGGGTCCAGCAGACTCCAGATCGAAGCGGCCACCATCACGCCCGCGGCAAAGCCGCTGAGCGCCTTCTGCACACTCTGGCTCAATGCCTTCCGCATGAAAAACACACAGGCTGAGCCCAAAGCGGTTCCAAGAAACGGGATCAAAAGCCCGATCGCAACTGATTTCATACGCCAAGTCCTTTCTTTTCATAATAATGCAGATCCCGCCCTTGCGGAAACGGGCTCTGTTTTGGCCGCTCGCGGGTTTACCGCCGCAAGCGCGCATAAAGACTGAAGCCTTTGCCGCCTTCAGAAGCTACCCGCCGGGCATAAATCTACCATGCCGACAAGAAACGGGCGGAGCAGGAAAACAGTTACCATATGCTAACCAATCATAGCACAAACTGCCAGGAAATGCAAGCGCAAAACCGCATACGCCCGAGAAAGCCGGGCAGACTATGCAGGCATGATATTTTGTGCTTGACAACGACAGAAAACTGTGCTATATTGCTCATGTAGTTAGCAATAGCTAACTACAAAAACCGGGAACCAAAGGAGGCCGCCATGTCCGAACAGCAGTTTATCCGCAACACCGCACCAACCCTGGCAGGGATCAAGACCGGCAGCTTGTTCCCGTATCACTACAGCTCAAAGCAGGAGGCTGTCAAGGCCCTGCGCAGCTATAATCGCAGACTCACGCCGAAGGGCCTGCGGCTGATGCCGCTGCGCATGACGGATACCTTTGCCATGCTCTATCTCTACCGGCCAGGGCGTTTGGGGCGCGACCTGCAGCAGCAGGATGCCGCTGCGCTGCTGCGCCAGGCAGGCTACCCGGATTGCAGTGAAGAGGCCTGCCTGCGAGAGCTGCGCCGCCGCTTGTCCGCCTGCGAGGCGTTTCCGCATGAGATCGGCCTGTTTCTGAGTTATCCGCCCGAGGACGTCTGCGGCTTCATCGAACACCGCGCCGCCGACTGCAAGTGTGTGGGCTGCTGGAAGGTCTACGGCGATGAAGCCGCCGCGCGCAGCACCTTTGCGCGCTATCAGAAATGCACGGACGCATATCTTCGGCAGAGCGCAAGAGGGCTTTCGCTCGAGCGTTTGACCGTAAAAACAACAAAACAAATCGAAAAGGAGTACAAACCATGAAGAAAATCGCAATCGTGTATTGGAGCGGCACGGGCAACACCGAGGCCATGGCAAACGCCGTTTTGGAGGGCGTGCAGGCGGCAGGCGCCGAGGGCGTGCTGCTCACCGCTGCGGAGTTTACGCCGGATCTGCTGGGAAGCTTTGACGCAATCGCGTTTGGCTGCCCCTCGATGGGTGTGGAGTCCCTGGAGGACGGGGAGTTTGAGCCCATGTTCCAGTCCTGTGAGCCGCAGCTTGCCGGCAAGAAGCTTGCCCTCTTCGGCTCCTACGGATGGGGCGACGGAGAATGGATGCGCAACTGGGAGGACCAGTGCCGCGACGACGGTGCTGAGCTGGTTTGCCAGAGCGTGATCTGCTGCGAAGCGCCCGACGACGAGGCTGCGGAAAACTGCCGCAAGCTTGGCGCCGCACTTGCTGCATAATCTGCACCACCGCAAAAACAGACAGGATCGGGCCTGGCGCCAGATCCTGTCTGGTTTTTTATTTATTCGTCATCTGCGATCCGCCGGGGCTTCTTGAGCGCCCCGGTGCGCTTACAGTCCCGAAGAAGGATCAGCCCCAGGATCAGGACCAGCGCGTGCCCGAAGGACTCTGTTCCGTGGTCCAGTTGGTTGATGGGCCAGGGGAGCAGCGCCACAAGATTGCCCACAATGCCGGGCAGCATCATCGGGTTGCAGAAGGTCGCCAGAATCCTCGCCCTGGTCGAGCGCAGCGGGATCACCCGCTTCCACACCAGCGTGATCATGATCACGGTCAAACCCACGTCGCACAGCACGTAAGCCAACGCCATCCCCGGCGCATTGGCATAAAACACCCGGCTTGCAATGCTGGCTGCCTGCTCCATATCGCCGTAGGCCTCATACACATACCGGAAGGTCAGCGCGTTTGTCATAAACATCGCGTGGACCCAGCACCATGCCACCGTTCCCGTAAGATAGGCCACGCGAAACAGCCGCACCCAAATGCGCTGGTCCGGTTCGGTCATGCGGCACTTGAGCAGTCGATACATCTGGTGAAACCCCATGTAGTACAAAAGCGTGCCGAAAAATCCGCAGAGGATGCTGGCCCACATTCGCCATGGCGCCATTTCGAGCCAGGCCTTCATCGTAAACAGTCCGATGGTTTCCGTGGTCTGCCCGATGCCTGTGGCGGCGTAGAGAAAATCTCCAAGCACATACAGCAGGCACCCCAGAATACCCAAAAGCAGCCGCCGCTTTGCCCGATCATATCGTTTTACGTCCTGCATCTGCTGTCCTCCGCTGCCGTGCCGTCAAATGTGATCCGGATGATTTTCATTCGCACAAGGCTGTCGCAAAAGTGGATCATCAGCTTGTGAAACAGCCGCACCTCCTTGTAGATGTCCCGATAGCCGCGCATATAGCTCTTCGCCGCCACTGCGGCAAACCTGGGACTCCAGCCCATCAGAGACCTTTCATCCTCCAAGGAGAAATAGGCGTTTACGTCTGTAATTCCGGCCTGCTTGAGCCAGGTTTTGCGCATCAATGCCGCCCCGCGGGCGTTGCATGCGTCAAAGACCAGCACCCCGCCATGAAACCGCTCTGCCATGGCGGCAAAGAGCTTCTGCAGATCCGCTGTTTTGAAGTAGTAAAACACCCCGGCGGCAAAGAAGACCGCGCCGTTGGCGGCGTCTATCTGATCCATCCAGCCAAAATCGTTCAGATCCCAGGCAAGATTGACCTCCCGCTCCTGTGCCGGCAGCAGGTCGTTGCGCACGTCGATCACGTCCGGCAGGTCGATGTTCCAGCCCCGGCACTGCCCGTTGTCACATTTGCGGAAGCTGTCGTCCAGCCCGCAGCCCAGATTGACCACGGCGGCCTTTGGATGAAGCTTGAGATATGCCTGCACCTCACAGCACAGGTCGTATTGCCGCTGTGCGACCTCAAGCGCACCAAACAGACCGGCCGGGGACTCCATCTTCTTCCGCCGGGCCGAAAAGTCGTAATCCAATGACGCGCAGATCCGCTCGGCCTCCGGGTCGGAAAACAGGTGTGGAAACCGCTCTGAGCAGATCAGCCGACCAAACAGCGGGATCAGCAGGGTCTCCTGGACGGAATTGTGTTCAATATGATAGGTTTGCAAGGGAAGGCCTCCTTTCGCACGATCGGATACGCACCGCAAGCAGGGGAGTTGATTGTTAGTGAAAGCTAACTCATGCGCCAAACGATCGCCCAGCCCTTGCGCCCAAGGCTGGGCGGGAGCCGACTTGCACGGCGTTATCCTCCGCTAACTCATAATACCACAAAATACGCCGGAATGCAAGAGAAGAAGCGGCCGAAATCCGCTTCATCTCCTGCATTCCGGCGCCGAACTGCGCTGCTTTGCCCTATTGCGCCTGCGGCTCGACGTTGACCATGCGCACATAGCGCCGCAGGGGATACTCCCCGTCATGGGCCTCGCCGGGCAGGGACGCAGACATATTTTTCAAGGATGTGATCCGGTTCACACCGGCGCGCACCAAAAGCTGCGTCAGCCTTTCACGGTCTTCTGCCCTGCAGCACAGCCCGGCCGTTTGCAGATACTGCTTCTTCTCACGCAGTACCTCTATGATCTGCGCGCTGGGCAGGGGCTTTACCAGCACGTTGCCCAGCATTGGCGAGAGCTCCAGCGCCGTGTCCTCCCGCACGATCAGCGAGCACAGCGGCGAGTGCCACGGTTTTGCTGCGCGCCCGTCGAGCAGAGCTTCGAGATGGTCGGTGCGGCTTCGCAGCGTCAGGGCAGCGACAGCGCCCATGGTTTTGGGCTGATGCTGCAATGCCATACCCTCCAGCACGGGGTAGAAGCGATCACAGAAGCCGCGCACAGCCTCCATATCTGCGGTATCCAGATAGATGACCTGGCACGAAGAGCACAAAAGCTGCTGCGTGGTGATGATATGCTCCGCCAGATCTGCCAGCGCTTGGTCCGGGACGGGACCAGAGAGATAGGCAAAGCTGAGCCGATGGCCCCACTCGATCAGCTTTGTTCCCGGGTGGGCAAAGCGCCGTACAGCGGCAACGGCAGTCTCGCCGCCCCAGACGACGATCCCGTCGCTCAGATCCGCCATCCGCTTGATGGCGGCCAGATCGGACGACGGTGTGTCAAACACATAGATATAGTCCGCCAGGCGCGGTTCCATGTCCATCAGCGCCTCCAGGATGGTGAGCGAAAGCCCGTTGTCCGCCTGGGGCAGCTTCAGCAGATTGACGTTGCCGGTCACCAGCCCCTCGGCAACAGAGAAGGCAGGCAGCCCGTCCGCGTTTCCGGCTGCGATGTGCAGCAAAACCCCAAGCGGCCTGGTGAGCACGCGCAGCGGCGCAAGTCCTGCCGGCGGCTCCGTGTATCGGTCCGGCATGGCGTCGGCGCCAAGCTCTGTGCGAAGCTTAAACTCCAGATAATCCCGCCGCAGCAGGCGGATCGCCAGCGCCTTATACTGCTGCGCGCCGTCAAGCTGCAGCGCATCGATCTGCGCGTCAAACGCCCCGGCTTCAACCGTGCGCCCCAGCTTGTCAATGGCGGAGATAACAAGCTCAGGCGTGGGAGCGGGCTTTGCAAGCGTCTGATTCAGCTTTGCTGCAAGGCCTGAAAGGATGGTATCCTGCATGGCGCTCTCATAGCGCTTTCCATTCGCCAAAATCACAAAGACACCTCCGTTTGCTCCAGCAGCTCCGCCGCGCCTGCGGCGCAGGTTTTGATGTCCTGCAGACCCACGCGCCCCAAAATCTCCAGGTAGGGCGAGGAAAGGCCGCACGGACAGCCGTCGTGCAGCACGCCCAGGTCGTCCGGCATGACCGACAGCAGCGGCGTTGCAAAGACCATCGGAGAGATCAGATTGACCAGCCCCGGCGTCTCATGCGGCACCGGCTTGAGCGTCTGCACGTCTCTGATCAGCACGCGGCTGTAAATCGGAACGTGGAAATGGTGGTATGCACAGTCGCAGTAGAGGATCGGATGCTCCACCGCACCGTAAAACTCGATGATATCCGCTTCCTCCAGCCCCAGGACCTTCTTTGCCAGCGCATAAAACACGGGCTTGTCCACCTCTTCCGTGTAAAACTGCTTCCAGCCGCCGCCCAGCATCAGCTTGGAGCCCTTCGGGAGCTTGACGTACACGCCCTGCGCATCCATCTGTTTCATCAAAAACCAAGCGTAAGACGGAAATCCCATAAAGCGCAGCGGGAAACGGGAGCGGCTGTGCGTCACGATGGCCTGCTGCACTGCCTTGAGATCGAGCACATAGCTGCCCTTGTCCCAGCGCAGCGCATAGGTGCGGCTGAGCGCCGGGGTGAACAAGGTCACGCCGAAGGCCGTTTTGGACGCGCCGGTCCGGTTTTTCCGGTTTGGCTGATAGCCGAAGACAACGTAGTGGCATGGTCGCGCAGAGAGCAGACGCCGCGTTTTGCATACGCGCAAAACCATCATGAGACCCGCCCACAGATCTGAAACGGCAAACCCGATCTGGCTTGCATGGCCGCTGGTGCCGGAGGAGGTCACCACCACAGGCAGCCTTCTGCGCGGCATGGACAACAGCCTTCTGCGCTTAAACAGCGCCGTCGGCAACACGGGCAGCTCGGCCAGATCCTCTATGCGCTGCAAACGCTGCGGGGAAAAACCCTCCGCGTCCAGAATTGTTTTGTATTCCGGGCAGTGCTTATAGGCGTAGCTGCAATTCTCCCGGACAGCAGACACAAACAGCGCCTCTGTCTTTGCAGCGTCATACGGGTCTGCCTGGCTGAACAGCTTTGATCGGTCTTTCATTCGTTCACGCCCTTTCTCTCTTACCTGGCCCAATCCGGAGCGCAGTCGCAGCCGGGCCAATACAGCGGGGAATCGGTCCGCGTCTGCGGCCGATTCCCCGTCGCGCGACAGTGGCGCACTGCCGCGTATATCCGATTATTCCTTCATATCACGGTACAGGAAGGTGACGATCTGCGCTCTGGTACAGGTTGCATCCGGGCTGAACTCGTTGTCGGCAGTGCCCTTGGTGATGCCCTTTTCCACAGCCCACAGCACGGCTTTGTAATAGTACAGACTCTCGCCGACGTCCCGGAAGGGATTTGCTGTGGCAGAGGGCTCCGGCTTGCCTTCCGTCCGCCACAGGAAGGTGACGACCTGCGCTCTGGTGCAGTTCTGGTCCGGGCCGAAGGCGGTTTCGCTGATGCCGGCGGTGATCCCATGCTCCACCGCCCAAAGGACGGCCTTATAGTAATACTGATCGGGCGTAACGTCCAGGAAGGGATTGTCAGCCGTTGTCGGCTCCGGGCACTTCATTGCCCGCCACAGGAAGGTGACGACCTGGGCTCTTGTGCAGGTATTCTCCGGGCTGAAGGTGGTTTCACTTGTGCCGACGGTGATCTGCGGGTCGTGATTCACAGCCCAAAGGACCGGGTCGTAGTAATACGCGCCTTCCTTCACGTCCTCAAAGGGGTTCTTTGGCGCATCCGGGACCCGAACCAGTGCGGCGATCGCGTCGCGCACGGCCTTTGCCGCCTCGTCGACCTGTGCCTGGGTTGCAGCCTCGTCTGCCAAAACGGTCTTGGCCGCCTCGACAGCCTTGTCCAGCTCCTCCGTGGACTGGTACTCTGCCGGGTCGATTTTGGCGGCATCCTCCAAGGCCTGCACCAGCGCAGTCTTGTCAGCGGCAGGCGGCACCTCGGGCTTTTCTTCCAATGCTGCAACGGCGTCGGTAAGCGCCTTGGCAGCCGCGTCGATGTCATCCTGGGTTGCAGCCTCGTCTGCCTGTACAGCCTTTGCCGCGGCAATGGCCTCGGCCAGAAGCTTGACGGAGGCCTCGGTGTAGGGCTCGGTCTGGATCGCCTCGGCAGCCGCAATCGCCTCATTGAGCGCGGTCTTGTCCGGCTTTGGCGCGTCCTCCAGCTTCAAGCGGTAGACGTTGGTGGTGCCGGACACAGGGTCAAAGCAGGTTACGGCAGCCTCGCCGGGGCTGCTTTCAAACTGGGCAATGCGAACCTGGCGGCCATCCGCCAAAATCGTGAGCGGGCTTTCTACGATCTTGAAATTTGGCTCACAGACCTCAGCAACATTCCGATAACCCAGGGTGGGGAAGCCTTTTGCCTTCAGATTATGCATGCCCGCTTCGTCCCAACGGCTGATGGTCACCTGATCGCCGCTGATCTGGAAGGCCGTCATGGTCAGGGTGCTGTCCGCGTCGGTCCGAATGACGATCTGGTTGCTGCTTTGGACCCATTTGGCCCAGTAATACCCGGTGTAGCCGTAGTTCATATAGGTGAAGTTCAAAGGCTCCACCGTATAATCGGTCTTGCTGCCATGCTTGGCGATGTTGATGGTGTCGCCGTGGGTCAGGAAGTTGGAGGCGGCCCCCAGATAGTCGTCGTCACCCCAGGCGTGGTTATGACCATACAAGAAGATGATGTTCAGATCGTCGCCATACTGATGCAGTACCTTGTAGATGACGTCGCCGTACATCGCGTCGCCCTTGCTCGCCGTGCGGGTGTTGTAGTGGATGGGAACGTGACAGGCCACAAACACAGGCTTGTCAAATCCGCTTGCAGCCTTCTGCGCAAGATAGGCGCCCAACTGGTCTGCCACAGCCTGGGCTTTGGCCTCGCTCTTGTTCGGGTCGGACCACTTGCTGCTGTCCTGGGGATAGGAGCGGTAGTCTTCCTCTGTGATGGTAAACAGGCCGAATGCGTCGGTGTCGCTCGGGCCTGTGGGGGCATAGTTGCTGCCCGGCGCGTCATGGTTGCCCTGGATGAAAACAGAGACCAGGTCAGCACCGCAGACCTCCTCGGCGGCTTCCCGGACCTTGTCTATGCCGTAGTTGGTTTTGGATACGCTGTCTTTGATTTCGTCAAAGTTGTAGTCGCCGCCGCCGATGAAATAGCTTGCGGTGCCAAGCGACGCCTGCATATGGCCCATGATGGCCTTCATGCGGTTCATCTGGGGAACGTAGTTTCCGTTCTGCGCATAATCAGAGCGGGTGTAGGAGGTGGCGGGATCCTGGAAATCAGAGCCGGTGATGAGCAGTGTTGTCTGCGCCTCACCGCAGCCGATCACAGGAAGCGTTTCGTAGTCGCCTGCGTTCAGCGTGTACTCGAACGTTTTCGGGTCAAAGCCCTCGAGCGGCTCGCCGTTGACGGTGATCCCGTCCAGGAAAGCGTTTGCCTCAGTTCCACAGCGGGTGCACACGCCGTCCTTGAAATCATGGCCAAGCGCCGCGGTCTCGTCCTGGACGTAGCTGTCGCCGCACTTGCTGCACGTATACGTGGTGAACCCGCCCTCGGTGCACGTAGGAGGCGTCACAACGGCCTCATAGGTGTGCTCGCAGCTCACAGGCGTATTGTCTGCAAAGGTCAAAGCCTGCAGCCAGTACTGATAGCCGACCGCGCTGCCGGAGTATGCGTCAATGACGATCATCGTTGCGTCAATGCCTGTGTTCTCATAGGTGAAAATCTTCTGATATTCCGTTCCATCTTCGGACAGATAGCCGGTGTAGGTGGTGCCGCTCTTTTCCAGCTTATACCAGTGGTCTGTGCCGCTGGTCAGGCCGGTGGAGAGCTTCAAGCCGTCGGTGGAGGACTCCACGCTGCCGGCGAGTGCCTTGAAGTTCACGGTCGAACGGTTGCCGGCCCGAATACCGACGCCGTTTTGATAGTCCGTCATACCGTAGAAGCCGAGGAACTCATAGCTGCCCTGCGAGCCGGAGGTATCGACCTTCAACTGCAGCACGGCAGTCCAGTCTCCCGATACGGCGACACGCACGACGTCACGGGGGGACTTGGCCGCGTCGCCGGTGAGTTGGCCCTTGCAGTCCTCAAAGGCCTCCTTGGTGGAGATCATGTACAGGCCTTCCCCCTCGCGGATCTCCGAAACGGTTTGCTGATCAATGGTGAATTTCTCTGCATCTGCCGGATTGGTAAAGTCGATGTTTTCGACGGCGGCAATGCTGCTTTGTCCGGGTGCGGCGCAAACGGTTGTCAGCATAGACCCGACCATGCATACAACCAGAATGAACGCCAGGATTTGTTTGATGTGTTTCATGTGGGTGCCTCCTGTTTCTTTTGACCTGTGTGGACTCCTCTGCTTGTGTTCCATCCAGGCTCCCGTCGCCGCAAGCGCGGCAGGCTGAAACGCCTTGCCAAAAGGGAACTTGTCTTACGGCTGTGCGACCGGAGCTGTCTGGCTGCGTAAGTTAAATATGTCTTACTATCCCATCATACCACACTCTCACGCCGGAGACAAGTATTTGCGAGAAAGAAACCTCAAATTTAGCCTGTCTGCAAAGCAGTTTTTTTCGCAGTCTGCACAAAAAATCAACTGCAAGCGCCTTTGCGAGAAGGGGCGCCTTGCCGTGCAGCGTGTGCGATCAGCATCAGACCTGCCAAATGCAGAAACCGCAGATTTCGGAAAAGGGCTTGGCCCTGAGTGCGAAATCTGCGGTTTTCTATACAGCGATATCAAGCGTATGGCTTATGCCAGTTTGTTGTACGCCTCGGCGTCCACAGCCTCCAGCCATTCGGCGCGGGTGTCCTCGCCTGCCACCTCGATGGCCAGGTGGGAGAACCAGGAACTCGGCGCAGCCCCGTGCCAGTGCTTGACGCCTGCAGGGATGTTGACCACGGTGCCGGGAGTCATTTCCACCGGCGCTTCGCCCCAAGCCTGATAGTACCCTCTGCCGCCCACGCAGATCAGCATCTGACCGCCGCCGGACTTGGCGTGATGGATGTGCCAGTTGTTCCGGCAGCCGGGCTCAAAGGTCACGTTGAAAACCGGGACCTGCCAGGTGGATACCGGTGCCAGATAGCTCTGCCCCACGAAGAACTGACCGTAGGGGTTGGGCTCTCCAATGGGGAAGAAGATGCTGTTCTGATAGCGCTCCTTCTCGGTTTCTGCCGGAGCCGCTTCGTTCCAGACCTCCTTTGCAAGGCGGAATACCGCCCAGCCCTTGGGCCACCCCACGTACATGGTAGCGTGCGTGATGATGGCGGAGATCTCCTGCTTTGTGACCCCGTGGGCCTTGGCGTTTTGCAGATGGTAGACCAAAGACGAGTCTGTGATCCCGGACGCCATCAGTGACACCACCGTGATGATGCACCGGGTCTTGAGGTCGATGGCCTCCTCGTTCCACACCTCACCGAAGAGCACGTCGTCGTTGAGATGGGCGAACGTAGGAGCAAAGTCTCCCAACTGATTTCTGCCTGCGGTTTGTACGATCTTTTCGCGCATGGTTCTTACCTCCCGATCTTCTGGTCTCCGGTGGACCAGACGTGTGTTTTCTTGGCGTTGGCCGGCTTGTTCTGTGCCATGACTCCCGCCAGCGGATGGGGGAGATAGGGGGCTTCCAGATATGCCAGCTCTTCGTCGCTCAATTGTAATGCCACGGCCTTTGCCGCTCCCTCAATGTGGTGGAGCTTGGTTGCACCGACAACGGGAGAAGTGACCTTGGTCAAAAGCCAGGCCAGAGATATTTCCGTCATGGTTACGCCGTGTTCTTCCGCCAGCTCCGCCACCCGGGCGATGATCACATTGTCCTGATTTGCGGTGGCGTCATACTTAAACTTCGCATAAGCATCTTTCTCAGCCCGCACAGTCCCGTTTTCCCCGGGCAGCCTGGCAAGACGACCGCTTGCAAGGGCGCTGTATGGCGTCAGCGCGATGTTCTCCTGGGCGCAGAAGGGGACCATTTCCCGCTCCTCCTCCCGGAAGATCAGATTGTAGTGTCCCTGGACAGAGATAAACTTTGCAAAGCCCTCCTTCTCTGCCAGGGCGTTTGCCTGGGCAAGCTGCCAGGCAAAGCAGTTGGAGATGCCGATATACCGGGTCTTTCCCGCTTTTACCATCCGGTTCAGACCGTCGAGCACATCGCAGATCGGCGTCTGCCAGTCCCACATGTGATAGATATACAGATCCACATAGTCCATGCCCAGGTTTTTCAGGCTGGTGTTCAGCATGGTCTCAATGTGCTGCTGACCGGTGACGCCCTTTTCGATCTCCGCCTGGGTCCGGGGCAGGAACTTGGTGGCCACCACCACGTCCTCCCGCTTTGTATAATCCCGCAGCGCCCGGCCAAGATACTGATGTGCAGGCTGTCTGCCAGCGTCTCCAGCTCCGCGGTCTCCTCGGCGGTCAGTATAATGCCGGCTGCTTTGGCTGCGTCCACCACATGGGAGACCTTCGTAACGCCGATGATGGGCAGCGTGCCCTTTTGCAATGGCCCAGGCCACGGAGATCTGGGCAGGCCCGACGCCGTACTTGTCTGCCAGCTTCCGCAGCGCTGCGTTCAAAACCGCAAGCTGATCCAAAACGGGGTTGTAAACGGCTGCGCGCTCAGAACCCGCGGGCATGGGGTGCCGGGTGTCGTACTTTCCGGACAACGCGCCTTGTTCAAGCACCATGTAAGAGAAGAAGACGATGCCGTTTTCCCGGCAGTAGTCCAGGATGCCCGAGTCTTCAGACGAGCGGTTGATCAGACTGTAATGGTTTTGCACCGCCGAGAGCTTCAGCCCGTGGGCCTTCAAAATCTCGTTGGCCTGCTTGATCTCGGCCAGATTGTGGTTGGAGACGCCAAGCAGCGGTGCGTTCTGCTTGCCCTCGAAGTACCGGGCAAGCTCCTCGGTCCAATGCGGGGCATCCCACACGTTGTGGATCCAGTAGAGATCAAATCGGTCCAGATCCATGAGCCCAAGCTGCAGCTCGATCATGTCCGCCATGGCTGTGGGCTTGTCGCTCGCGCATTGGGGCGTGAACTTGTCCGAGATCAGATAGCTGCTTCTGGGCAGACCCTTCAAAAAGCCTGCCAATACCTTCTCCGAGGTGCCCATGCCATAGGCATAGGCGGTGTCCCACAGGTTCAGACCGCGGTCCATTGCCGCGTCAAAAATGGGCTTCAGCGTCTGGGCGGTCAGACTGCCGCCGAAGGTGCCGTCGTTGCCCCAGGCCCATGCGCCCAGAGCGATTTTGGGAAGCTGGTACATTGTGTAGATCCCCTTTCCGTTTTTTTGTTGACATTGTGTCAGCATAGTGATTGTACCACATTGTTGACACTGTGTCAATAGAGAATTCAATCGGAAGAAAAAACGATAAACGGTATTGATGCAATGTCAACGATGATGTATCATAATGCTGACGTCGCGGAAAAGATCCGACGCTGACCGGACTGCGGCGCGCGCCGCCAAAGCGAAAGCGATATTTAGAGGAACGGATATGAAGGAAAAACGCAGCTTAAAACGGATTGTGGATCTATGCATGACGCTGGTGCTTCTGTGCCTGATGGCCTACCAGGTCTGCGGCGAGGTGCTGCACGAATGGGGCGGCGTTCTGATGACGCTGCTTTTGATCGTCCACCATATTCTGAACCGCAAATGGTACGCAAGCTTG
>ONCN01000115.1 GCA_900316335.1 uncultured Eubacteriales bacterium | reverse complement strand
TAGCGGTACAGGAAGGTCACGATCTGGGCACGGGTGCAGGTCTCGCCGGGGCTGAACTTGTCGGGATCGGTGCCGACGGTGATGCCCTTCTCAACGGCCCACAGCACGGCGTTGTAGAAGTAGTCGCTTTCCTTCACGTCCTTAAACGGGTTCTCCTTGGAGGTGGGAGCGGGCTCCTTGGCAGCACGCCACAGGAAGGTCACGACCTGCGCTCTGGTGCAGCCCTCGGTGGGCCCGAAGGTGGTATCAGAGGTGCCGACGGTAATCTTGTTCACGATCGCCCAGTCGATGGGAGCGTGAGACCAGTAATCCTCGGCGGGCATATCGGTGAAGTTCGCACCCGGGCAGACGTGCGGGGTCGGCGTCGGGATCGGCGTGGGCTCGGTCTTCTCGACCAGAGCGGCGATCGCGTCGTCCAGCGCCCGTCCAGCGCCTTCTTGGCAGCGTCGAGCTCTGCCTGGGTCTTGGCTTCCTCGAGGGCCTTCTTCGCAGCGGCGATGGCCTCGGCCAGGGCCTTGGCGGACTCTTCGGTGTACTTGTCGGCGTCGATCTTCTCGGCGTCCTCGATGGCCTTCTCTAACGGAGCCTTGTCAAGGACGGGCTCGGTGGGCTCATCGGGGATGATCTCGCCGCCCTTCAGGGCTTCGTCAATGGCAGCCAGGCCGGCATCCACGGCGGCGCGGAGCTCCTCAGAGTTCTCGGCAGCCAGGATGGCCTCAATGGCCTTGGCCAGCTCTTCCTCGGCGGCGGCCACATGCTCATCGTCGTGGTTCTGCTTGGCGTGCTCCAGATACTCCTCCAGCGCCTTGATGGCGGCATTTCTGGCGTCCTCCAGAGCCTTGGCAATCTCTTCCTCAGACTTCTTCTGGTCTTCCTCGTACTGCTTGGCCAGGGCCTCGTAGTAGGCGATTTCAGCCAGGAGCAGGTCGGGATAGTTGGTGACTCTCTCCTTCTGCTCGTCGGTCAGGGCGTCATAGGCCTCGCGGGCAGCCTTGAAGGCCTCCTCGTCCTCCAGGTCGATGGGCTCCTCGATGGCGTCGATCAGGTCAATCACAACCTGGACCTTGTCCACCAGGTCCTCGATGGCGGCGCGGATGGCGGCGGCAGCGGCGTCAACCTCTTCCTGGGTGGCGTCGGGTTTGTCGTAGACGGCCTTGCCGGCCTCCAGGGCCTCGGCCAGGGCGGCCCAGGTCTCGGGAGTCCAGTCGTCCTCGTTCAGGACCTCGGCCTCGGCGATAGCGGCAGCCAGCTCGGTCTTGTCGATGTACTCTTCCACAAACTTGCCGTAGATTTCGATCTCATCGACACCCAAGCCGAAGGAACCGGCCTGACGCTGCATCACGATCCGGAAGCCGGTGGTGGTAATGGCGTCGAAGGTGGTCTGGTTGAGGATGTCCTCCTCCAGGCCGTAGCCGGCGGCGTTGGGCACCTCGACCCACTCGCCGAGATCGTTCAGATACTCGAAGGTGTAGGAATCCGGGAAGTCGATGCCGAATTGCTCGTGCGGCGAGTTCTCATTGTACAGGAAGTATGCGCTGGCGCCCTTGATCTCGGCGGGCTGGTCGAAGGTGAAGATGATCAGCTCGGGATCAGCGGTGGCATTGGAGCGCCAGGAGCCGTAAGAGGTGTTGTCGCCGGCGGTCGCGGAGGAGGAAGGCAGCTGACCGTCGTTGATACCGGCCAGGTTGTTCCAGGACGCGATATTCGGCGCTTCCACGTTGCTGGCCTCGGGGGCGATGTTGGGCAGCGGCTTGACCTGCAGGGCGGCGATGGCAGCGTTCAGGGCCTCGGCGGCAGCGTCCACCTCTTCCTGGGTCTTGTCGATGTTCTCCAGCACGGCCTTGGCAGCAGCCAGGGCCTCGTTCAGAGCAGCCACGGACTCCTTGGTGTACTCGTCGGGCTCCACAGCCTCGGCAGCGGCAATGGCAGCCTCCAGGGCGGTGGTGTCCACGGGCTCAACGAACTCGCCGTAGAGCTCCAGCTCAGCCACGCCCAGACCGTAGGAGCCGGTGGTGGACTTGGCCATGTTGATGCGGACCACAGTGGCGATCACAGGATCGAAGGTGGTCTGGTTCATGATGTCCTCTTCGATGCCGAAGCCGGCCGCGTTGGGGAAGGGCACCCACTCACCGTTGGCATCCTGATACTCCCAGGTGTAGGAGGCGGGGATATCAATGCCGTTCTGGTTGTGAGGACCGTCTGCGTTGTACCAGAAGTAGGCACCGGCGCCGTACAGCTTGGCGGGCTGGTCGAAGGTGATCAGGATGGTTTCGGGTGCGGAGTTGCTGTTCTTGCCCCAGGAGCCGTAGGCCTCGTTGTAGTCGTAGCCCGGGTTGGAGCTGTCGGGAATGACCTCGTCGTTGACACCCTCCACAGAGCTCCAGCTGGCGCAGAAGTCGGAGGAGGCGGTGCCCTCGGGAGCGATGTTGGGGTACACCTTGGCGGGCTCAACCTTCTCGTAGATGGTCAGGTTGGCAGCCCAGGCACGGCCTACCTCTCCGTCGGGTGCGGTGGAGGAGTAGACGAAGGTGCCGCTGGAGCCGGAGTACCGGATGGAGCCGGATGCGGTGCCGATGGCCATGTTGTAGGTGCCGTTGCACTCGCCCTCGGCAATGGTCAGGGTGTAGACCTCGTCGGCAGCAGCGGGGATGGCGTCGGCCAGATACTTGCCGGTGCCCAGGTTCTTCAGGGTCACGCCGCCCTCCACGGGGACGATCTCCCACAGCTGGTCGTCGGTGAGCTCAGCCTCGGGCCGGATGGTCTCATAGTTGTCGTCGGTGGGAGCGCGGTAGGCTACTGCGTCGGTAGCGCCGAAGCCGTAGCCGTTGAAGGTGTCGTCGTTGGATCCGCCGAAGTAGCGCCATGCCACGATGGCATACTTCTTGCCGGCAGCCAGGTCGGAAATGGACTTCACCTCGTTGTAGGTGATTTCGCCCTGGGCAGGAGCGGCCTTGACCTCCACGGTCTTGGTCTGCTCCAGGCTCTGGGTTTCGCCCTTGCTGTCCACATAGGTCACAACAACCTTTACCACCACGTTCTCGCCACCGGTGTAGGTGACCGCGACGGTGTCGGTGCCCTGGCCGTCAGTGATCTCACCGTTGCCCTCTACACTCCAGGTGTAGGTGGCAGCCTCGGCGTTCTTCAGCACAGCCTGGAAGTGCTCGGTGTCGCCCTCCTTGCGGACCTTGGGGTTCTCCACGGAGTTCAGGTTCAGGTATGCGGGGTATTCCTCACGGTTGTTCCGGATCAGTACCCGGTCAGAGCCCTCGTAGTGGCCCTCATCGGAGTAGCGGGTGAACTCGACCTTGTCGGGATACACGGTGATCACGGAAGCGGTGGCGGTGTTGGGCACGAAGCCGGAGGCGATCTTGCCCACATAGCCGGCGTTCAGATAGGTGAACTTGATGGTCTCTTCGGTGTAGTTGCCGGAGGCGGCCACAGTGCCGTTGGGGATGCGGATGGTGTCGCCGGGGGCGAAGAAGTTGACGGAGCCGCCCTCGGGATAGGCGTCGGCATAGTTCTCGCTGTGGTTGTGGCCGTAGAGGAAGACGATGTCAATGTTCTCGGCCTTCTCGTTGAGCATGTTGAACAGGATGTCGGCGTGGATGTTGTCGCTCCACCAGGAGTTCATGGTGGTGGTTCTGGAAGTCCAGTGCAGAGGCACATGGGTGTAGATGAAGACCACACGCTCATCGCCCTTGGCAATCAGATCATCCAGGTAGGCGCCCAGCGCGTCGGTGGTGGCGTTGATCTTCTCCAGGCAGGTGTCCTCGTCGGAGTAGGTCATGTAGCCGGCCTGCCACCAGGGGAAGTCGTCCTCGTTGATCTGGTACAGGATAAAGTCGTCGTACTCCTTGGGGCCGGTGACGTCAATGACGTTGCCGATGTGCATGGAGCCGTCGTGGTTGCCCTGGGCAAAGTGGAAGTCGTTCAGGTCGGGCCAGTACTTGTTCAGGATGTCCTTGATGTACTGGATGCGCTCCGGGGTCTCAGTGGCGCTGGTGTCGGAGCCGTCGGCATAGACGGAGCCGTCTGCGTAGTCGCCGCACCAGAAGGAGATGTCAATGTCCTTGCCAGCGTCGAAGGCGTTCTTGGCGATGTTGTCCAGATGCTTGTTCCAGTCGTCGGAGCCCTGGATATCGGAGCCGGCAAACAGCTGCACGGGCTCGGTGTCAGGGGCTTCGCCGGCCTCGACCTTGTAGATCAGGACGTTGCAGGCGTTGGTGCTGGTGGGTGCGCCGCTCAGGCTGCCGCTGGCCCAGGAGAAGCTGTCGCTGGAGCCGGAGTAACGCAGATAGTGGCTGTTGTCATAGCCAATGCCGTAGTTGGTCACGCCGTTCACCGCGTCGGTGGCAACCAGCAGGGTCACAGCCTCGTCGGAGGCGGCGGGAATGGCATTGCCCAGGTACTTGCCGGTGCCCACGTTCTTGATGGTCAGGCCGCCTTCCACGGAGGCAATGTTCCACAGGGCGGTATCGGCATAGGCGGTTTCGGTGGTAATGGTGCTGTAGTCCGCCGCGGCAGCAGCGCGCACGCCGCCGCACTTGTTGTTCTCGCCGTTGAACACATAGCCGTTCAGAGAATCGGCGTTGGTGCCGGCAAAGTAGCGGAACAGGACAATGGCATACTTGTCATTGGCGCTCAGGGCGGACAGGTCGGTGACCAGCTCGTAGGTCAGGGGCTCAGGCTCGGCGGGCTTCTCCACCAGAGCCTCAATGGCGGCGTTCAGAGCGGCGGCAGCGGCGTCGACCTCTTCCTGGGTCTTGTCCTCCTTGGCCAGGACGGCCTCGGCGGCAGCCAGTGCCTCGTTCAGAGCGGCAATGGATTCCTCGGTGTACTTGTCGGCCTCCACAGCCTTGGCAGCCTCAATGGCAGCCTCCAGGGCAGCGGTGTCGATTTCGGGCTCGGGGATCTCATAAACCTCCACCACATGGATCAGCACGTTGGCGGCCCAGGCGCGGCCAACCTCGGTACCGGGGGCGGTGGTGTTGAAGCTGAAGGACTTGCTGGAGTTGGAGTAACGCAGAGAGCCGGTGCCGGCGGAGTTGCCGATGGCGTAGTCATGCACGCCGTTGCACTCGCCCTCAACAATGGGATGGACCACAGGCTCGTCGGAGGCAGCGGGAACCGCGTCGCCCAGGTACTTGCCGGTGCCCACGTTCATAATGGTGTAGCCGCCTTCAACCTTCTTGATTTCCCAGAAGTCGTTGTCGGTCAGGCCGTCGTTGGTCAGAACGTCGTAGGTCTCCCAGGCGGCCAGCTTGTCACCGGCATTCTGGTCATAGAAGATGTAGCCCTCGGCCTTGTCCTGGCCAATGTAGCGCCACAGGGAGATGATGTACTTGCCGTCGGTCAGGTTGGCAAGCTCGCCGATGGCGTTGTATGCGGGAGGCTCGGGCACGGTGTAGTCCATGGTCAGGGTGCCGGGCTCATCGGCGCAATCGGCATTCTGGCCCCAGGAGCCATAGGAACCGGCACGGTTGCCGTTGGACTGGGCAGGAAGATTACCGTCATTGACGCCGGCCACATTGTTCCAGCTGGCGCAGAAGGAAGCCGTTGCGGTGGCCTTCAGGGCGATATTGTCCGCGTCAGGCTTGGCGGGATTGTAGGGGGGGTCCACAGGGGTCTCCGCACCCACCAGCTTATACAGGGCAATCGCCTTCTGGTTGGTATAGGTGCCGGATCTGTAGTAGCGGAAGCGGAGCTGGTTGGACGCGGAATTATAGCGCAGATGCGCGCCGCCGGCGCCCACAATGTCCGCAGTGCCGTCTTCGGCAATGGTAACGGTGTTGGACAGTTCGGCAGTGCTGTTGTCCAGGCCGTTGGTGTCAGCCGCGCGGCCCACGTACTTGCCGCCCTGGCCAAGGAAGTTTCCGGTTTCCTTGGTGAACAGGAAGGCCGCCTTGCCGATGGTCTCGGTGGAAGCAATGGTGCCGTCTGCGATTTCCACAGCCACCGTATTGCCCACCGCGTCCAGGGTGGCAAGCTTGCCGTTGAACGCGACACTGCCGGCCTCGTCCTCATAGACGATCAGGTAATAGCCGTCCACCAAATCATCGGCAGATGTAATTTTAACGTACGACCGCTCCGTCTCCTCGGCAGATGCAAACAGCGTCAGCGGCAGTACGGACAGCACCATCGCCAACACCAGCAGCAGAGAAAGGATGCGTTTGGTAAGTTTCATGTTGCACTCTCCTTCTTGTAAGAATTCATGAAATGGACGTTTGACTTGGGACTTCGTTTTTTGACGACACATCACCTCGTTTTTCATTCTGACAAGCAGAAGCGTTACCGTTGGAGTGAAGTTGATTTCCTATCAATTTCGGCAGCAAACGCATGGGATACAGTTGTCACGAATTGTAATTTGATAGCAAATATTAAACGTTTACTATTCATTTTAATTTTAAGCCTCCTCCTTTGTAAAGTCAATCTTTTTCCAGCCCAAAAATCAGTTTTGTATAAATACTATAATTTGCATTTGTAAAATTGTGTAGTTTGCACAAGCTTATTTTTCCGGTTCGGCGGCAGGAAACCGCCGTTTTTGCCCCGGTTTCCGGGCTTCAGAATTTAGTCCCGGCGGGGTTTGACTTTTTTACCGGCCCGTGCTATACTGAACGGGAGAAAACACCGTTTTGGGGGGATTTTTATGGGAAAATCCGCGGGTTTTGCCGCCCTGCTGCTGGCACTGATGCTGCTGGTCTCCTGTGCAGCCCCGGAGGAGGCGAAAAAAAACGTTTCACCTTCGGGCGCGGCGGCATCCACCGCCCCGGCTGAGACCGCAGCCTATGACGTGGATCTGCTGAACTACAGCAGCAGCATGATCTATGCCGAGGTCTTTAATATGATGAATGAGCCCGACGATTACGTGGACAAGCGGGTACGGATGGAGGGCATCTGCGCCACCTATCAGACCCCGGACCGGGTGGTCTACGGCTGCATCATTGCCGACGCCACCGCCTGCTGCAAGCAGGGCATGGAGTTTGTCCTCTCCGACGACTATGCCCCGGAGGACTACCCTGCCCCGGGCTCCGACATTGTAGTCTCCGGCGTGTTTGAGCTCTACCAGGCAGGAGAGTTCACCTTCTGCCACCTGACGGACTGCACCCTGGAGGCCGAAACCCCGGCCGGATAATGCTGCACAACGAAAAAGGACGCCGCGAAGGAGGCACTTCGTAAGGAAGTGCCTCCTTCGCGGCGTCCTTTTTCGTTGTGTTGCTTACCACTCCAAGTTCCGGTCGTCCTCCTTGGAGAAGACGTGGGCCACGTTGCCATTGAAGGTGAAGCGGATGGTATCGTCCATGCTGGGGATGTTCTTCATGTCCTGGGTGGGGACGATGATGATCACGTCCCGGCCCTCGGCGGACACATGGAGATGGACGGAGGAGCCCATCATCTCAGACACGTCCACCTTGGCGGACACGCCGCTCTGGTTCAGCTCGGTGTGCTCGGGGCGGACGCCCAGGGTAATGGCCTGGGACTTGACGCCCTTGGCCTTCAGGCGGGCTTCCTTTTCGGCGTCCAGCTCCACACGGTAGTCTGCCAGCTTGACAAAGTACTTGCCGTTCTGCTCCTCGAGCTCTGCGTCAAAGAAGTTCATAACGGGCATGCCGATGAAGCCGGCGACAAAGAGGTTCGCGGGA
>ONCN01000008.1:4000-27439 GCA_900316335.1 uncultured Eubacteriales bacterium | reverse complement strand
TCTAAAACCACCCGGATCTGCCGGCTGTGACAGTATGCCACAAACGCCTGCAGATCAGCATTGGTGCCAAGCCTTGGATCCAAAACCCGATAGTCTGTGGTCTCATATCCGTGCCCCTCTGAGGCGAAGAGCGGCCCGATATACAGCGCCGTAAAGCCCAGATCCTGCATGTGATCCACCCACGGCCAGAGACTGCGCAGCCGCGCAGTGGGCCTTTCGCCGTCAGATCTGGCCGGAGCGCCTGTGAGTCCCAGCGGATAGATATGATAAAAGCTCGCTTCGTTGTACCAAGCCATAGAAAACCTCCTGTTTCGTGGTTCGGGGGCTATTATACACCAAAGCGGTGGGATTTGCAACCGGCGCTTTTTCCCCGTCTTTCTGCCGCCCGGACACGAAAAAAAGTAGACGGCAGGCCGGTTTGTGTGGTACAATAGAAAAAACAGACAGGAGGAATGGGCCATGCCGACGCAAAAAACCGGAACCGCCAGGGCAGTTTTGTGCTACAGCCTGTGCTTTGCCCTCCTTTGGGCTTTGCTGCGCCTGGTTTTGATGCCGGGCAAAAGCCTTGTCATGGCGGCCGACGCCAACGCGCAGCACTATCCGGCGCTGGTCTATTACGGCGCCTGGCTGCGCCGCGCACTCACGCAGGGACCGGAGCTGTGGTCCTTCCGCCTGGGCTACGGCGCGGACGTGCTCACCACCTTGCACTACTACGGCCTGGGCGAGCCGCTCACCCTGCTCAGTGCTTTGGCCCCGCCAACCGGTACTGAGCTGCTCTATGGCGCGCTGATCTGCCTGCGGCTCTATCTTGCGGGCCTGTGCGCTTTGTGGTATGGGCGCAGCCGCGGCCTGTCTGCGCGGGCGGCGGTGATTATGGCGCTGTGCTGGATCGGCTCCGGCTACGCCATGGGGCCGGGGATCTTCCACCCCTTCTTCGCCCTGCCGCTGCTCTATCTGCCGCTGTTGCTGCTTGGCACAGACCGTGCGCTGGAGCAAGGCTCCTATGGCCTGTTTACCCTGGGCGTCTTTCTTGCGGCTGTGAGCAACTTTTACTTCTTCTATATGCTTGCCATCTTCACCGCGCTCTATGCCCTGGCGCGGCTGCTCGGGGCCGGAGGCGGGACTGCCGCGTTTGGCAAGCGCCTTCTTGCCTTGTTTGTCCACGCTGTGGCGGGGTGCCTTGCCGCGGGCGTGGTCTTGCTCCCGAACGTGCTGGCGATCCTGGGTTCAGACCGGCTTGGCGCAGCGCGCGAGCGGCTGTGGCTCTATCCGGCGGACTACTATCAAACCCTTGCCGCGGCATTTTTGGTCAACGGCAAAAGCTATTATGCCTATGCCGCGGTGTCCGCCGTGGGCATTTTGGGCTCGTTTGTGATCCTGGCTGCGCCGAGCCGCCGTTTCCGGTGGGAAAAGGGGCTTTTGGCCCTGGGCCTTTTGATGCTGCTTTTGCCCTGGTCTGGCAGCCTGCTCAACGGCGGCAGCTATGCCACCAATCGGTGGATCTGGGCCTTGACCTTTGTGCTGTGCTGGTGTGCCGGGCGCGCCATGGATGAGCTGCCAGGGCTTACCCGCGCCTGGCGGCTGCGCGTGGTGCTCCTTGCGGGCGTGCTGACGCTGCTGGTCCTGCTTGGCGGGGCCCAGGGTGCGTATTTGCTGCCGCTGGCGATGGTCTGGGCCGGGGTCGGGCTTTTGGTGCTGTGGTCGCAGCAGCCCGGCGCTTCCGCGCTGGCAGACGCGCTTGCGGTCCTTGCGGTCGTGGGGATCGCGGCAAACCTCTGGCTCTGGTACGCAGACCGGGGCGAGGACCGGGCTGCTCGCTTCCTGCCCGCTGGGCAGGCGCTTTCCGCGCACAGCCGCTGGGATCTGGAGCTGCTTGCGCAGCAGGATGCCGATCTTTGCCGCCACGCCGACCAGGTCAACGGGCAGCACCAAAACGATGCGCTTTTGTATGACGTCTGCGGCCTGGATTACTATTTCAGCACCATTGACGCAGGGACCTCCGCCTTTCAGCGCAGCCAGTGGCTCAACACGCCCATGGGGCAGAGCTACGCCGGCGTTGACCGCAGGACTGTCCTGCAGTGGGTCCTCGGTGCAAGGACGCAGACCGCCCCCCAAGACGGCTCCGCTGCCTGGGGATACGATGAGATCCTGGGCCATGCAGACCAGCAGATCCTTTCTGCAACCAAGTACGCGCTGCCCCTTGCCTGGGTCTATGACACGGTGACGCCCCTTGGACAGGCAGCCGACGTGCTCGACCGCCAGGCGGCTCTACTGCAAACCGGGCTGGTGGACCGGCGCGTGGATCTGCCTGAGGCGCAGATCCAGACAAGCTGGCGCGAGCTTGCGTATGCCGTCGGCGACGAGACACACGACGCCGTCTTGACACAGCACACCATCGAAGCAGCCTCAGACAACGCCCTGCTTGCGCTCACCTTCCCGCCCGTGGAGGACGGCGAGGAGCTGTATCTGCTCTTGGAGGGCCTTGGCTATGACGGGCCGGACCGGACCGTCACCACCGTGCCCATCTATCTTCGCGCAGACCGCAGCCGGAACACGCTGACCTACCTAACCCCGGCGGACGCCTTCTACTGCGGGTATCACGACTTTTTGGTGAACCTCTCCACCCAGACGGAACGCCGTGAAACGCTCTACCTGTCCTTGCCGCACCGCGGGACCTACACCTTCCAAAGCCTGCGTCTGGCGGCCCAGCCGCTTGGACAGATGCCCGAGCGGGCAGCGGCGCTGCAAAACAGCGGCGTCACGCAGATCCGGCGGACCCGGCAGGGCGTTGAGCTCTCCCTGAAACGGCAGAAGGCCGGGCTTTTGACGCTCAGCGTGCCATACAGCCGGGGCTGGAGCGCCTGGGTGGACGGCACGAAGACTGCGCTTCTTCCTGTCGCAGGCGGCCTGTGCGGTCTTGTGGTGAAGGGCGGCGCACATGAGATCCGCCTGTGCTACCGTACGCCCGGGCTTTCGGCGGGCCTTTGCGCCTCTGCGCTGGGGCTGCTTTTGTGGCTGGGCCTGGGGCTTATTTCTCGCAAAAAGAAAACGCCCGCCCCAAGCGGCGCGGGCGGGCAGTCCAAGCTCAAGGAGGGACGTCTATGATTGCCAAGCTGGTCCTGCGCGGCGCGCTGGACACCAATTGCTACTTCCTGGCCGATGAGACCACCGGCCGCGGCCTTTTGATCGACCCCGGCGCCCAGGGAGACCGGGTGGTGGAGCTGTGTCGGCAAAAGGGCTGGATCGTGGAAAAGATCCTGCTCACCCACGGCCACTTTGACCACTTCGGCGGGGCTGAGACCGTGCGTGCAGCCTTCGGCTGCCCGGTTTTGATCCACGAAAGCGGCGCGGCGCTGCTTGCCGATCCTGCGCTGAACCTCTCCGGGATCTTGGACGAACCGTTTACCCTGCAAAATCCCCAACTGCTCCGCGAGGGCGACGAGATCGCCCCCGAGGGCCTGCCGGAGCTGACGCTTCGGGTGATCCACACGCCCGGCCACACCTGTGACTCCTGCGTGTTCTATTGGGCGCAGGGCGGCGCAGCCTTTGTGGGCGACACGATCTTCAAGGGCAGCTACGGGGCCTATCACTATCCGACCGGCGATCTCAGAGCGGAACTGAAAAGCATCCGTGAGAAGATTTTGACCCTGCCCCCCGACACGGTCCTGCTCTCGGGCCACTCCGAGCAGACCACCGTGGCCGCGGAGGCCAGATATTACTGAGGAGGTGCGATATGGAAGCAGTCGAATTGGATCCCGTCACGGCAGCCGAAGAGCTCAGCGACATCAAAAAGATCCTGCAGCAGCTCCCCATGCGACAGATCCTGTGGTCTGTGGTGCTGCTTTTGGTTTTGCTTGTGCTGGTGCGCGTGATCATGCGGCTGATCGGCCGCGCGCTGGAGCGGACCACGCTGGATAAGAGCCTGCACACCTTTATCAAGTCCATTGTGCGTATCCTGCTGTATTTTCTGGTCGTTCTGGTGGTGTCAGGCTCGCTTGGCATCAACGTCACCTCGCTCGTGGCGGTGCTCAGCGTTGCATCCCTGGCGATCTCACTGTCGGTCCAGGGCGTTTTGAGCAACGTGGCAAGCGGCCTTATGATCATCGGCTCCAAGCCCTTTAAACAGGGTGAATACGTCAGCCTGGACGGCCACGAGGGCACTGTGGACGAGATCGGTCTCATCTACACCCGGCTTCATACCATTGACAACCGCAATATTCTGCTGCCCAACAGCAAGGTTACAGACTCGGTGATCCAGAATTTCAGCATTCTGGGCAAACGGCGTCTTGAGGTCTTAGTCTCCGCCTCCTATGACTCCGACCCCGAGGCAGTCTTCCGCGCGCTGCACAAGGCTGTGGAGCTGTCCGGGCCGCTGGAAGGGGAGGAAGTCATCGTGGAGTTTGACGAGTTTGGCGACTCTGCCATCTCTTACCAGGTCTGCCTGTGGGTCAAGGCCTCCGATTTCCTCACCGCGCGCTATCAGCTTCGCCGCAACATCTACCGGTGCTTCAAAGCCGAGCACGTGGAGATGACCTATCCCCACCTCAACGTCCATATGAAGCAGTAAGCCGACTCCAGAGCAGAATTTCATCCCGGTTCACGATTTCTGATTTCGTTTCGATACTCCGAATGGCGCGTTTGAAGGAATCGTGAATCGGGGGAAGGGAAAAGAAAAATCCTCCATGCAAACGCATGAAGGATTTTTTGGTGACCCGTACCGGATTCGAACCGATGTTAATGGCGTGAGAGGCCACTGTCTTAACCACTTGACCAACGGGCCATATGAACAAGTGATCGTGGACAGGGAGCTATTCGCGATCGCTTGTTGTTTGGTCCGCCCTCAGGGACTCGAACCCGGGACCCACTGATTAAGAGTCAGTTGCTCTACCAACTGAGCTAAGGGCGGATATGCATTCAAGCAAGATGTATTATATCCGGTTTTTTGCCGTTTGTCAAGAGCTTGGCGAGAAAAAATCCACTGATCAGCGAAATTGATTTCCGGACACTTGCATCAGAAGAAAAACTGTGGTATCATCGAAGCAGAACAAGCCGGAAGAAGGGGATCTTATGGCGAAAAAGAAAGACAAAAAGCGCAATGTCACCGCTGTGGCCGCCACGGTGGCAGCCGTCGCCACGGCAGCCGGCGTCACCGTGGCCAGCACCTTCGATACCCCGGCCCAACTCTTGCCCGAGGCGATGTCCGGCCCGCCTGCCTGGTCTGATCGCATCACCACCCAGGCCGAGGAGGTCGCCCCCGCCGCGGAGGACGACGAGGAAGAGGACGAGGAGAAGAAAAAGAAGGCGGGTCTCAAGGCCGGCCTTCAGCAGGGGATGCTGTCACTGCCGCTTCCGGTGCGGCTGCTTTTGCTGCTGCCGCTGTGGCTGCTTGGCAGCGGGCTTTTGTATCTCGGCGGCCTCGGCCTGCAGCTTCTGGGCCCGACCGCTGGCAAGCTTTTGGGCTTTTTGCTCACGGCTGCGCTGCTTGCGGCGCTGTTTTTCCTGGGTGTCAAGCTTGCCTTCCCGGATCTGCCTTTAAAGAAGATCCTCAACAAAAAGACCCTGCCTGTTTTGGGCCTTGCCGCCGTCGGCATCTTCCTGCTCGATCTCATCCTGGCCGCCGTGTGGGAGGACTATGACCGCTATCGCGCACTCTGGCAGATCCTGGTCCTGCTGCTGCCCGCTGCAGCGCTGAGCCTCGGCTTCATCCGCCGCCATCTGCGTCGGCAGCGCGAAGCGCCCCTTCCTGCGCCCGAGCCGGAGCCAGACGAGCCTGAGACGCTCACCTTCATCGACCAGGGCGGCACGTTCACCATCCAGGTGCCAAAGGGTTGAGCGCGCGAACAAATTTTTGCCTGCTCCGGCTCTTGACAAACGCCCGGGTTGTGGTATAATAGCGCTGTTAAAGGCTGCGACGAAGACCGTCGCCGGACCGCCCTGTTCAGAGAGGGGCCCCTTGTGCTGTGAGGGTCCCACATGGCCCCGGCCGACCACCGCTTCCGAGCTGTCCGGCGGAACGCTTTGCCAGTATGCCGGGTCGGGCACGCCCGTTACAGCGTCAATGAGCGGCAGCGCCATGCGCTGCAACCAGGGTGGAACCGTGGAATAGCAATATCCCACCCCTGAAGATATTCAGGGGCGGGATTTTTTACGCCCCGATCAAAAAAAGGAGGCAATCATATGTCTGAAGAGAACGTCTATTCCTTTGAAAACGAGAGCTACCGCAAAACCTACTGGCACACCTGCTCGCACATCATGGCGCAGGCAGTCAAGCGCCTGTGGCCCGAGGTCAAGCTCGCCATCGGCCCCTCCATCGATCTGGGCTGGTACTACGATTTCGACGCCCCCTTCTCCTTCACCAACGAGCATCTGGAGCAGATCGAGGCCGAGATGAAGAAGATCTGCAAGGAGCGCCTGCATCTTGAGCGCAGCGAAAAGCCCCGCGCTGAGGCCATTGCCTATATGGAAGCGCGCGAAGAGCCCTATAAGGTCGAGCTCATCCACGATCTGCCCGAGGATGCGGTCATCTCCTTCTACACCCAGGGCGAGTTCACCGACCTGTGCGCCGGCCCCCACCTGGACTCCACCGGCCGCGTGAAGCACAACGGCTTCAAGCTGACCAAGGCCTGCGGCGCGTATTGGCGCGGCGACTCCAACCGCAAGATGCTCCAGCGGATCTACGGCGTGGCCTTCCCCTCCAAGGCGGAGCTGGACGAGTATCTCCAGCAGCAGGCCGAGGCCCTCAAGCGGGACCACAACAAGCTGGGCCGCGAGCTGGAATTCTTCACCACCGTTGACGTCATCGGCCAGGGCCTGCCGATTTTGCTGCCCAAGGGTGCCCGTGTGATCCAAAAGCTGCAGCGCTGGATTGAAGATCTGGAAAAGACCAAGGGCTATCAGCTCACCAAAACGCCGTTTATGGCCAAGCGGGATCTTTACCGGATCTCCGGCCATTGGGATCACTATCGCGACGGCATGTTCATTCTGGGCGATCCGGACGACGAGACCAAGGATTGCTACGCCCTGCGCCCCATGACCTGCCCGTTCCAGTACCAGGTCTTCCTCAACCGCGCCCGCTCCTACCGTGATCTGCCCATGCGTCTGGGCGAGACCTCCACGCTCTTCCGCAACGAGGACTCCGGCGAGATGCACGGCCTGATCCGTGTGCGCCAGTTTACGATCTCCGAGGGCCATCTGATTCTCCGCCCCGAGCAGCTCGAAGAAGAGTTCAAGGGTTGCCTGGATCTGGCCAAGTATTGCCTTGATACCGTTGGTATGCTGGAAAACTGCACCTTCCGCTTCTCTCAGTGGGATCCTGCCAACCCCAACAATAAGTATGAGGGCACGCCGGAGCAGTGGGAAATGGCACAGTCCACCATGAAGACCATCCTTGATGACCTTGGCGTGGAATACACCATCGGCATCGACGAGGCCGCCTTCTACGGCCCCAAGCTGGATATCCAGTATAAGAACGTCTTCGGCAAGGAAGACACCATCGTCACCATCCAGGTGGATATGCTCCTGGCCCACCGTTACGGCATGGAATACACCGACGCAGACGGCCAGAAGAAGACGCCCTATATCATCCACCGCACCTCTCTTGGCTGCTATGAGCGCACCCTGGCCTACCTCATCGAGCGCTACGCCGGCGCGCTGCCGCTGTGGATGATGCCCGAGCAGGTCCGGGTTCTGCCCATCACCGACCGGGCTCACGACTACGCTGCCAAGCTGGTTGCCGACTTGCGCGCGGCCGACATCGACGCCGAGGGCGACTACCGCTCCGAAAAGCTGGGCTACAAGATCCGCGAGGCCCAGGTCCAGAAGATCCCCTATATGCTGGTCATCGGTGACCGCGACATCGAAAACGGCACCGTCTCCGTCCGTACCCGTACCGGCGCGGACCTTGGCGCCATGACGCCCGAGGACTTCAAGGCGATGTGCCGCAAGCAGATCGACGAGAAGGATCGCAGCTTCTGATCTCAAAAATCCCCTGCCCCAGCGACAGGGGATTTTTATTGGAACCAAGTGCATTTTTATCCGTCTTATCTGTATCAAAAGAAAAAGGAGGATCCCGCCATGAAACGTGTGCTTGCCATTGTTTTGACACTGCTTGTTTGCCTCAGCTTTGTTGCCTGCGGGGCGAACTCTGCTGCGCCAAAGGCCGAATACGATGCTGCTTATGAGGCCCCAGCAGAGGGCTACTACGGCCAAAGCTACGCCGAGACCGCAGCCGCCCAGGCGCCCGGAGAAGCGCAAACAGACCTCACCCAGGGGCGCAAGCTGATCCGCACAGTCCGGCTGAGCGCCGAAACCGAGGACTATACCGCCTTTATGGATGGCTTAAAGGCCAGAGTCGACCAGTGCGGCGGCTATCTTGAGAGTGTAGACGCCTCTACCTCCGGCTCCAGACCCAGCGCCTCGGTGACGATCCGCGTGCCGGCAAACCGGCTCAGCGAGATGTCCGACGCCATTGCGCAGAGCACCAACATCCTGCACAGATCCGAGTCGCAGGAGGACGTGACCTTGCAGTATGTTGACACCGAAAGCCGCGTCAGCGCCCTGCGCACCGAGCAGGAGCGGCTGAACGAGCTGCTGGCCAAGGCTGAGACGCTGGATGATATCCTGAGTATCGAAGACCGCATGGCCGAGGTCCGCTATCAGCTTGAGAGCGCCGAGTCCCGTTTGCGCGTGCTGGCCAACCAGGTGGACTTTGCCACCATCTATCTGGATGTGCGCCAGGTGGAGGTCTATACCCCCGTGGTGGAGGAGGGCTTCTGGGAGCATATCGGCCACGGCTTTGTGGCAAGCCTCAACGGGGTTTGGAGCTTCCTTAAGGATTTGTTCAGCTCGATCATCATTGGCCTGCCGTATCTGCTTCTGGTGGCTCTGGTGGTACTGATCATCATCCTGATCGGCCGAAAGGTTCACAAGAAAAACAAGGCCCGCCGCGAGGCTGCCCTGGCCAGAATGACGCCCGCCCCGTCTCTTGCCCGTCCCGCACAGGAGCCTGCGCGTGAGCAGAAAGAAGACTGACCCGCGCCGGTCACACAAGCGCAAAATGCCCTTCCGTCGGACGGCGGAAGGGCATTTTTCAGGCTTAACGGATCGTTCAGGGATAAAGATTGATGACCACAGTTGGATTTCCGTTTGCATCTGTCCCAAAGGTTGGGCCGATCTCCGGATTCCAGGTGCCCGGCGTCTCCGGGGCAGACACATCCGGATTACCGGAATACGGCACAAACGGGTCCGGCTCAAAGTTTATGAACGGATCGTCTATATACTCGGAGGTGGATTGCGCATCCGCTTCGTAATCGGAGTCGGACTCCGTGGGCTGCGTCCAGGTGGGCTCGGGTTCGGGCTCCGTGGGCTGAGGCGGCTCCTGCGCGGTGGGCAGAGACGTGCGCGGTGTGGGGCGAATGCCGGGCTTTTCAATCTCAGGGGGCTGCATGGCGGCTTCGGTGACCTGGACCTGATCCGGCACGGGCTCGGCTTCCGGCGCAATTGCGGCTTCCGGCCCGGCTTGCGCGGTCTGCGCGGCCGCGTCTTGCGCCAGGCTTGGCTCCAGATCCGGCTCGCCGGCCGCCTCGACAGGGGCAGGCTTGGACGGCACCGCAGCCCGGGCCTCGGTTGCAAACAGCCCCAGCATCAGCGTCAGCAGCACCACAAGGCATATCGCGCTGCGCCAAAGGCCGGCCTTTCCCTTTTGCAGGGCCTTGAGCCGTGCGCCCGTGCTGCTGTAGGAAAAGCCGGTGGTGAGATAGCCGTCCAGCCGTCGGGCCTCTACCTCCACCAGAGTGCGCGCATAGTCGGTCTTTTTGCCCGTGCGGGCAACCGCGTCGGCGTCGGCGCGCATTTCAATATCCTGACAGGCTGTATACACCATGCCCCACACCAGAGGATTGAACCAGTGGACAGCCAGCGTCAGCAGCAAAAAGGCCTTGGTCAGAACGTCCTTGTGGCGAATGTGTGCCAGCTCATGGAAGAGCATCTGCCGCTGCTTGTCTGACTCCAGCGCGGAGAAGTCCTCCGGCACCAAAATCACCGGTCGCCATACGCCGTAGGTCAGCGGCGTGGAGATGCCCTCCAGACTGCGGATCTGTACCCGGGCCGGCAGACAGACCGGCGCGCCTTCCCGGGGCAGGGAGATGCTGTAATGCCGCCGGTTGCGGATGTGATTGATGAGGAAATAGCCCAGCACGGCAAGTGCGCCGGCCGCCCAGATCCAGGGCAGCAGCCGGGCAAGGCTGAACACAGGGGCCGCCTGCGCCGCCGGGGCAGGGGCCTGCGCGACCACTTGGGCGGCAGGGACCTGCGTTGTATAGCTGGCCAAAGGCTCCGGCTGGGGCGCGGGCGTGAGCAGATTGAAAATGCTCACCGAAGAGGAAATCTTCACCGGCAGCAGAAGCCGCAGGGCCGCAGCGATCCACAAAACCACCAGCACGGTCCGGTGGACCCTGTGCTGCAGCGCGGCGCGAAACAGCCCAATGACCAAAATCATCATACCCCCTGCAAGACTCATATGCAGCAGATCCATCCGCGCGCCCCCTTTCTGCCTGTTTAACAAGACAATAGTAGCACATTTTGCGCTGCTTGTCAATTCAGAAGGTCTATGGATATAAACGCCTGCTGTGCCAATTCTGCAAATCAGCAAAACCCCCTGCCGCGTTATCGTTGCGACAGGGGGGTGTCCTATTCAGTTCTCGGCAATACGCTTGACAAAGCGCATAAGGACCGTAGCAATCTCCGCTCTGGTGGCAGAGCCCTTGGGGTCTAAGGTGTTGTGTTCTTTGCCGGTGATAATGCCGTTTTCCACCGCCCAGGCCATGGGCTCTCTGGCCCAATCAGACAGGCGGGAGAGGTCGACGAAGCGCTCCAGGGTGCTTTCATTTCCCCCCTTGGCGCCGAACTGTCTGGCGTAGCGGTAGAGGATCGTCACCATCTGCTCCCGGGTGACGGGATCGTCGGGGGAGAAGGTGGTCTTGGAGGTGCCGTTTACCACGCCGTTTTTTGCGGCCCAGTTCACGGCGTCATAGTACCAGGCGCCTGGCTTCACGTCGGCAAAGCCGTGGGCCTCGCACTTCTCGCCGGAGATGTTGTAGAGGACTTGGACCAGCATAGCCCGGGTCATGTTTGCGTTGGGGTCAAAGTTCCCGGCACCCACGCCCTTCATAAGCCCGGTATTGAAGCAGAAGCGCACGCCCGGCGCATACCAGGATGACTCACCCACGTCCAGGAAGACTGGGGTGTCCGGCCCCACCAGACGAAGAAAGCCGTATCGTCCTCCAACCATGTAGTAGGCATAGTGGATTGGCTCTTCGTAGTAGGGATTGCTGTTTCCAAACTCCACAGGATTGTCCAGGGCCTGGTCAATCACAGGCTTTCCATCGGCCCCAAACAGGTGCCAGCCGTCGTTATCCTGTAGATTCATCAGTCGGCCCCGGCTGGCGCTCGTGGCCTGGAGATAGATAAAGTCCGTGATGGGCTCGCCAAAGTCGTCCGCCAGGGCGATATATGCCCCGTCAGAGACCGCTACAGCTTGATTGGTGCTGCCGATGGCCGCCGCCAGCTTGACGCCGGACCAGGACTTGATCAGCTTGCCCTGGAGATCATAGAAGTCCAGCCGGTCCGCATATTCCGCGATGACACTGTGTTCGGTAAAGCTCAGATGGATCGTGGGCAGATCCAGCAGCAAGTGTGCGTCCGGATCCAGAACATAGCTTTTTCCATTGGCGTAGTCTGTCAGTTGAATGAAGGAACCGTGTTGTTCTGCGAAGGAGAAGGGCTTGTCAAATAGAAGCTCGCCTTTTCCGTCTACCAAATGGGTTGCCTTCGTTTCCGGGTCGGTAAGCGTATAAACACCCCAGGCCATTTCCCGGGCCTCCCAATCCTGACTGAAAAGCCCCGGGGCGGTGAGGTCCGTCCCTGCGTCCCATCGGATCACATGGGATGAGCCGTCTTTTTGAAACACATAGTGCTGGGTGGTTTCTGACAACCACCGTCCGACCTCGTCATAGACAAAGGGACACAGGACTTTACCCGTGAGATCAATCATACCCCACTTTCCACCTTGCTTGACGGCCAGAGCCTTGGCCAGGGAGGGCGTAAAACCAAACTCCCAATAGGCGATGTCTTCATACGCATCAGAGAGAAGAACCGTGCCGCTCAGATCCTGCACCCAAGCCTTGTTTCCCTTTTTGGCGATAAAGGTATCCTTGCCGATGAATTGGATGAAGTCATATTCGCAGGGAATCAGTATTTCACCAAAGAGGCGGCGGATTCCCCACTTGCCCTTTTCCATGACGGCTACCTTGCCGTCATAGATCTTGCCCAGAGCCTCGGCATACATCATCTGACAGGAGCGGTCCATATAGAATTTTCCCAGGGATTCGCCGGTCTGACGGAGGACTATATTACCATAGGCATAGAACCCCAGGCCTGTGACCTGATCCCGGCTGTTGAAATTCTCTGAGGCGGGGTAGAGGGCGTATTTCCCCTCAAAGAGCGCATTGCCGTTGAAATCATAATAGACCAGGCCTTTGTCCTCAAAATAGGCATAGATCCGGTCATTGATCAAGTTGTAGAAGCTCCCCGGCTGGGAGGTGACGCGATACACATTGCCATAGCAATCCACGACGCCCACCTTGCCGTCTGTGATGCTGGTAAAAGTCGTATACTTTCCATGGAAGAACATGTCGATGCTCTGCGCATAGAACTTGGGCGGAGTCAAAATCTCCACGGTGGTTTGGGTGGGGGCGTCCCCCCTCTGTGCAAGAACGGCAAAGTCCGGGTCGCTGCCTACGGCCAAGCCTGGCAGAGTCAGGCTTCCCATAAGACATATGATACAAATGAGCGCAAGCAAACGTTTCATGATACTAACCTCCATCTATCACTGTGATTGTATTCCAGTAGATATACCCACTGTTGCCGGCATAGGCCACATAGAGCTTATAGGTACCGGGCTCACGGGCGATAAAGGTGACAGTGGTGCCGCTGCTGTCAATATCATAATTGCGGTTGGCGGACTGGACGGAAAAGCGCAGATCCGCCGGGGCAGAAGCGGTGTAGCTCCAGGATTGGTTGGTTGCGATTGTGACGTTGCCGGGATTGGAGATGTTAAACTCTGTGGGCAGGGACTGAACAGGCTCCGGCTCATGGCTGACAGGCTGTGTCTCTTGGACAGGCTCGGTTTCCTGGACAGGCTCTGTCTCTTGGACAGGCTCTGTTTCTTGCACAGGCTCTGTTTCAGCGGGAGCCGTTTCCTCCGGGCGGAACTGCTGGACAGGTTGCTCCGCGGGCTTTGTCTGCTCGGGGGCGGTCTCCGCCTGGGCAGGAGTTGCGGGCTCGGTAGTCTCCGGGGCTTCTGCTGCCTCTGTGGGCTCCGTGGGCTGGAAAGCTTCGGGCGTTTCCCCATCTCCCCGGGCCAGACCGGGTTTTTCGATCTGAGGCCGGACGGAAGCGGGGAGGGCTTGTTCCGCCTGAGGCGCTATGGTCTCCTCGGTGGCCTCACCCGTGGGGACCTGGGCCTCCTGCTGGGTGATGATTTCCTCGTGCCGGGATTGGGGTGTAATGGCCTTGGCCTCGGTGGCAAAGAGGCATAGCGTCAGCCCCAGAAGGATCACCAGTGCGACCGCGCTGCGGCTGATGCTGGTTTTTCCTTTTTGCAGGGCCTTGAGCCGTGCACCCGTGCTGCTGTAGGAAAAGCCAGTGGCGAGAAAACCGTCCAGCCGCCGGGCCTCTACTTCCACCAGGGTGCGGGCATAGGGCACCTTTTTGCCGAGCACACGCACGGCGTCGGCGTCCGCCCGCATCTCAAGATCCTGTGCGGCGGTGAACACCATGACCCAGACCAGTGGATTGAACCAATGGACAGCGAGGGTCACCAGCATCACGGCCTTGTAGAGCACGTCCTTATGCCGGATGTGCGACAGCTCGTGACTGATCATGTGCAGGCGCGTGGCCGCATCCAGTTGGGAAAAGCCTCGCGGTACCAGGATCACCGGGCGCAGCAAGCCGTAGGTCAGCGGCGCCGTGAGCACGTCCAGCGTGCGGATGCGCACGCCGTCCGGCAGCGGCAGAGCGGGGCCGTCATAGGGCAGACAGAAGCGGTAGCGCAGACGGTTGTGCACGTGGGAAACCAAAAAATATCCCATCACCGCCGCAAAGCCAGCCGCCCAGATTACAAGCAGGATCCGCTGCGTTGTCCAGAAGGGGAGCGGGGCCGTGACAGGAGCGGCCTGCACTGCAGCGGTCTGCACCGTAGTGGCCTGCACGGCGGCCGCGCTCAGCTCCGGCGCAGCGGGCGAGAACAGGTTGAATACGCTGTATCGGAACGGGATGCGCAGCGGAACCATCAACCGCAGCACAGCGGCCAGCCACAGCACCAGCAATACCGTCCGGTGGAGCCGGTGCTGCAGGCACAGCCGAATGAGCAGGATGACCGCAATCATCATAGCGCCTGCAAAGCTCATATGGAGCAGATTCATTTTTCCTGTTCCTCCATCTGTTCCACCATTTCCGCGAGCTCGCGCAGCTTCTTGGCACTCAGCCGCTTCTGGCCCACCAGCGCGGTGAGCAGCAGGTCGGTGGAGCCTGCAAAGTTGTTGCTCAAAAGCTCGTCAGTCTCCCAGATGGACACTGCCTCGCGGCTGATCAGAGGATAGCAGTGAAACTTGGGATTCTCCCGGCGCAGGTACCCCTTGTCCATGCAGCGGGTGATCATGGTATAGGTGGTGGTTTTGCTCCAATCCGTCGAGACCGCGAGTGCTGCGGCGATCTCCTTGGCAGTGATGCCAGGCTGGGCCCAGATGAGCTCCATGACCTTGCGCTCAGCGTCGAACAATCTCATAGGAAAGCCTCCGATCATAGTTTTTTTCAAATTTATTCTATCACGCTAGAAGCACGATGTCAAGCGTTTTGTTCTATCGCGGTAAAATATTCGGGCATAAAAAAGGAGCGCCGCGTGGTGCGGCGCTCCCAATCGAAGCGATTATTCTTCGTCTTCCTTGGCGTCGTCGATGATCTTCTGCTGGTTCATCTGCGGGACTTCCTCATAGCGGACAAACTTCATGCTGTAGGAGCCGCGGCCCTGGGTCATAGACCGCAGGTCGATGGCGTAGGAGCTCATCTCGCCCATGGGAACCTCAGCCTCAACGACCTGCTCGCCGGCGCCGCAGGGATTCATGCCCATGACACGGCCGCGACGCTTGGAGTTCAGGTCGCCGATGATGTCGCCCATGTTGGCGTCGGGCACATAGACCTTCAGCTCGGCGATGGGCTCGAGGATGGTGGGGCCGGCCTGGGGCAGGCCGTCCTTGTAAGCGATGGAAGCAGCGGTCTGGAAGGCCATATCGGAGGAGTCAACGGCATGGTAAGAGCCGAAGTACAGCGCAGCCTTCAGGAACACCACGGGGTAGCCGGCCAGAACGCCCTTGCCAATGCAGTTGCGCAGGCCCTTTTCAACGGAGGGGATGAAGTTCTTGGGCACGCAGCCGCCGACGGTCTCGTCGACGAAGATCATATCCTCGGTCTCCTGCTGGGGCTCAAAGCGGATGTAGACGTCGCCGAACTGGCCGTGGCCGCCGGACTGCTTCTTGTGACGGCCGTGGACTTCGACCTTCTTCTTGATGGTCTCGCGGTAGGCGATCTTGGCGGGCCGCAGCTCAGCCTCGACCTTGTACTTGGAGGCCAGCTTTGCGATGATGACGGACAGGTGGATGTCGCACACACCGGCCACGATCATTTCCTTGGTTTCGGGGTCGTTGCCGAAGGTGAAGGAGGCGTCTTCCTCGTTGAGCTTCACGAGGCCGGCAGCGACCTTGTCTTCCTGACCCTTGTTCTTGGCGTAGATGGCCATGCGGTAGCAGGGCTCAGCATACTCCATGGGCTTGATGGTTACGATCTTGCCGGGCATGCACAGGGTGTCGCCGGTGCGGACGGAGGCGAGCTTGGTGAACACGCCGATGTCGCCGCAGCAGACCTTGGAGGTCTTGGCGTTGTCCTTACCGCGGGGGAAGAAGGTGTTGCCCAGCTTCTCGTTGTCGCCGGTGCGGGCGTTGGTAACGGTGAGGGTGTCTTCAATGTCGCCGGAGATGACCTTGAAGTAGGAGTTCTTGCCGTACTGGTCGGCCACGGTGTTGAACACAAAGGCCATGGGAGAGCCGGCGGGATCAAGCTTCAGCTCGCCCTCGTTGCCGTCTTCGTCCACGGTGACCATGGGCTTGCCCTCCAGGGGAGAGGGAGCGAACTTCACCAGGTTTGCCATGAGGTTGGTGGTGCCAAGGCCGGACATGGCGCAGCCGCAGAACACGGGGGTGATGGATCTCTGGGCAATGCCGTCCTTGATGCCCTTGGTGAGCTCTTCGGGCGTGAAGGGCTCTTCCATGAAGAACTTTTCCATCAGCTCTTCGTCGGTCTCGGCGACCTGCTCGTTGAGCTCCATCATATATTCCTCAATGCGATCCTCTGCGTCGGCGGGCAGGGCGATTTCCTTGCCGCTGGCGTCATAGGCCTTCTTCTCAATGAGGTCAACCACACCCACGGCTTGCTCGCCGTTGAGGATGGGGAAGGTAAAGGGGATGACAGAGGCGCCGAAGGTGTCGCGCAGGCTGTCGAAGGTGCCAAAGAAGTTGGCATGCTCTTCGTCGAGCTTGGAGACGTAGAACATGGCAGGCAGCTCGCGCTCGGCCAGAGCCTTCCAGCCCTTCTCGGTGCCAACGGCGATGCCGGACTTGGCAGTCAGGCAGATGATGCCGGAGTCGGCCACCCGCAGGGACTGCACGACTTCACCGGCGAAGTCGAAGTAGCCGGGGTTGTCGAGGATGTTGAGCTTGGTCTTGTTGTACTCCACAGGGATCACAGAGGTCTTGATGGAATACTGTCTCTTCTTCTCTTCGTCGTCGAAGTCAGAGACGGTGGTGCCGTCGGCGCGCTTGCCCAGACGGGTGATCACCTTGGTGGTGAAGAGCATGCTTTCGCACAGGGCAGACTTGCCGTCGCCGCCATGGCCCAGCAATGCAACGTTGCGGATATCCTTCGCAGTGTACATAGTTTGTTTTCTCCTTTCGTCGCGGCCCAAGGGCCGCTTAGGGCCGCTATCATGCCACAATTACATCCATTATATACAAAGTTTGTTCAGATTGCAACGGCAATTATTGATTTTCCGAAAGTTTTTTTGCAGTCGGGCCGGGGCAAAAGCTCAATAGTGCCTTGCCCAGCCGGAGAGCAGCAGCGTTGGGATCAACCACATCAGAATATACCACAAAAGGTTTACCGCTGTGGCGGTCTCATACGCGGGCAGGCTCACCAGAATGCCCATCAAAACCAGACCCGCCGCGCCGCCGAGCAGCGCCAGGAAGCTCGCCAGCGCCGTTGCCGAGCGCAGCACCCGGCCGCCCGCGGCGGCCTCGGCAAAGCCCACAAAGCTGTCCTTTGTGAGCAGCGCGCCCTGGGCGCCGCTCTGTTTCATCTCGGCCTCAGACAGACGCAGACGCTCCCGGGTGGGGGGATACGACAGGCTGGAGGTGGGAATGCCGAACTTTGCCTTGAGGAAGCTCGGGGTGCCCAGGAAGGTCCTGGTCACCAGGATGGTCTTGAAATGGCGGTTGCGAGCGATGGAGGCAAGTCCCTTCTGCACGCTCTGCGGGGGATTGTACTTCACGGCAAAGACTGCCGCAAGCTCGCCGTTGAGCGAGACGTACACCGCCTGGCGCACCTTGGTGCCGCCGTCCATATGCACGCCCATGCGCCGCATAAACTCCAAAGAGCCCAGCAGCACCACGTCGCCGATGATTTCAGCGCCGATGCCGCCGCTGTCATAGAAGCGGAAGCTGTCAACCACGTAGTGCCGTCCGTTGTGCTCGTCCAAAAGCTGGTCAAACAGGGGGAACAGCGCGCTGCCGGAGCGGCGCGTTGCGGCTGCGGCGTAGGCAATGATCCGGTCGGGGTTGCCGCTGTATACCTTAAAGCCGTTGAGCGCCAGACTGCCCTCGGGGAACAGATCGTCGTCACCCACCAAAATGGCGTGGTCGCCGCCGAAGACCTCGGCCCCGTGATAGCCGCACAGAGCGGCCTTTGAGGCGGCAAGCCGCTGGCTGATCAGATAGAACAGCCGCTCATAGGCAAGCAATCCCGCCATCGGCACCGCGCCAAGGCTCAAAAGCGTCCCGGCCCAGAACAGGCTCACGCGGAAGGCAAGACTCAAAGCCACCGCGCCGACCACGACCAGGCCGCATGCCACAGGCGCGTAGACGCCCATGATCTTGGACAGCGTGTTTTTGGTTTCAAGCTTTGCCATAAAACGCTCAACGTCGGGATCGGAGCGGGTCAGACCACGGCGGCCCTGAGTGATATCCTGGACCTCTGTGATACCGACCTTCGCCTCCTGATCGCGCAGGACCTTGAGTGTGGTGAGATAGCCCATGCCGCCGGTGTATTTGCCCCACAGAGCAACCAGCAGCAGCACGCCAACCACCGCGGCAAAGGGAACGCGCCCGTTTTGCGCCGCATCGAAGGTGTCAAGCCCGGCAAAGAGCGTGGCAAGGAAAATCAGTCCGCCCAGCGTGAAGCTGCCGTCGGCCAGACTGCGGAAAAAGTCGCTGTAAACCTCACGGCCTGTGATGGCCATGGCGATAAGCAGCAGCAGCAGAATATACGAGGTGGCGCCGCCGGAGAACAGCGTGGGCAGGAACGACCAACCCTGCGTCAGATAGAAGGTAAAGAACAGGGCAATGACCTCAAAGAAGGCCAAAACCACCATGCGCGTGCCGATCGAGCCCAGCTCCTTGCTGATCTTTCTCGAGGCCTCCTCAGGCCGAAGGACGACCTGCTCATGTACGCGGCGGCGCCGACGCCTTGGCGCGGGCTCCGCCGGGCGGGGCTGAGAAGGTCTTGGCCGGGGACGCGCAGACTGCGCAGCCTCTTGCCTTCGCTCTGCTGTTACAGGCGCGGTCTGCGGCTTGGGTCTGGGCCTTGCTGCGGCAGAGGGCACGGGCTCCTGAGTCTGTGCGGGCGTCTCGGCAGGTGTGGACGGAACGCTTTCGGGCTGCGCATCCGACTCGGTTGCGGACGGCTCTGTCTGCGCAGAGGCCTCTGTCTGGGCCTCTTGCGGGGCATCAGCCTGCCCAGTCGGCCTGGCCGGGCGGTCAAAGGCACTGTCCGGCTCCAAAAGGGCCTCAACGGCCTTCTGATGCAGCGGCTTGTCCGCCTCCTCCATGGGCACGGCCACAGCCATAAAGTCCTCCAGCGTCAGCCCATGCTCCTTGTGTACCGGCTTTTCCCGCTCCTTTTTGGGGGCAGGCGGGGCAGGCGGCGCAGCGGGCTCGGCTTCATCCTCGTCTTCGTCGTCGGCATAAATGCCGCCGGCAAGCATGGCCTTAAGCCGCGCCAGGATACCCTTGGGCTTTTCCCGCACCAGAGACTGGTCCCAGCCATCCTCCTGCGGAAGCTCCCCCACCGGGGCAGCGGGCGTATGCTCTGGTTCAGACACTTCGGGCGCCTCTGACGGGGGCTCGGGCTGTGTGAAGGGTTCGGGGGCAGGCTCCGCGGCAGGCGCCGGGGCCGGCTCGGCGTCCAGCGGCGCCTCTGCCCGGACGGTGACCGCCGGGGGCTCCATCTGCCCGGGGCGGAAGAGTGAGGTCAGCTCGGTGTCGGTGTCCCGCGAGACGGGCGCAACGGCAACCTGCTCGTCGTCTGCGTCGAAGTGGCGCAAAAGCTCCGCCAAAGAGACCTGCCCCTCGATGGACAGATCCTCCTGCGCCCCGGTCTGGACCGGCTTGGGCTCAGCGGCCTTTGGGGTACCCCAATAGTTGGCGTTCTGCCGGATTTGTTCCTTCTGCGTATGGTAGAGGGACGCAGGCTTTTTTGGCGTGTCAGACACAGCTTGTGCGTCCGACGCTTTGTCGTTTGCTCCATCCGGCCCTAAAATCTCGTCGATGGCTGCGAACAGATCGTCGTCTGACAAAATCCGGTCCGTGGCTGCGGGGGTGCGGATCACCGCCTCGGGCTCCGGCTCGGATACAGGCGGCGGGGCAGTCTTTTTCGTTCGGCGCAAAAGCGGCCGTTTTTCTTTCTCTTTTGGGGGTGGGGCGGGCGGCACAGGGGACTCCTGCGCTTTTTTGGCAGGCTTTTGGCTGCGCGCCGGCGGCGCAGGCTCCGGCGCAGGGGCCGGGGGCTCCGGCTGCGGCGCGGCAGGCTGCGGCGGATTCATCCGACGGTCGAGGAAGCTTCTGTGCTCCAGAAGATCGTCGATGGCAGCAAACAGATCGTCCGCCTGCTCATAGGTAAAGCCGCTCTGCGCAGGCTCAGACACCGTTCTGGCAGGCTCTGGCGCAGGCTGCTGCGCGGCCTGGACCGGTTGGGCGTGCTTTGCTCCGGCCGAGGGCAGAATGGGCGTGGAGGCCGGCGCAGGGCCGACGCGTCTGCGCTCGGGGACATAGCTCTCCCGCGGTTCTGGCTTCGCCGCTTCGGGCTCCGGCTCCGCCCGCTCAGGGGACTGCTCCGGCTCGGTATAGAGACTGGCTGCATTCTCGCCCAGCTCCTGCTGGAACAAGGCGTCGAGCTGCTGGGCAAACTCTCCCTGCTCCCGGTCGGAGAGGGTGTCCTCTATGATCGGAGGCCGATTTTGGTCAAGCAGGTGCCGGTCTATTTGGTTTTTCTTTTTCCGCTTTTTCATATGGAACCGCACTCCAATGATCGAATGATTACCCTCTCTGCCTCAGGGCCTCGTAGAGCATGACAGCAGCCGCAGCCGAGGCGTTGAGGGAGGAAATATGACCCTTCATGGGGATGGAAACCAATACGTCGCAGCTCTCCCGCACCAGCTTGCTCATGCCCTCGCCCTCATTGCCGATGACGATGGCGGCAGGCCCGGTGAGATCGGTGTGGTACAAATCGGCCTTGGCCTCGCCCGCAGCGCCGTAGATCCACACGCCCCGATCCTTGAGCGTCTGGATGGTCTGGGCAAGGTTCGTGACTCTGGCCACGGGGAGGTATTCCACCGCGCCTGCAGAGGTTTTGGCCACCACAGCGGTGAGCCCTACGCTGCGCCTTTTGGGGATGATGACGCCGTGGGCCCCGGCGCACTCTGCGCTGCGCAGGATCGCGCCAAGGTTGTGAGGGTCGGTCAGATCGTCGCACAAGACGATGAGCGGCGCTTCGCCGCGCTGCTCGGCCAGCGCGAGGATATCCTCTACGCTCGCATACTCGTGCGCGGCCACGGCGGCGATGATGCCCTGGTGTGCGCCGGTGGGACTCATCTGATCGAGCTTGCGCCGGTCGGTGGGGACCACAACGGCCCCTGCATCTTTTGCCATGGCGGCAAGCCTTGTCAGCGACCGGTCGGTGCTGCCCTCGGCCAGATAGACCTTGTCAATGGTCCGCCCTGCCTTCAACGCCTCCGTGACGGCGTTGCGCCCCTCGATCATGCCCTCGCTGAGCTCACGCTCGGGCAGGGGTTTTCTTTTGTCGTATCTCATAAAAACTCCATATACAGTGGTTTGGAAACACTTTCGCACAATACTTAGTTTATTATACCAAAAAAACCAACAGGTTACAAGAACAAACTGTAACCTGTTGGCTTTTTTTGCACCAAAGGGGCGAATTCCGGCGACCGGACGCTGCGACGCGGCAGCTTGTGCGAAAACCGCCTCCGGCACAGGCCGGAGGCGGCACAGATGCTTACTTATGGCTCTCTGCGAAGGCACGGATGTTGCTGGGGTTCTCGGCGCGGGCGATTTCCTGACCGTCGCGCAAAACCAGCAGGGTGGGCGCCTGGCGCACGCCGTACTGCCGGGCAAGCTGCGGATCGCGGTCAACCACGACGGTCTCATACTCCAAACCGGCGTCGGCCAGGAACTTCTTGGCCATCACGCACTTGGGGCAGGTGGAGGTGGTGAACAGCACCAGACCGTCTACGGTTTCGGCCTTGGCCTCAGCGGGGGCAGCCTCGGGGGCCTTGGTCTCAAGCTCGACCGCGGAGGGGGCGGCGGCAGGAGCAGCCGCGCTGCTCTGCGGCTCAAGGGTGATGGACTCGTGGAAGCGGCCTGCGATAGAGCTTGCCACGTCGTAGACCTTGCGGTCCTTGAATTCCTGGGCCTTGCCGTCGTTCCAGTTCTGCACCGGGCGATAATAGCCGGTGATGCGGCTGTAGACCTCGGTCTTCTTGCCGCAGTGGGGGCAGGTGTACTGCTCTCCGGCCAGATAGCCGTGCTCGCGGCAGACAGAGTAGGTGGGGCTCATGGTGTAGTAGGGCAGACGGTAGTTCTCGGCGATCTTCCGCACCAGATTGGCCGCGGCCTTCCAGTCGGGGAGCTTCTCGCCCAAGAATGCGTGGAACACAGTGCCGGAGGTATAGAGCGTCTGCAGCTCGTCCTGGATGTCGAGCGCGGAGAACACGTCGTCGGTGTAGCCCACGGGCAGGTGAGAGGAGTTGGTGTAGTAGGGGGTGCCGTTCATGTTGGCGGTGATGATATCGGGATAGTCCTTCTTATCGTGCTTGGCAAAGCGATAGGTGGTGGACTCAGCGGGGGTGGCCTCGAGGTTGTACAGGTCGCCATACAGCTCCTGATAGTCAGACAGCCGCTCTCTCATGTGGTTGAGCACGTCCTTGGAGAAGGCCTGAGTCTCGGGATGGGTCATATCCTTGCGCAGCCACTTGGCGTTGAGACCCATCTCGTTCATACCGATCAGACCGATGGTGGAGAAGTGGTTGGCAAAGGTGCCGAGATACCGTTTGGTGTAGGGATACAGGCCCTCTTCAAGCAGCTTGGTGATGACGTCGCGCTTGATCTTCAACGAGCGGGCGGCAATGTCCATGAGCTTGTCAAGCCGCTTGTAGAAGTCGGCCTCATCCTTGGCCAGGTATGCGATCTTGGGCAGGTTGATGGTGACCACGCCCACAGAGCCCGTGGACTCGCCGGAGCCGAAGAAGCCGCCGGACTTTTTGCGCAGCTCTCTGAGGTCCAGACGCAGACGGCAGCACATCGAGCGGATGTCGGAGGGCTCCATATCGGAGTTGACGTAGTTGGAGAAGTACGGGGTGCCGTACTTGGCGGTCATCTCAAACAGCAGCTTGTTGTTCTCGGTTTCAGACCAGTCAAAGTCCCGGGTGATGGAGTAGGTGGGAATGGGATACTGGAAGCCGCGGCCGTTGGCGTCGCCCTCGATCATAACCTCGATGAAGGCGCGGTTGATCATGTCCATTTCCTTCTTGCAGTCCTTGTACTTGAAGGGCATCTCCTTGCCACCCACGATGGCGGGCAGCTCGGCCAGATCGTTGGGCACGGTCCAGTCCAGCGTTACGTTGGAGAACGGCGCCTGGGTGCCCCAGCGGGAGGGAGTGTTTACGCCGTAGATGAAGGACTCGATGCACTTCTTGGTGGCGTCGTAGTCCAGGTTGTCCGCCTTGACAAAGGGGGCCAGATAGGTGTCGAAGGAGGAGAACGCCTG
>ONCN01000008.1:0-3985 GCA_900316335.1 uncultured Eubacteriales bacterium | reverse complement strand
ATGCCGAGGAAGTTGACCATCTGGTTGCACAGGGTGGCCAGATGCTTGGCGGGGGCGGAGGTGATCTTGCCGGGCACGCCGCCCAGGCCCTCCTGGATGAGCTGCTTCAAGCTCCAGCCGGCGCAGTAGCCGGTGAGCATGGACATATCGTGGATGTGGAAGTCGCAGTTGCGGTGGGCCTTGGCGATCTCGTCGTCATAGATTTCGCTCAGCCAATAGTTGGCGGTGATGGCGCCGGAGTTGGAGAGGATCAGACCGCCTACGGAGTAGGTGACGGTGGAGTTTTCCTTCACGCGCCAGTCCTGGACCTTGAGGTACTGGTCCACCAGCGCCTTGTAGTCGAGCATGGTGCTGCCCACGTTACGGATCTTTTCGCGCTGCCGGCGGTAGAGGATGTAGGCCTTGGCCACGTCGTCGTAGCCGGCCTTGATGAGCACAGACTCAACGCTGTCCTGGATGTCCTCCACGGCGATCGCGCCGTTTTTGATCTTGGGCTCGAAGTCTGCGGTGACCTTCAGCGCAAGAAAGTCGATCATATCCTCATTGTACTGCTTGTCAAGGGCGTCAAATGCCTTTTTGATCGCCACAGAGATCTTGCTGATGTCAAAATCAACGACCTTGTCGTTGCGTTTTACCACTTGATACATAGGTAGTCTCTCCTTTTCTATGATTGGCAGGGTGTTCTGCAATGGTATTTTAACAAAAGAACGGGGCGAATGACGGGACGGTTCGCGCGCTTAGTCCAAACCGCGCAGTTGGGCGCTGGGGACCCACGGAAGCACGGCTGCAAGGCAGGCCTGCGCCTTCTCCTTGCTTGCTGCGTGCATGCCGGGCGCAAGGATATCGCCAGAGTCCACGAAGCCCTGGATGAAGTAGCGTTCCGCGCCTTGGATCCACCGGCCGATGCGGTCAAAATCTTCCGGCTCGTGCAGCTCGTTAACCAGTGTGGTGCGGAACTCAAACTCGGTTTTTCCGTCTAACAAAAGACGGATGCTTTCCTCCACCTGGGGCAAAAACCGGTCGGTGCCGCAGGTGCGGGCGTATTTGTCCGGGCAGTTTTTCACGTCCATGGCGACGTAGTCCACAAGTCCGTCCGCAAGCACCTTGCGCAGCCGGTCGGGGAAGGCACCGTTGGTGTCAAGCTTTACGGCGAAGCCCAGATCCCGCACACGGGCGATGAAGTCCGGCAGATCGGGGTGAAGCATCGGCTCGCCGCCGGTGATGGCCACGCCGTCGAGCAGGCCCTGCCGCTTTTTGAGGAAGGCCAGGATCTCAGACTCTGCCACCTCGGGCAGATTTCGGTTTACCACCAGGGCGGAGTTGTGGCAAAAGGGGCACAGAAAGTTGCATCCCAGCGTGAACACCGTACAGGCGACCTTGCCGGGAAAGTCCAAAAGCGTCATTTTCTGATAGCCGCCAAAGCGCATAAGCCGCCTCCTGTGGAAAAGTCTGTGGAATGCTTGTGGGTTGTAACCGCGCCGTAACCACAATATCTTGTGTTCAGATAATAGGATAACCCTAAATCTGGGTTTTGTCAACCTCTTTTTCCAAGAAAAACTTTTTTGGGCAAAGTGCTGTTTTTCTGTGTGATATAATGCACTTTTTCGGCAGTTTGTATGGCGGGAAACTTTTGCTTGTCAAGGCATGAAAACCGTGGTACAATATACTATGTATGTTTATCTGATCTCTCCCCGATTTGAGGTGAAGCTATGAAACGATCTGCTCCCGCGCTGCCAAACCGTCTTGGCGCAGCTCTGACTGCCCCGCGGAAGGCCGCGCCGGTGTATCTCACTGCCTTTTTCCTGCCGGTCGTGCTGCTTGGCATGCTCTGGCTGGTCAACGGGACGTGGCCCTTTGGCACCAAAATGATTCTTGCCCACGACCAGTGGCACCAGTACTATCCGTTCTATCTGGATCTGCGCGCCAGGCTTCACTCAGGCGCGTCGCTGCTGCATTCCTGGACCACCGGCATGGGGACTGCGTATCTGCCGCTGTTTGCCTACTATCTGGCAAGCCCGCTCAACTTTGTGGCGGCGATCCTGCCCGAAAGCCTGGCCATGCCCTGGTATAATATCACGGTCTTGTGCCGCATCGGCTGCGCGGGGCTTTTTTGCGCCGTGTTCCTGCGGCAGTACTTTCAGCGGCGTGAGCTGTCTGTGGCGGTGTTTTCCACCATGTATGCGCTGTGCAGCTTCATCATGGGCTACTACTGGAACGCCATCTGGCTTGACACCGTGGCGCTGCTGCCCCTGGTGGCGCTGGGGACCTTCCGCCTGCTGCGGCAGAAGAAGTACGTGCTCTATGTGGCAAGCCTGGCCCTGTCGATCTATTGCAGCTACTATGTTGGCCTGTTTACCTGCATCTTTGTGCTGCTACTGTTCATCGGGTACAACTTTGTGAACTGGGACGACCTCGGCGGCTTCTGGTCGCGGCTGTTCCGCATCGCGCTGTTTTCGGCTCTGGCCATCGGGCTGACCGCAGCTGTTACGATCCCGGCGTTTTTGGGCCTGCAGGCCACCTCGTCTGCGGTCAACAAGTTCCCCACCGGCCTTGCCTTGAACATTGCCAAGGACAAGACCTGGCTCGGCGCGCTGGATGCCTTCCGCCAGGTGATCTCCAACACCGGCGCCATGATCACCCCCACCTCGATGGAGGGCTTGCCCAACATCTACTGCGGCGTGAGCACGCTGGTTTTGGCCTTCCTCTATCTGTTCTGCCGCCGCATCCCCCTGCGCGAGCGGCTTTACAGCCTGTTTTTGCTGCTGTTCTTCGCGGCAAGCTTCATCTTCCGCCAGCTTGACTACGTCTGGCACGGGCTGCATTTCCCCAATATGCTGCCGTATCGGTTCAGCTTCCTGTGGAGCTTTGTGGTCATCTTCATGGCCTTCCGGGCCTACACCCAGCTTGAGCGGGTGCGGTGGTATCACCTGCTGCTGCTTCTGATCCCGCTGGTCCCCATGGTCTACTGCGTGTGTGCCGTCCAAAAGGCCAGGACCATTATCGCCACCCTGATCGTGATTGCGCTGGTTGGCGCTGGGCTGCTTCTGTATTGCCGCAGGCTGATCCCCAAGACGGCGCTGGTGCTGGTTTTGTGCTTTATCATGGTGCTCGAGTCCTTCTCCTGCGCGCTGCTCGGCGTGGAGACCGTGGGCTTCACCACCGGCGACAGCTATCCCTCCAAGGCGGAGGACGTGGCCGTTCTGGTCGCGCAGATGAATGAGCGCGAGCAGGACAACCAGGATCTCTGGCGCGCGGAGGTCACCACCAAGCAGACGCTCAACGACGGGACGCTTCTGGGGTACCGGGGCGTGTCTGTCTTCTCCTCGGCGGCAAACGCCAAGGTCTCGCAGTTCACCCAGAGCATCGGCATGGCGGCCAGCGTCGCGGGCAACCGCTACTCCTATCAGCAGGCGGACCCCTTTATCAACATGCTTCTGGGCCTGAAATATCTCATCGACCGCGACGACCGCGGCCTGGATGCCTCCTATTTCTCCAAGGTTGCCACGTCCGGGCAGGTCTCGCTTTGGGAAAACGAAGCCTATCTGCCGCTTGGCTTTGTCGTGTCCGACGATGCGCTGGACTACGACGCCTCCGACGTCACCGGCGTTCCCTTTGACCGGCTCAACCGGCTGCACAAGCTTATGACCGGCACCGAGGATGAACTCTACCAACGCCTGGAGACTACCGAGGCCGAGGCCATCGGCACCGCTGAGCTCACCCGCTCAACGCGCACGGATTACAGCTTCACCGCCGAACAAAACAGCGAAGACGATGCGCTTGCTGTGAGCTGGGATATCCCCTACGAGGCGCACCTGTGTATCTACAGCAAGACCACAGACTGCCAGGACGTGGTGGTTTTCGTCAACGGTGTGCGGCAGTATACCTACAGCGACAAATACGGCTATCTTCGCTGGTTCGGCCGCTTTGCCGCAGGCGACCGCGTGAGCCTGCGCTTCCGCCCCAAGGCGGGCAAGACGGGCTCTGT
>ONCN01000179.1 GCA_900316335.1 uncultured Eubacteriales bacterium | reverse complement strand
GTTGGAAGCGCCGGTGCTGTCGAACTCGACCTCCAGGCTGGCAGTCCAGTCGCCGGAGACAGGAACCTTCACCAGGTCCTCGGGCGTGGTGGCCTGCTCGCCGGTGTTCTGGCCCTTGACGGGCTCGATGGAGTTACGGGTCGCAATCAGGGGCAGGCCGTCCTCGCCGATCTCGCTCTGGGTCTGACCGACGATCTCGTACTTGCCGGCGTCGGCCTGCAGGGAGAAGTCGATCTCGGTGGAGGCGCTGGCGACTGCCTTGACCTTGAAGTTGATCTCATACACCGCGCGCACGCCGGAGTCGGGGTCGGTGACGATGATGGTCGCAGAGCCGGGCAGGGACTTGGCCTGGCGGACGACGACCTTGAGATCGGGGTTGGTCGCGGTGGCTTCCACCACGGGGATATGGCCCTTGGACTCGAGGGTCATGTTGTAGGTCAGCTTGTCGGGGTTGAACTTGGCAAGCGGTTCGCCATCCACGGTGATGCCGGAGAGCTTGACGTTGGACATGACGTAGACCACAAAGTCGGTGGTGACGGTGTGGCCGTTGAGCGTGCCGGTGACGGTGATGGTGGCAACGCCGGGGCCGACGGTCTTGATGACGCCGTTTTCAACCTTGGCGACCTCGGGCCGGTTGGAGGTGTAGGTGAAGGTCATGCCCTCGGGCAGCGGGGTGGACTTGAGGGACTTGATGATGGAGGTCTGCTCTTTGATGATGTAGCCATAGAGCTTTTCGTTGTTCATGGCCACGGTGAGCTGCGGATCCACGGTGACGCCCTTATCGAAGATCAGACGCTGTTCAACGCCGAGCGCGTCGTCGCCGGTCTGGTTGGGCTTGGCCGTGAGGACCACGGGATATTCCTCCATGGCGCCAGAAACGGTGAAGTCGGCCTTGAGATCGGCATGGGCGCTGTCCTCGCCAACCTGGACCTGGTATTTGCCGGTATCGACCTCAAGCTGATCCTTCTGCTCGTTGTAGAAGGCCAGATCGGGGATCTTGACCTCGAGCGAGACAGTCTTGGTTTCGCCGGGCTGGAGCTCGATCTTTTCAAAGCCCTCGAGGCGGCGGATGGGCCGCAGGAGCTCTGCCGGCGCATCGGGCTGGGCGATATAGAGCTGGGCGACCTCCTTGCCGGCAACCGAGCCGGTATTCTTGACGTCAAAGCTCACCTTGACGGTGTCGTTGGCGTCGTAGGCGGTCTTGTCGATCTTGAGGTTGGAATAGGCAAAGGTGGTGTAGCTCAGGCCATAGCCAAACGGATAGGACACGGGCACGGTGCCGTCGTAATACATATAGGTGCGGCCGTGGCTGCCGCCCGTGGCATAGAGGTTGTAGTCGCGGATGCCGGGCATATCGGCGTCCTTCTGGAACCAGGTGGCGGTGAGGTGGCCGGAGGGGTTGACCTGGCCGGTGATGACGTGGGCAAAGCCGATGCCCTTGCGGATGCCGCCGTAGCTGGACCACAGGATGGCCTTGACGTCGTTTTCAAAGGTGGTGACCTGCATGGGACCGCAGGTCTCCATGATGGCGATGGTGTTGGGGTTGAGCTTGCCGACGTTGGAAATCAAAGTGGCCTGGTTGTCGGGCAGGGCGATGGTGCTGCGGTCTCTGCCCTCGGCGGAGTATCTGTTGCCGGTGCCGGTGACCACGATGACCGCGTTGGCGGCCTTGATGGCGTCTTCGTTGGAGATGGTGTTGGAGTTGATGCGGGTGACGGTGGCGTTGGGGTTGATGTCCTTGATGGCCTGCTCAATGCCGGGGCCGATCCAGATGCGCCACTTGTCGTCGACCGCATGGCGCTGCTCGGAGGAATACAGGCCGAGGTAGGAGTCGGTCTGGTGCGCGCCGATGATGACGACCTTGTACTCGCCGGTCTTGGGGATCTGCAGGGGCAGGATGCCGTCGTTTTTCAGCATAACGACGCCCTCTTCGACCTCCTTGTCTACAACCGCGATGCGCTCGGGGGTGTAGTTGTTGATGCCCCGGGCGGCCTGGTCGGCCATGCGCTCGTTGGCGGCGATGGTGTAGGGGTTGTTCTCATCGAGCTCGCCCGTGGAGATACGGGCAGTCATCAGACGGTGGACCGAGATATCCAGGGTGTTTTCGGTGAAGGTGCCCTTGTCCGTCTGCACAGCCTGGCCGATCATCTGGGAGGCAAGCTGGTTGTAGTCGCCGACGCTGGCGGAGATGCCGCTGTTGCACTCCAGATCCTCGCCGTGTGCCAGCGCGCCGGCCATCTGCTCAACCGCGGTGAGCTTCTTGCCCGTACGGGGGTTGGTGTAGTTGAGGTTCGTGATGGTCTTGGCCGAGTCACAGTCGGAGGTGATATGGCCGGTGAAGCCGAAGGTCTCACGCAGCAGCGTGTCCATGAGGTAGGAGCTGTAAGAGCAGGGCTCCTTGTTGACGTAGCTGTAGGCAGTCATGACCGAGCGCACGTCGGAGGCCTGGATGACGTCGCGGTAAGGCGCAACGTAATATTCGCGCAGCGCGCGCAGATCCACGTTGTCGGCGCCGCCGCTGGTACGGATGGCCTCGGTGTTGTTGGCGGTATAGTGCTTGATGGTGGTCAGCGTTTTGAGATAGCCGTTGGGATCCAGGGGGTTGCCGTCCTGGTCCTTGCCCTCCATGCCGAGGACAAACTGGGTGCCCATCGTAGCGGTGAGGAAGGGATCCTCAGAGTAGGACTCCTCGTTGCGGCCCCAGCGGGGATCGCGCTGCATGTTGACCGTGGGCGAATAGAAGTTCAGGTTGATACAGTTGCCCAGATCGTTTTTGCGGGAGCGCTCGCGGATCTCGTCGGAGATCAGCGTTGCGCCTTCGTAGTAGAGCGCGGGGTTCCAGGTGGAGCCCATGGTCAGGCTCTGGGCGTAGCTGACGTTGTCCTTGGTGCCCTCAGACTGGGGGTTTTCGTTGTCGCGCAGAAGGCCGTGCAGGGCCTCTGCCCACCAGGAGTAGTGGCTGAGATCCTTTGTGGCCTTGGTGTTCAGCGCGCCGCCGCCGAGCTGAGAGGCGGGGATGGCCGCCGCACGCTCGACGAGCTGAGACGCCTTCTGCTGCATGCTCATGCGGGCCACCAGGTCGGCAGCGCGCTCGGCAAAGGAATAGGAGGTGTCTTCGTAGATGGGCTTGCCGTCGGAGGCGACAGGCTTTTCAAAGAAGGTGGCAACGTACTGGCCGATGGCCGCATGGCCGGCCTCGTTGGGGTGGATGTTGTCGGGGAAGTTTGCCCCCATATCGGCGGTAAGCGCATGCACGTCGATCAGCGTGCAGCCGAGCTCTGCGGCGACTTCCTTTTGCAGGGGGACGATGTAGTTGTGGATATTTGCAGGGGGCAAGCCAAAGCCGCCATCGTTGAACGCGGTGGCGGAGGTTGCGATATAGACCTCCGGCTTGGACTCGAGGGCACGATACTCGGCCACAAGATCCCGCAGGTCCTGCTTCAAGGAGGCCTGCTTTTCGGCGCTGTCAGAGCCGGGGGAGTCGTTGGTGCCGAGCATGATGATCACGTAGTCGGGCAGGAAGTCCTTGCTCTGGGTGAATTTTGCAATGTTCCAGACCGGCGTGCCACCGGACTTGCTCAGGGTGATACCGTTCTGGCCGAAGTTGCGCACGTCGTACTCTTCGCCCAGGATCTGGCCCAAAACGGTGGGCCAGTTGTTTTTGATCTGCGTTGCGCCGTTTGTGGCAGGGTCGTGGCCGTAGGTGATGCTGTCACCGATGCAGGC
>ONCN01000063.1 GCA_900316335.1 uncultured Eubacteriales bacterium | reverse complement strand
AAGTTCACCACGGCGTTGTCCTCGCCCTGGGGATACCAGGGATAGGCCTTGATGGCGTCCTCGCGCCGATACAGCAGCTCCAGATAGCCCCGATACGCCGGGGCGGGGTCTGGGGCGGGCTCGGCCGAAGGCGCGGTCTGGTCGGGGAAGCTCAGGCTGAGCGAGGGCTCCGGCTCGGTCTGGGCAGGCTCTGCGCGGCGCGTCAGATGGCGGATGCCCAGCCCTGCGCCGACCAAAATCGCCGCGCCCAGGGCAATCGCGCCGATGATCTTCCACACGGTGGTCCCGGCAAGGGCGCCTGAGGAGGCGGAGACCGCCGCGCCCGCGGCGGCAGCGCCGCCCGCGGAGGCCAGGATCTGCTGCAAGATCCCAAGGGCCGTCTGTCTGGGCAGGGCGCCTGCGTCCAGCTCGCGCACCAGAAGCTGACCCAAAGGCAGCGTGGCCGCGCCGTAGAAGGACTGGCCGGAGCGGCGCTCCTGCTCTTCGATCTCGGTGCGGATGGCCCGGCGGGCCAGATACAGCCGCGACTTCACGGTGCCGGGGCTGCAGTCCATGACCTGAGCGATCTGCTCGACGGTGAGCTGGTCATAGTAAAACAAAACGATGCTCTGCCGCTGGACCTGGCTGAGGCTCTGGATGATGGCCCAAAGCCGCTGGCGCAGATCCTCGCGCTGGGCGTAGTCCTCGGGCAACAGCAGCTCGGCGGCCCGCTCGTCGTCTGCGGCGGCATAGAGCCGTTCGTCCTCCATGGGCTCAGGCGTGCGGCGGCGGAGCATGGAATAGCACTCGTTTACCGTGATGCGCTGCAGCCAGGTGTTGAACGCGCCGTTGTCCGCAAGCTGCGGCAGGCTCTGCCAGGCCTTTATAAAGGCGGCCTGCAGGGCGTCCTCGGCGTCGTGGTCGTTTTGCAGGGTCATCCGGGCCAGAGCGTAGACCTTGGCATAGTAGCTCTCATACAGCTCGGAAAAGGCGGTCTGGTTGCCGTGCTTGGCGGCGTGGACCAGCGCCTGCTCATAGGTGTCGATGGCCATGCAATCAGTCCTTTCGATGGCTGTCCAGGATGGAGACCTTCCCGTCTGCCAGCAGACGGTAGAAGCGCTCGGTGGCGTCGTCCTCGGTGTAGAAGCTGACCGAGAAGGCGTCCGCCCACACATGGGTGGGCACGCCCTGATAGCCGACGGCCAGCTTCGGCGCGCCGTCCTGCTCAGAATACAGGCCGTCGGGCTTGGCATAATATAAGGTATCGCCGCCGGTGACAGAATAGAACGGGTCGTCCAGCCAGCCCTGGTCTGGCACCTCGCTGTCCAGAAGCCGGACCTCGCCGCCGGCGCACAGATACAGCTCGCCGTGCAGCAAGGCATAGAGCTTGCTGCCGTCCCGGCTCATCTGGAAGGCCTCGGCGTCGTCAAGCACAGTCTGCACCGCGCCGCCGTCTGTATCCTGCACGTATAACGTGCGGTCCATCAGATAGGCCAGGGTGTGCCCGTCTGCGCACAGGCCGCAGCTCTGCACGCCGTTGCAGACGGCCTTGACGGTATCGTCCGGCTCGATGCGAAGGATCGCGTCGCCCCCGGGCTGCTGCAGGCACAGGAAGGTGCCATGGAAATCCTTGACGCCCAGCGCCTTGACCAGTCCGTCGTCGCGGAGGGTAAAGGTCTGGGTGTTGTAGGGCAGCAGGGGCTTGGCCTCGCCCTCGCACAAACGGACGGGCTCGGCCCCGTCGGTGCTGAGCCAGGTGTCGCCGCCGTCGTAGAACAAAACCTGGGTGTTGTCGCAGTTGAAGTAGATCTGTCTGCGGTAGCTCTCTGGATCCGGGCTCAGGGTGACGACGCCGCTTGGCGTGAGAACGTAGAAGCCCTCGGGCTCCAGGCCGTAGTAATAGCGCAGGCTGCCGTCGTCGGTGATGGCGGTGAGATAGTCGCTGTTGAGATCGAAGCGCTCGTCCCTGCCGTTTTTCAGAAGATGGCCGTAAACCGTGCTGCCGTCGATGGCGGTGTAGCAGGCGGTCTTGCCCGTGGGCGAAAGGGTGATGGCATAGAGCTGGTCGAGATAGTCGATCTCGGTGGTCTTGCCGCTGCGATAGCAGAGCAGGCGCGGGTGCATGGTCTTATCCGTGGCCACGGTATAGAGCACCGTACTGCCGTCGTAGGACAGCACGGTGAAGCCCGCGTCGTCGTTGAGCTGCACGCCCGCTTCGGTGCCGTCGTAGTAATACAGCCCCGTGTCGGAGACCACCATGCCCTTTGACCCGTCGGCGCAGAAGACTGCGTAGCCCGCGCTGTGGCCCAGGTGGGAGATCAGGCCGTCCTTGTTTTCAAACTGGCTCATCCAGTGGCTCTCATACTGCGCCACCGAGTCGACCCGCTCGGCGTAGTTTCCGGTGGGGGCCGCCTTGGGCCGCAGCAGCAGATACAGCCCCGCTGCCAGCAGCAGCGCCGCAGGCAGCAGCAGCCACAACAGCTTTTTTTGCAAGTGGAATTGTTTCATCGTGGGATGCCTCGCTTTTCCGCTCAATAGCGGCTGCTCTCAATGAGAAGATCCGCCGCGGGGAAATAGGTATAGATCACGCGGGTGTCTCCGATGTTGGAATAGATGGTCACGACCCAGCCGTTGGCGTACACCTCGGTCACTGCGCCGGCAACGCCCGTGATTTCCACCGGCTCGCCGCCGTCGGTGCGCCAGGCATGGCCATCGGCGGCATAGAAGAGCTGCGTGCCGCCCGCGATGCCGTTTGCGGGCGAATACCAGTTGGTTTCGCCCGGGGTGGGGCTGAGCTGCTCCGGCTCGCCGCTGCCGCGAAGGACGTACAGATCCAGATATGCATCAAGGAAGAAGATCCGGCTGCCGTCGTCGGTGAGCTGGAACTTGGCGACCCCGTCGCGGAGCATGCACTCGTCGAGCGTGTAGGGGCCCTCGGTGCCGTCGGCGCGGCAAAGGCGGCCTCGGCTGAGCCAGACCAGCGTTTTGCCGTCGCGCGCCAGGGCGTACATGGCGGTATCCTCGGCCACGCAGGTGAGATCCCGGTTTTCGTCAAGATAGAGGATATCGGTGCTCTGCGTGTCCGTGCGGTACTGGGAGAAGAAGGCGCCGGCAAAGGTGCGGATGCCCCGCTGATGGACAAAGGCGTCCGCGCTGAGCTGGAAGATCTGGGTCCCGTTCGGCACCAGCGGCCAGCAGGAGGTGGTGGTCAGAAGCTGCGGCTCGCCGCCGCGGACGCTGAGATAGGTGCTGCCATCGTCGTCAAAGACGACCTCGGTGTTGTCGCAGTTGAAGTTCTTTGATTGCAGGCCGTTGTCGTCAGACGCGCCGAGCATCCGGTCGCCCTCAGGGGTGCGGACGTAGAAGCCGTGGTTCTTCCAGCCGAGGTAGTAGATCAGGCTTGCCTCGTCGTCCAGGGCCATGACGTAGCTGGTGTCAATGTCCAGATACGTCTGCTCCCCGTCCTTCCACAGATACCAGCTCCATTCGCCGTCGACCTCATAGCCATAGCACAGCGCCTCGCCGTGCGGCGAGAGGGTCATCTGGTAATACGCCTCGCCCGCGTCGATCTGGATCTGCTCGTCGCCCCGGATCAGGCGCAGCGCGCGGCTGTCGCCCTCGGGCACCGTGAGCGCCACGGCAGAGCCGTCGTAGCTGATCAAAAAGCCGCTTTCCTCCGGCGCGATCCACTGCCCGGAGTCGCTGCCGTCATACAGATACACGCCGTCGTCATAGCTGACCACCATGCGGCTGTCGTCTGCGGCGTGGATCGACCAGCCGGGCCAGCCGTCGCTCAGATGGTGGGCCCGGCCGTTTTTGTCCATAAAATCGGTGGACTCGTCGTCATAGGTGCGATAGGTCAGCGTGTCCTTTATATACAGATAGTTCCCCTCGTCGGCCCGCTCGCCGTCGGATCCGTCGCTGCTTTGGCCGGCGCTCGCGCCATGGTCCGCGCCGGTTCCGGCGCTGTTGGGGCTGTCGGGGATGTCCAGCGTCAAGGGCTCCGTGGCTGCGGCAGAGCTGTGCTTCGGCCAGAGCAGCACGACCAGCAAAACCAGCACCGCAACGCCCGCCACGCCCAAGATCCAGGGCAGCAGGTTCTTTTTCGGCGCGTCCGCCCGGATGGTCCCGCTCTGGGCGCTTTCGGCGGCCCGGAACGGATCGGCGCTCTGAGCAGGGCGGGCAGCTTGGGCAAACGAAGACGCGCTTGCCGCCGGGGCCTTGTCCGCCCGGGGAGGCTGCGCCGCCTGAGGCTGCTGCGGGATCACGGGCGGCTGCGGAGCCTTGGGGATCTCGGTCTGCACCAGGGGCTGGACCTTCGCGCCGCAGTTGGTGCAAAACAGCGCGCCGTCTCGCAGCGTTGTGCCGCAATTTTCACAAAACATGGTGCGTCCTCCTTTAATACAGATAGCGCAGGCTGCCGGCCATCAGCAGGATATACAGCACGCTCAGAAGCACCGAGCCCACCACCGAGACGATCACGCCGATCAACGCGCCCTTGCCGGCAGATCTGGCCCGCAGCGGGGTCTGGTCCTTCCAGACCAGGTACAAGATCAGGCCGATCACCGGGAAGAAGAAGCCCAGCGCCGCATAGCCGCCGGAGGGCGCGTCCTGGGGCGCATAGCCCTGGCCATAGGCCGGGGCGGTGCGCTGCGGGGCAGCGCCCGGCTGGGCATAGCCGTTGGGCGCAAAGCCTTGGGCGTAGCCCGGCGCGGCTGCCGCAGCCTTGGGGCGCAGCCGGAACAGGGCGACCGCGGAGGCCACGGCATAGAAGATGGCGCCGAGGCTTCCCGCCACGTTGCCCAGATACAGCCAGCGCAGGTCCATGTCATACCCGAACATGCGGAGCATGCCCACGACGCTTGCCAGGCTATAGAGTGCAGAGAGGATCGCGCACACCAAAAACGCCACGGCAATGCCCGTGGAGGTGGGCTTTTGCAGGGTGCCCACCAGATACAAGACCGCCAAAAGCAGCGTGATGCCCAAAGACAGCAGCACCTGCGTATTTTGCAGCGTATGGCTGATGAGCACGATGGACAAGCCGGACAGCAGCAGGCCGACCAGACGGGGAATGGCGGTGAGCACAGGCTTTTGGCGGGTGGGCGCAAGGTACAAGATCCCGGCGGCAAGCGCCAGCAGCAGGTTCATGCCCAGGCTGAAAAACGCGCTGCCATGCACGCCCTGGCGCGTATAAAACACAGCGTTCGCGCCGACCTGGATCAGCGCAAAGAGCAGATACAGCACGCTCAGCACCGCAACGGCGGCGCCCCAGCGGCGATCCGGCGCGGCAGGGGCCTGGGCCCAGGGCTCTTGCGGAGCCTGCCGGGGCTCCTGGGGGGCCTGCCAGGGCTCCTGGGGTGCGCTCTGGTTCCAGCTCTGCCAGGGCTCGGTCTGGGCGGACGGAGCGGCCGGGGCCTGCGCGGCGGCGCGGGCGATCGGGTCCTCCGGGGTGGTCTGGGCTGCGCCGCAGTGGGCGCAGAAGCGGGCGGCGTCGCCGACGGGCTGGCCGCAGGAGCTGCAATACTTCATATTCTTATCCTCTTTTCTTCTCTTATTTATATTCGTGCAGGACCATATCCACGGTGATGGCCGCGGCGGTGACAAGCAGCTTGCGCTCGCCGTCCAATGCGGCGGTGAAGGAAACCAGGTATTTGTCTGCGCTGGTAAACAGCTCGCGGCCAAGGCCGTTCCACCGCTTGGTGACTGTGCCGAGCTGTCTGCCGCCTTCGTCGGTGATGGTGAAGTTCCAGCCCTTCCAGTCGCCGGTGATGACGCACACCAGAGCGCCGCGCACGTCCTTGACGTGCATCTCGGTGGTGGTGAACTTGGGCACAAGCTGGATGCTGCCGATGAGCTGATCGCGGCTGTCGTGGATGCTCACGTTGCGCATGGCCGCGATGCCGTCGCCCATGCCGCCGCGCTTGACGGCGGCCAGAACTGCGCCGGCGGCGTCAAGGATCTGATACTCAAAGCGCTGGAGGTTTTTCATGCTGCTGCCAAGCAGGACCCTGGCGGCCTTGGCCCCGCCGGAGATGTTCACCTGCTGGATGCCGCCGGCCAGATTGCCCTCCATGTCATAGACCTTGTAGGCGTTGGCAAAGGTGAATGCCGAAACCTTCTCGTCGACGACGTAGTCGGTCAGCGCCATAAAGCCGGCCTGACGCACCGAGCTGACGCGGGGGGCAGCGGGCGCTTCGCTCTGCACGGGCGCGCTTTGGACCGGCGCGGGCTCGGCTGCGACCCGCTCGGGCGCAGACGGCGCGGTGAAGATGGGGGCGGAGGGCGCAGCCTGTGCCCACTCGGGCGCGGCAGGCTTGGCGGTCTCAGGCTCGGGCCGGGCCGGGGTGCGCGTGACGCGCGCGCCGCAGTGGTCGCAGAACTTGGCGTCGCCCGGAAGCTCGGTGCCGCACATCTCGCAGAAGATGGTGCTGCGCGCTGCCGCCGTCTGCTGCCCGGCAGGCTGGGCCCAGGCGCTCTGAGCAGGCGCGGCGGGCGCGGGCTGCGTGCTCCGGGGCCAGGCCGCGCTTTGCGGCTGGGCCGTGCTCTGCGGCTGGGGGGCGGCTTGCGCCCGGGCGGGGGCGCTGCGCTGAGTGGTATAATACCCCAGGATGTACACCGCCAGGAAGGCCGCCCAGCCAAAGTAGAGGCCGAACGATCTTGCCAGGTCCCTGAAGCTTGACCCGGGGATGCTGCCCGCGAGCTTTGCCAGCGCGTAGATCACCATGAACATGCCGATGAACACCAGGGCGATCTCGCCCTTGGAGCGGTCGGGGAGGCGGTCAAGCGCCATCAGCCAGCACAGCACCGCAAGGGCGTAGGTCCCCAGGCGGCTCAAAACCAGCCAGAAGGTGATGGCATAGTGGTAGCTGCCCGTCAGACGACCGATGTCGAGGATGAGAAAGCGCAGGGCAAACAGGCTCATGACCGCGGCGAGCTCCACCGAGTCGATCCTGCGGCCCATGGCCAAAAAGACCACCAGCAGAATGCCGGCCAGGGCCGTGACGATGGTGATCGCGGTGAACTGGATGGGGATCAAAAGCAGGATGGCCGCCGCGATCGCGACCCAAAGCAGGCTCTTCTCTGCGCCGGTCTTCGGCGCAGCGGCGGATCTGGCCGAGGCCGCCTTGACCTGGGCAAAGCCCTGCTGGGCTGCCGCAGCAGCCGTCTCAAACCCCTGGCGGGCCGCGCCGGAGGCGGTCGCAAAGCCCCGGCGTGCTGCATCCGAGGCGCTTTGGAAGCCCTGGCGGGCCGCATCCGAGGCGGCGGGACGAGCGGGCTCGCTTGGGCGCGCAGTCTGGCCTTGCTGCAAGGGCGTGGACTGACGATCAAAGTAGGCCTTGACCGGCATGCCGCAGAAAGAGCAGAACTTGTCTTGGGCGGTCACTTCATGGCCGCAGGATGTACATTTCATGGTATTTCCCTCCATTTTGTTCGATCTGTACCATAGACGCGCGGGAAGTCGATCCGGTTTAACAAAACTCGAACTTTTTTCAAAAAAATCTTTGCACAGAAGTCGTTTGCTTCCGGGTACTACTCCCTCAACTTTATATTATATCGGTTTTTTCCCCGATTGCAAGGGCCGGAGCGGTAAAAATCTGTGCCTATGGCTTTTACCTATTGACAAAGTAGGTTGATCGGGGTATAATAGCCCTGCAATCAACCTAGTAAATTGCTGGGTAATATCATAACAGGAGGCATCCCATGCGCATCTACGCAGACAACGCAGCCACCACCCGGATGAGCCAGACTGCCATCCAGGCCATGCTGCCCTATTTTGACCGGGTCTACGGCAACCCCTCCTCCCTCCACTCGGCGGGGCAGGAGGCCATGGAGGCCCTGACCTCCGCCCGCGAGCGGGTGGCAAAGGTCCTGGGCGCGACGGCCCGGGAGATCTACTTCACCTCCGGCGGCAGCGAGGCCGACAACCAGGCCATCCGCACCGCCGCCATTCTGGGCAAACGGAAGGGCAAAACCCACATCATCTCCACCGCCTTTGAGCACCACGCCGTGCTCCACACCCTGAAAAAGCTGGAAAAAGAGGGCTTCACCGTCACCTATCTGGACGTGCACGAGACGGGCCTGATCACCGCCGGGCAGGTGGCTGAGGCCATCACCCCCGAGACCTGCCTGGTCACGGTCATGTATGCCAACAACGAGATCGGCACCATCCAGCCCATCCGCGAGATCGGCGCGGTGTGCCGCAAGGCGGGGGTGCTGTTCCACACCGACGCGGTGCAGGCCGTGGGCCACATCCCCGTCAACGTGGATGCGGACAATATTGATCTGCTCTCGCTCTCGGCGCACAAGTTCCACGGGCCCAAGGGCGTGGGCGTGCTCTACGCCCGGCGCGGCATCGTGCTGCAAAATCTCATCGAGGGCGGCGCGCAGGAGCGCGGCAAGCGCCCCGGCACCGAAAACCTGGCCGGCATCATGGGCATGACCGCCGCGCTGGAGGAGGCCGTGCAGGATCTGGACAAGACCATGCCGCGCCTGCGTGATCTGCGCGACCGGCTGATCGCAGGCCTGGCCAAGATCCCCCACAGCGCGCTCAACGGCGATGCGACGCAGCGTCTGCCGGGCAACGTGAACTTCTGCTTTGAGGGCATCGAGGGCGAGTCGCTGCTTCTGCTGCTGGACGACAAGGGCGTGTGCGCCTCTTCGGGCAGCGCGTGCACCTCGGGCTCGCTCGACCCCAGCCACGTGCTTTTGGCCATCGGCCGCCCGCACGAGGTGGCCCACGGCTCTTTGCGGCTGACGCTCGACCGCGACACCACCGAGGAAGAGGTTGACGCCATCATCCGCGCCGTGGACGAGGTGGTCACATATCTGCGCGGCATGTCCCCCGTGTGGCGGGATCTGATGCTCGGCAAACGGCAATTTGTCATCGACTAAGGAGGAACAGACAATGGCATTATACAGTGAAAAAGTCATGGACCACTTCCGCAACCCCCGCAACGTGGGCGTGCTGGAAAACGCCGACGGCGTGGGCGAGGTGGGCAACGCCAAGTGCGGCGACATCATGAAGATCTATCTGAAGATCGACCGGGATACCATCTCCGACGTGAAGTTTGAAACCTTCGGCTGCGGCAGCGCCATCGCCTCGTCCTCCATGGCCACAGAGCTGATCAAGGGCCAGCCGGTGAGCGAGGCCTTGAAGCTGACCAACCGGGCCGTGGCCGAGGCGCTCGACGGTCTGCCCGCGCACAAGCTGCACTGCTCGGTACTGGCCGAGGAGGCCATCAAGGCGGCCTTGAAGGACTACTACGACAAAAACGGCATCGCCTACGACGAGAGCCTCTTCCCCGCCGCGCACGACTGCGACCACTGCGGGGTCTGAGCGTGGGCGCGCTGATATCCAGCCGGGGCCGCTATGCCCTGCGGGTGATGACGGATCTGGCGCTGCAGCCCCGGGCGGTCTACGTGCCCTTGAAGGACATCGCAGCCCGGCAGGAGATCTCCCCAAAATATCTGGGCTCCATTATGACCGACCTGTCGAAGGCCGGGCTGGTGGAGGGCATCCACGGCAAGGGCGGCGGCTACCGCCTGAGCCGGAGCCCGGAGGACTATACCCTTGCGCAGATCCTGCTTTGCGCCGAGGGGGATCTCGCCCCGGTGGCCTGCCTGTGCCGCGGGGCCGAGCCGTGCGACCGGACCCAGCGCTGCCCCACCCTGCCGATCTGGGAGCAGCTTGAGCGCCTGGTCACAGACTATCTCGGCTCCGTCACGCTCCGCGATCTCATCGCCCCGCCGCCCGGATGAGGGGAAGAAAAATGTGCTTGCATTTGTCCGCGGATATGGTATAATCGGCTTGTAAGGTTTCTTACAGATTACAATAAGGAGAACAGCTATGAAGTACGTTTGCAATGTCTGCGGTTGGGTATACGATGAGGACGAAGCCGGCGTGAAGTGGGAAGACCTCCCTGAGGATTTCGTCTGCGAGCTGTGCGGCGTGGGCAAGGACGATTTCAGCCCCGAAGAATAATCGCGGCACACAAAAAGCGGCCTGTCCTCCCGGACAAGCCGCTTTTCATCTCACATGGACGGTATCTGCTATGCTGCTTCATTTTTTCACTCCGGACGCGCTGGCCCCGGGCGTGCAGGATCTGGACTTTGCCGCGCTTTGGGCGGCAGGCTACCGGGGGCTGATCTTTGACATCGACAACACCCTGGTCCCCCACGGCGCGCCGGCGGACGAGGCGTCCGTGGCGCTGTTTGCGCGTCTGCGGGCGCTGGGCTTTCAGGTCTGGCTGCTGTCAAACAACGGCCCCGACCGGATCCGGCGCTTCAACGAGCGCATCGGCGCCCCGTTTACCGACAACGCCCGCAAGCCCCTGCCGGGCGCATGCCGGCGCGCCGTGCGGGCGATGGGGCTTGCTCGCGCGCAGGCGCTTGTCATCGGCGATCAGATCTTTACCGATATTCTCTGCGCCCGGCTTGCGGGCGTGGACGCGCTGATGGTGCGCTACGTCGGCTATGGCAGCGATCCCAACCCCGGCAAGCGCCGCGCCGTGGAGGAGCGGCTGCTGACCATCTGGGGTGCGCGGCGCAAACCACCCAAGCGCAAGCGATTGGAGGCTTGTATCCATGAAACAACGAAAGCTCTTTTGTGACCGCAACCCGGTCTTTTACGCGATCTCGCAGGAAAAGGGCATCCTTTTGCGCCATCTGCGCGATCTCACCTCCGGCGCAAGCTGGGCGACCTGCCAGAGCCAGACGCTTCTGCCTGAGACGCTTTGGACCACCGAGTCGGGCCTGATCAAGCGCGGGCCCGGCATCGACCCGGTGCTGCAGCAGAACAAGGCGGTCAACATCGACCTCGCCTGCCGGCGGCTGGACGGGCTTCTGATCCGCCCGGGCGAGACCTTCTCCTTCTGGCGGCGGGTGGGGCGGACCTCCCGGCGCAAGGGCTATCGCGACGGGCGCGTGATCCAGGGCGGCAAGCTCGTGGCCGGCACCGGCGGCGGGCTGTGCAACCTGGGCAACACGCTGTATCTGCTGTTTCTCCACAGCCCGCTGACCGTCACCGAGGTGCACTACCACTCCGACGCCCTGGCCCCGGACCACGGCAAACGGGTCCCCTTCGCCGCCGGGACCTCGGTGTGCTACAATTATATCGATCTCAGAGTCCGCAACGACACCGACCGGCCCTTCCAGCTCCGGCTCTGGTGCGCCGACGAGCAGCTCCACGGCGCCATTTTGGGCACGCGCCGGGAGGACGTGACCTACGACCTTCTCGAAGAGGGCCACCACTTCGCCAAGGAGGGCGAGGACTACTACCGCATCTCCAAGATCTACCGTCTGACCCTCGACCGCGCCACCGGCCAGGTCCTGGACAAAACCCTCATCCGCGACAACCACTCCCTCGTCATGTTCGACCCCGCCCTGCTCCCGTAGCAGCGGCCTCACCCGTAGGGGTCGATAACTCCCAAGGGACTAGCTGCGCGTCGCACATCAGCCCGTCGCGAAGCGCCCTTGCAATGTGTGCGTATCCGTGTGTAGGGGCGAGCATTGCTCGTCCGCAGCAGGGGCCAACGATAACAACACGCCGATGCAAATCCGCAACCCAACCGGGTACGAATTTGCATCGGCGCGTTGTATTTGGGGGATCGTTCCGCGGACGGCCGATGGCCGCCCCTACAGCG
>ONCN01000082.1 GCA_900316335.1 uncultured Eubacteriales bacterium | reverse complement strand
GGCGTTTCGGAATACTCCATGGGCTGGTCCGGGAACAGGCAGAGCTGGAGCTGCTCTAACGCATAACGGTCGGAATGACCGGATAAATACAATTTCATAAAAACCTCTGGGCAGTGGGATCCGTCGGATCCCGTCTCAGGCCAGGTCGTCCGTGTCCACCCAAAGGGTCACGGGCCCGTCGTTGACGGAGGCGACCTGCATATCCGCGCCGAACTCGCCGTGCTGCGGCGGATAGCCGAGCCGGGCGCAGGCGGAAAGGAAATATTCATACAACGGGATCGCCCGCTCCGGCCCGGCCGCGCCAGTGAAGCTGGGGCGGCGGCCCTTGCGCACAGAGCCGTAGAGCGTGAACTGGCTGACCACCAGGACCTGGCCCTGGACGGCCTCGAGCCCGAGGTTCATCTTTCCGGCCTCGTCGCAGAAGACGCGAAGGCCCAAAATCTTCTCGGCCAGCTTATCGGCCTCTTTTTCGGTATCCTCCGGCCCGATGCCGAGCAGGATCAAAAAGCCCCGTCCGATCTGCCCGTTGACCCGCCCGTCGATCGTGACGGACGCCGAGCAGACGCGGGTGACGACTGCACGCATGGAAAAACCCCCTTGGGTGGAATGATGTGCCGCTGCGCGGCATGAAGCATCGCTGCGCGATATGAAGCGCCGCTGCGCGGCATGAAGCATGACCTGCGGTCATATTGTGGTATGTTGGAATTTGGCAATTCCAACATGGAATGAATTAAGGAATGCGGAAGGCTGATGGATCTGACAAAATATGGCGCAGCCATGCTTCATATGCCGTAGACGCGGCAGCGGCAGGCGTGCTGCGTCAGTTTTGGCCGCGTTTGACTTGGAGCATGCCGGAGATGCCGCGGATCTTGTTCATAACGCTGGACAGCTCGCTCACGTCCTTGACCTCGAAGGTGATGGTAAACTGGCACTTGCCGCCGGGCAGGTCCTTGCCGGTGATCTCCCGGGTGCGCACGCGCAGGCTGGTAAGGGAGGCCGCAATGTCAAAGAGCAGACCGTCGCGGTCCTCCGCGGTGGCCTCAAGGGTGGTGGCAAAGGGCTTTTCGTCCTCGGTCAGCCAGGCCACCTTGACCCAGCGGCCCGCCTGGCGTGGGTCGCTGGCCGCCTTGGCGTTGGGGCAGTCCTTGCGGTGGATGGACACGCCGTAGCCCTTGGTGATAAAGCCCACGATGTCGTCGCCGGGCACCGGGGTGCAGCAGCGCGAGAACTTGATCATGCAAGAGTCGATGTCCTCCACCACAACGCCGGAGTCCTTGTGGCGGCTCTGGCGCACGGGCTGCGAGATCTCCAGCACCCGGCCGGTCTCTTTGGCGCTGCTCGAGCGGCTGGCCTTGAGAAGGTCCTCCCGGATCTTGCCCACGGCCTTGATGGCGGTCAGCCCGCCGTAGCCGATGGCGGCATACATATCGTCCATGCTCTCAAACGAGAGCTTGCGCAAAAGCTGGGGCAGCAGCTCTTCATTCTGCAAAAGCAAGGGAGAGATGTTCATCCGGCGAAGCTCGCCCTCGAAGCTGGCCCGGCCGCGGACGATGTTTTCCTCGCGCTTTTCCCGCTTGAACCACTGCTTGATCTTGGATCTGGCCTGGTTGGACTGGCAGATGGACAGCCAGTCGCGGGAGGGGCCCTTGGCGGACTTGGAGGTGAGGATCTCCACAATGTCGCCGTTGTGGAGCTGCACGTCGTAGCTGGCGATGCGGTTGTTGACCTTCGCGCCGATCATGGTGTTGCCCACGCCGGAGTGGATGGCATAGGCAAAGTCGATGGGCGTGGAGCCCGCCGGCAGGGAGATCACCTTGCCGCGGGGCGTGAAGACAAAGACCTCGTCGTCGAACATATCCACCTTGAGGCTGTGGATATAGTCCTCGGCGTCGGTCTCCTGCTGGCCCTCGAGCAGGCGGCGGACCCATTCAAATTCCTTTTCGTTGCCCGATTCGATGCCCTGCTTGTATTTCCAGTGCGCGGCCACGCCGTATTCGGCGGTCTCATGCATCTCCTTGGTGCGGATCTGCACCTCAAAGGGGATGCCCTGGTCGCCGATGACCGTGGTATGCAGGCTCTGGTACATATTGGGCTTGGGCGTGGAGATATAGTCCTTGAAGCGCCCGGGCAGGAGGTTGAACATCTCGTGGATGTGGCCCAGGACGTTGTAGCAGTCGGAAATGCTGTCTACGATCACGCGGAAGGCATACAGGTCATACAGCTCGTCAATGGTCTTGCCCTGGGACTTCATCTTGCGGTAGATGGAGTAGACGTGCTTGATCCGCCCGGAGATGGAGCAGGGAATGCCCACCGAGGACAGCCGCTCGGAGATTCGGGTCTGGATGGACTCCATAAACACCTCGGCCTCCTCCTTGTGGGCGTCGAGATAGGCCATGAGCTCTTTATAGCCGTCGGGGTCGAGATATTGCAGGGCGCTGTCCTCGAGCTCCCACTTGATCTTCTGCATGCCGAGGCGGTGCGCCAGGGGCGCGTAGATGTCCATGGTCTCCATCGACTTGGAGATCTGCTTGGCCCGGGTCTGGTATTCCATGGTGCGCTGGTTGTGCAGGCGGTCGCAGATCTTGATGAGCACCACGCGGATGTCCTTGGACATGGCCATAAAGAGCTTGCGCAGGTTTTCCACCTGCTGCTCTTCCAGGGTGGAGAACTCCACCCGGGTCAGCTTGGTGACGCCCTCGACCAGCTCCGCCACGGTCTGGCCGAACTGTGCGGCGATATCGTCAAACGAGGCGTCGGTGTCCTCGATGCAGTCGTGCAGAAGGGCCGCGAGGATGGCGTCGGTATCCAGGCCGATCTCGGCCACGATCTCGGCCACGGCCAGGGGGTGGATGATATAGGGCGAGCCGTCCTTGCGCTTTTGGCCCTTGTGTTTTTCATCGGCATATCGCACCGCCCGCTCCACGCTTTGCAGATCGGTATAGGGTGCGTATTGGGCGATAGCCTTCATCATCGCCTGATAGTGGTCTTGAAAGGTCTCCATACAGAGTGACTCCCTTCTTCAAGGATTTGGGAAGCTATTCCTTCTCCCCCCGCCGGCGGCGCAGGGAGCGGATGATGGGGCTGCTGTCAAGGTCTACCTTGCGGCCGTCGGTGGTGATCTCGATCTCGTCGTATTTTGCGTAGTGATGCAGACGGATCAGCCCCTGCTCGGCAAACACGTCCAGGCAGATGCGGGTGCGGCCCATGGTCAGGGGCATGCCCGTGGCGCGCACGATCTTGCGAGCCATGCAGGTAAACTCCTCCTGGATGCGGTTGTCCTGGCTGTTGGCGATGAGATAGCGCCAGATGGCCACAAACTCGGAGCGCACCGGCAGCAGCCTTGCCGCGTCGTCCGGGGAGAAGGCCCCGGTCTGGGCAAAGCGTTGGTAGAGCTCCCGCTGGTCGAGCACCTCCCGCCGACAGGTGGCCCCGGGGCGGATATCCATGACGTTGAGCTGCACCGAGCGCAGCCCCCGGTATTCGTTGATCTGCGGCACAAAGGCCACGTCCACCACGTCGCCCACGGCCACGCCGGAGCGCAGGGCGTTGGTGGAAAAGAAGATGGCGGGGATCTGCTTGCCGCGCTTGCCGCCCAGAGACAGCCGCAGATGCTTGCCGCCGCCCACCTCGGAGAGCTGGTCTACCCGCAGATCCTCCATGCAGAACACGGGGCCCGGGCAGCCGGTGCCGCAGGGCTCAAGCTGGGCAAGCTGGCGGATGTTTTCGATGGTGAGCAGCTCAGGCTCGACCCGGCAGTCCACGCGCAGGGCGGTGTCCGCCTGGCCGGAGGCCTTGAACTCGGCCGCCATGCGGCACACCCGCTCGGAAAAGGCGGGGATGTTCTGCCGCAGAATGGTAAAGCCCGCGGCAAGCTCGTGGCCGCCGTAGCTTTCCAGCAGATCGGACATCTGCGACAACGCGCCGAAGAGGTTGAAGCCGCCGTAGCTTCTGGAGGAGGCCTTGCCCTTGTCGCCGTCCATGCAGATCAAAAAGGCGGGACAGCGATATTCCTCAGACAGGCGGGAGGCCACAATGCCCACCACGCCCTGGTGCCAGGTCTCGCCGGCCAGGACGATGGCGTCGGTTTGCCCGCCCTCTGGCAGCATGGCGGTGGCCTGCTGATAGATCTGGGCCTCCACGCGCTGGCGCTCCTTGTTCATGCGGCAAAGGGCGGCGGCAAGCTCGCGCGCGCGGATGGGATCCTCGGTCATAAACAGCTCCAGGGCCTGCTCGACCTGGCCCATGCGGCCGGCGGCATTGATCCTGGGAGCCAGAAGATAGCCCACGGTGCCCGTGGTGACGGGCTTGCCCCCGGCGCCGGCCTCTTCCATCAAGGCGGCGATGCCGGGGCGCGCGGGATGCTCGAGCGCCTTGAGCCCGCGCACCACCATGGTGCGCACCTCGCCCTGCAGGGGCATGACGTCCGCAACCAGGCCCAGGCACAGAAGGTCTGCATAGCGGTCCAGCAGCTCCTCCTGCCGGCCGGAGATGGCCGCGGCAAGCTGAAAGGCCACGCCCACGCCGGAGAGGTTGGTGTGGGGATAGGTACAGTCCGGCCGGTGGGGGTCCACCACGGCCACGGCCCGGGGCAGGTCCTTTTTGCACTCGTGGTGGTCGGTGATCACAAGATCCATCCCGAGCCTGCGGCACAGCTCCGCCTCGTCGTTGGCGGTGATGCCGCAGTCCACGGTGACGATGAGATTGACCTGCTGGCGGTAGAGCTGGCGGATGGCCAGCTCGTTGAGCCCGTAGCCCTCTTCCAGGCGGGCGGGGATATAGCTGGTCACCCGGGCCCCGAGACCCTGCAGAAAATCGGTGAGCAGACACGTGGAGGTGATGCCGTCCACGTCATAGTCCCCGAACACGGCGATATGCTCCCGCCGGGCGACGGCAAGGCGCACCCGGTCGGCAGCGGTTTTCATGTCCTTCATCAGGAAGGGCGAGCACAGGGGGGCGTCGGCGCGCAGGTAGTCCCAGGCGCTCTGCACGTCCCCGTAGCCCCGGGCAGAGAGGGTACGGGCGCAGAGGGGCCCATAGCCGGCCCGCTGGAGCTGCTCCACTTCCTCCTGTCGGTACTGCGATACGTTCCAAGCTCCAAACTTCACACAAATACACATCCAAAATCTTTTTCTTTTGATTATAACATTTTCTTTCGTATTTCTCAATGCTTTATTTCACAGATTTTGGCCGCAAAGGGCGCGGATTTTTAAACAATCCGTAAATTCTGAGGGGGAAATCTTGATTTTACGGGGAAAGTCCTTATAATGAGGGCAGGTGATAAACATGCTCCGACGTTTTTTACAGCGCTTATCGGGCAGCCTCCGCCGGTTTTTGGCCGGCCGCTACGGGGCTGACCATTTGAATTTCTTTTTGCTGGTTTTGTCTGTGGCCCTGTGCCTGGTGAGCTTTGTCCTCTCCCGGCTGGGTCCGGTATGCCGTCTTTTGGGCGCTCTGGTGAATATGTCGGCCTATGGCGTGCTGATTTGGTATGCCGTCCGCTTCTTCTCGCGCGACATTGAGGCCAGAGCCAGAGAAAACCGCCGCTTCACCACTCTGTGGTCCAGGCTCACCGACCGGCAGAACCGCTACTTCCGTTGTCCCAACTGCAAGCAGACGGTCCGCGTCCCCAGGGGGCGGGGCAAGATCTGCATCCGGTGCCCCAAGTGCAGCGAGAAATTCATACGCAAGTCCTGATTGCCCGTCGGATCCTCCGGCCGGGCAATTCTTTTTTTCGATATACTTTTTCGGAGATTTGTGGTATTATGGTACCATACAGTATATTTTTATGATCACATTAAAAGGAGATTTATTCATTTGGCAGAAAAACTGAAAGTGATCCCCCTTGGGGGATTGAACGAAATCGGGAAGAACATGACCGTGGTGGAATACGGCAAGGATATGATTGTCATCGACTGCGGCCTGGGCTTTCCCGAGGATGATATGTACGGCATCGACCTGGTCATCCCGGACGTGACCTATCTGGCAAACAACCGCCAGAAGCTGCGGGGCTTCTTTATCACCCACGGCCACGAGGACCACATCGGGTCGATCCCCTACGTGCTGCAGGCGGTCAACGCCCCGATCCATGGCACCGCGCTGACCAACGGTCTGATCCGGCTGAAGCTGGAGGAGCACGACCTTTTGTCCACCACCAAGCTGGTGGACCACAAGCCCGGCGACATGGTCAAGGCCGGGTGCTTCACTGTGGAATTTATCCACGTCAACCACTCCATCGCAGACGCGGTGGCCTTCTGCGTCCACACGCCCGTGGGCAGGCTGATCTTCACGGGCGACTTTAAGATCGACCCCACCGCCCCGGACGGCATGACCGACCTGGCAAGGCTGGGCGAGCTGGGCAAGCAGGGCGTTCTGGCCCTGTTCTGCGACTCCACCAACGTTGAGCGCATGGGCTACACGCCCTCAGAGTCGAGCGTCACCGAGGGGCTTGACCGGCAGTTCAAGGGCTGCGACAAGCGGATCATCGTGACCACCTTCGCCTCGAACATGTACCGCATCCAGTCCATTTTGCAGATCGCCAAGCGCTATGGCCGCAAGGTGGCCGTCACAGGCCGGTCGATGGAAAACATTCTGAAGGTCGCCTCGGACCTGGGCTATCTTGAGATCGCCAAGGACACCGTGGTGGACATCACGCAGATCAAGTCCATCCCCAAAAACAAGCTGGTCATCGTGGCAACCGGCTCGCAGGGCGAGAATATGTCCGCGTTGTACCGCATGGCCTTCTCCAGCCACAAGCAGGTGGACATCACCGCTTTTGACCGGGTGCTGATCTCGGCCTCCGCCATCCCCGGCAACGAAAAGGCCATCGGCCGCATCATCAACGAGCTCTACCGCAAGGGCGCGGAGGTCGTCTATGACCGGGCCGAGGGGCTGCACGTCTCGGGCCACGCCTGCCAGGAGGAGCTAAAGCTCATCCACGCTTTGATCCAGCCCCGGTTCTTCATCCCGCTGCACGGCGAGCAGCGGATGCTTCAGGTCCACGCAAAGCTGGCCCAGACCATGGGCATGAGCCCCAAGCGGGTGTTTGTGGCGGACCTGGGCCAGGTCATCGAGTTCACCGCCAAGACCTGCAAGCTCACCGACACCGTCCCCGCCGGGCAGATCCTGGTGGACGGCAGCGGCGTGGGCGACGTGGGCAACGTGGTGCTGCGCGACCGCAAGCACCTGGCCGAGGACGGCATGATCGTGGTGTGCGTGAACCTCTCCGGGCTCGACGGCGGCGTGCTCTCCGGCCCCGACATCATCACGCGCGGCTTTATCTACGTCAAGGAGTCTGAGGATCTGATCGAGGCCTTGAAGTTTATCGTCACCGACACCCTGGAGCTGTGCCAGGAAAAGAAGATCCGCGACCACACCGCCATCAAGGCCGCCATCAAGTCCGCTCTGAGCGGCTATCTGTACAAGACCACCAAGCGGGATCCCATGATCCTGCCCATCCTCACGGTACTCTGATTGGGGCGCTGCCGCGCCGGGCGCGCGGCAAAAAGGAGGGTTTTTTCGATGAAACGACTGCTGGCTGTGCTTTTCTGTGCTGCGCTTTTGTGCGGCTGCGCCGCCCCGGGCACGGCGCAGGACGGGGACGAGCCCGCCACCCAGCCGCCCCTGACGCTGGACTTCCCGGACCCTGCCGAGACCGCAGCGCCGCCCGCAACAGAAGCGCCCACGACCGAGGCGCCCACAACGGAAGCCCCAACAACCGAAGCCCCGACGACGGAGGCCCCCACGACCGAGGCGCCAACCGAGCCGGAGCCGCCGTTTTGCTATCAGGGCCTTGTGTGCGTGACAGACTATGACGACACCATCGTCGTCGACCAGAAGTACGCAACGGAGGACAACTTCACCGGCCGGATCCACTATGACCGGGTCTTGTGCCTGGTGCACGAGGATATCCTGCCCATGGTGCTCAAGGCCAGCGAGGCCGCCCGGGCCGAGGGGCTGCGGCTGAAGATCTGGGACGCCTACCGCCCCATCTCGGTGCAGCAGGCCCTGCACGACAGCGCCCCGGCGGAGCTGAGCCCCTACGTGCCGGCCCCGGGTCCGTGGTCGATGCACGCGCGCGGCATCACGCTGGACGTGACGCTGTGCTACCCCGACGGCACGAACCTGGATATGCCCACCGACTTTGACGATTTTTCCACCCGCGCCAACTCGGACTACGCAGACGTGACCGAAGCGCAGGCCGACAACCGGGCGCTTTTAAACCGCATCATGACAGACGCGGGCTTCACCCGCTCCACGCTGGAGTGGTGGCACTTTGACGGCCCCGGGCGGGACAACTACACGGTGCAGGATCTGAGCTTTGCACAGTGGGAGCAGGCCCGCGAGGAGGCCCGCGCAGAGTAAACCCCGGCGCTGCTGCGCAAGGCGCATCACCGCATAAAAAACAGAATACAGGAGGCTGCTTCGTATGATTCCCTTCTCCCACTACCAAGAGAGCGTAGATTATCTCCAGCGCGTAACATCCGGCTTTGCGCCGCGGGTGGCCCTGGTTTTGGGCTCGGGCCTTGGCGTTTTGGGCGACCGGGTGGAGGACCCGATCTTCGTGGACTACAAGGATATCCCCCACTTCCCCGTCTCCACCGCGCCGGGCCACAAGGGACGGCTGGTCTTTGGCAGACTGGGCGGCCAGCGCGTGGCGGTCATGCAGGGCCGCATCCACGGCTATGAGGGCCGCGCGGCGGAGGAGCTGGTCTATCCCCTGCGGGTTTTGAAGCTGATGGGCGCAGACACGCTGTTTGTCACCAACGCCTGCGGCGCGGTCAACCTGGACTTTGCGCCGGCCCAGCTCATGCTGATCGAAGACCATATCATGCTCTTCCCCATGAGCCCGCTCACCGGAGAAAACCTCTCCGAGCTCGGCTGCCGCTTCCCGGATATGTCCAAGGCCTATACCCCCGCGCTGCGCGCCCTTGCCCGAAAGCAGGCTGAAGCGCTCGGCATCCGGCTGCAGCAGGGCGTGTATATGTACTTCCCCGGCCCGCAGTATGAGACCCCGGCGGAGATTCGCGCAGCCCGCGCCCTGGGCGCGGACGCGGTGGGCATGTCCACCGTGCCGGAGGTCATTGCAGCGGCCCACATGGGGATGCAGGTTCTGGGCGTGAGTCTTCTGTCCAACATGGCGGCGGGCGTTTTGGACCAGCCCCTGACCGAGGAGGAGGTCTTGCAGATGGGCGAGGCCTGCCGCGAGGACTTCTCAAAGCTGATCCTCGGCTGCCTGTCCGGCCTGGATCACCAGTCTGCTTGATGTTTTGCGCCCCGGAAGAACCCTGATATGCTCCCTCTATGAGAGACAGTGAAATAAGAAAGTCACTGTCATCATAGGGGGAGCATTATCATGTCAGGCAAAAACAAGTTAAATGCAGAGGA
>ONCN01000126.1 GCA_900316335.1 uncultured Eubacteriales bacterium | reverse complement strand
CGCGAGACCACAGATGAGATCGAAGCGCTCGGCGTAAAGCGGTCGGTCGAAGCGGCAGATGACGCAGACCTGGCTATTTTCCTTTGCGACGGAAGCAAGCCGCTGACCGAGGAGGATTTTTCAGCGATGGAAACCGCTCACCGTGCGAAGAACAGCATCGGTCTGATCAACAAGGCTGATCTGCCTGTGGTGGTGGAAGCCGAACAGCTATCCTTTGTGCAGGTGTTTTCCGTTTCTGCAAAGGACGGACATGGGCTTGACGCCTTGGGCCGGTATATTGAAGAGCTGTTTTCAGATCATTTGCCCTGTGACGGCACCATTCTGACCAATACGCGGCAGGCCGAGGCAGTGCGATACGCGGTGGAGAGCCTGGGTCGCTGCCTGGAGGCACTGGATCTTGGCATCACACCTGACGCGGTGCTCACAGAGGCGGAGGACGCAATGCACGCTTTGGGCGAGCTCACCGGCCGAACCGTCCGGGAGGATATCACACAGCGCATTTTTGCGCGTTTTTGCGTGGGAAAGTAGGAAGCATGGAAGCATATTTTGATAATTCAGCTACCACAAAGCCTTGCGAAGAGGCCGTTTCGGCCATGGCGGAGGCTATGACAGATTGTTGGGGCAACCCAAGCTCGTTACACAATTTGGGCCTTGCAGCCCATCGGCGTGTGGAAGCCGCCAGGCTTCAAGCTGCGCAAGCGATGGGCGCTGCGCCGGACCGGGTGTTTTTCACGGCAGGCGGAACAGAGGCAGACAACTGGGCGATCTTTTCGGCGGCGGAGCGGCTGAAGAAGCGGGGCAGCCATATCATCACCACCCAGATTGAGCACCACGCGGTGCTCAACCCCATGAAAAAGTTGGAGCAGCAGGGCTTTGAGGTGACATATCTCGCCCCGGACAGCCAGGGACAGGTCACGCTTGAAGCGCTGCGCGGGGCTTTGCGCAAGGACACCATTCTGGTTTCTGTCATGATGGTGAACAACGAGGTGGGCTCTGTTATGCCCATCGGCGCAATGGCAAAGCTGACGCACCGGCTTGCGCCGAATGCGCTGTTCCACACAGACGCGGTACAGGGATTTCTGAAGATACCCTTCCGGGCGCAGACGCTGGATGCGGATCTCATCTCTGTAAGCGGACACAAGATCCACGGGCCGAAGGGCATCGGCGCGCTCTACATTCGCAAGGGTCTGAGCCTTCCCCCCTATCTGTTGGGCGGCGGCCAGGAAAGCGGATACCGCTCCGGCACGGAGGCTGTGCCTGCCATCTGCGCCTTCGGAGCCGCCTGTGCAGCAGGCAGCAAAGCGCTGCGCCAGGACCTGGCGCGGGAAGCGGAGCTTTTGGAGCTGTGCAAAACGCAGCTTTCCGCACTCAGTGGCGTTGTTCTGCTCGGCGCAGCCCAGGCACCGCATATTCTCAATCTCAGCGTTCCGGGCGTTCGGTCGCAGGGGCTTATCAACTGCCTGCAGGATTTGGGGGTATATGTTTCGGCTGGTTCTGCTTGTGCGAAGGGGCACAGAAGTCACGTGCTGGAGGCGATGGGCGTGAAGCCGGAGCTGATCGACGGCTCCATCCGAATCTCCTTGAGCCGCTTTACCACGCAGCAGGAGGTTCTGCTGCTGCGGCAGGCATTGGAACAGGCAATCAACACACTGCGATAAAGCGCAAAACGCTCCGTGTGCTGCAGATCATGCGGCACACGGAGCGTTTTGTATCACGTAATCACTGATACGAAAATGCCGGAATCGGTCAGATCCGATCAGCGATATCGTAAATCAACGCCTCTGTTTTTTCCCAGCCGAGGCAGGGATCTGTGATGGATTTTCCATAGATCCCATCTCCGATTTTCTGACAGCCGTCTTCCAAATAGCTCTCTACCATAAAGCCCTTCACAAGCCGGTGGATCTCACGGTCATAGTTGCAGTTGTGCAGAACCTCCTTGATGATGCGGTGCTGCTGAAAGGGATCCTTGCCGGAGTTGGCATGGTTGGCGTCAATGATGACGGCAGGATTATGCAGGCTGGAAGCGGCATACAGATCGATCATCCTGCGAAGGTCTTCATAGTGATAGTTTGGCAGGCTTTGCCCATGCTTGTTCATGTAGCCGCGTAAAATCGCATGTGCAAAGGGATTACCCTGAGAGTGTACCTCCCAGCCGCGATAGAGGAAGGTATGCTTGTGCTGGGCTGCAGTGATGGAGTTCATCATCACGCTGAAATCGCCGCTGGTCGGATTTTTCATTCCGACGGGGATCTCAAGGCCGGACGCTGTGAGCCGATGCTGTTGGTTTTCCACCGAGCGAGCGCCAACGGCTACGTAGCCAAGAATATCATCGAGATACCGGTGGTTTTCCGGATAGAGCATCTCGTCAGCGCAGATAAAGCCCGTCTCTCGCAGCGCACGGAGATGAAGCTCGCGCACGGCGATGATGCCCTTGAACATATCAGGCCGGGCATTGGAGTCCGGCTGGTGCAGCAAGCCCTTATAGCCGTCCCCCGTGGTACGAGGCTTGTTGGTATAGACGCGCGGTACAATGAAGATTTGGTCCTTGACCGCTTCCTGGACGCGACGAAGGCGGGTGATATAGTCAATCACACTGTCCGCGTTATCCGCAGAGCATGGTCCGATGATCAGAAGCAGCTTGTTTGACGCCCCGGTGAAGATGTCCTGCAGCGCACGGGCCCGTTCTTCAATGATCGGCTTGAGGTCCTCCGTGAGCGGGTACATCTTTTTGGTTTCAAGTGGGATCGTCAGCTTGCGTTCAAATTCCAAATTCATAAAGATTACCTCGGTTCTACATCAAATTGTTCCCGACGACGGGTGGAAAGCCGCATTTTTTCACGCAGCGCATCCCGGTCCTCTGTCTCCAGAAGATCGCGGAGAGTACGGAATTCTCGCAGGAAAATGTCCATCTGCCTTAGAAGCTCCTGTTTATTCATCAGAAACAGCTCGCTCCACATCAGATCGTTGATCCGGGCGATCCGGGTCAGATCGCGGAAGGAATCGCCGGTATACTCCGCAAGGTGCGCATTGTCTGTGCAGGTCATCAGCGAAACCGCAATGCAGTGCGTAAGCTGGGAGACAAAGCCGATCATCTGATCGTGCTCCTCCGGGCTCATGACGGCAATATGCTCAAAGCCGAGGATCCGGCCAAGGCCCTTGCACCACTCAATGCCCTCAGGGGTGTTTTTGTCGGTCGGCGTGACAATATAGTTTGCACCGCGGAAGATCTTGTCGTCGCTGGCCTGCACGCCGGAGCGCTCCCGTCCGGCCATGGGATGGGCGGGAATAAACTCGACGCCTGGCCGAAGCATGGACTGGATATCGTAAACGACGCACGACTTTACGCCGGTGACATCTGTGAGCATGGTTCCGGGATGGAAGTATTGCTGGTTCTCCCCGATCCAGCGGCGGAACACAGTGGGATAGAGCGCAAAGATCACTGCATCCGACTCGCTGATCACCTGCGGTTCCGCCTGGGTGAAGCCGCGGTCGACCAAATGATGCGACAAGGCAAAGTCGATCGCAGCGGGGTCTGTGTCGATCGCAGTGACATGGAACCCCAAACGCTTGAGCGCCTTTGCATAGCTGCCGCCCATGAGACCGAGGCCCACGATCAAAATCCGACTGTCAGTGATCCATTCCATCTTCCAATTCCTCCGCAGCCGGCAAAGCCGGCGTCGTATTCTCCCAGCGGATGCCAAGCGCCCGCAGAACCTGAAAGAAATCCGGGAAGCTCTTCTCCACCGCCTCTGCGCCGTTGAGAACTCCGCCATACTGGGTCAGCAGGATCGTAAGCGCCATCGCGATGCGGTGGTCGTTATGCGCATCCAACGGCTGGTCCGGCGCGTGAAGCAGGACGTGATCGATCCATACATGTTCATCTTCTACCAAAAGCTCAGCGCCGAATTTAGAAAGCTCCTGCGCCATTGCGGTACACCGATCCGATTCCTTCAGCTTCAAACGCTTGGTCCCGGCAAAAAAGCCGCCGCGGTGACATGCTGCCATCGCAAACAAAATCGGTCCAAGGTCCGGGCAATTGGTTAAGTCCAAATTGGCCTTACCCTTCGAGATCTGCGCAAATGCTTCGCGATAGACCTTGTCGCCCTGTTTGCTGATATCCCGCAAACCCCGCACCTGCACACGGCCGCCAAACAGGTTGAGCGCCTCAAGAAAAGCGGCATTGGACCAGTCTCCCTCCACAACGCTTCGGTGCGGACGATACTTTTGGCAGCCTGGAATGTGATAGCGATCCTGCCCGATGGAGATGATGCGGATGCCATAATCCCGCAGCGCGGACAGCGTCAGATCGATATAAGCGCGGCTCTCCACCGGCGGTAGGATCCGCACCTCGCTGCTCTGCGGCAGAAGCGGCAGGGCGTAGAGAAGCCCGGTCACAAACTGGCTGCTGATATCACCCGGGATCTCATACAGGCCGGGATGCAGACGGCCTTGCAGATCAATGCGGGTATCATATAGCTCAAAGCGGTGCCCCTGCCGGTAGCAGATCTCTTCATAGACAGACAGCGGACGCTGCAAAAGCGCCGTGCTGCCGTGGATGCGCACAGGCTTGTCCAGAAGCAGACAGATCGGGATCAAGAAGCGAAGGGTGCTGCCGCATTGTCTGCAATCCAATTCCAAAGGATCTTGCGTCGCTTGAAGATCTGTCCCACGAATGGTGACGCGATCCGCTTGCCGCTGAACCGTCGCGCCAAGGGCCTCGATGCAGTCCAGTGTTGCACAGATATCCTCAGAATAGGATACGTGCTCGATGGTGCTCTCACCCAACGCGAGGGCCGCGCCAAGAAGCAGCCGGTGCGCCACACTCTTAGACGGCGGTGCTGTGACCACACCGGAGGCAACAGAAGGATAAACCGTTATTTGCATGTCAAAAGCTCCTTTAATACATCCATCGCCTCCAGATAACCCTGGAGGCCGTAACCGGAAATGGTTTTGACGCAGGCTGCCCGGACATAGCTGATCTGGCGGAAGTCTTCCCGTTTGGACAAATCGGAAATATGGACCTCGACCGTTGGAATCTCCACAGCCTTAAGTGCGTCCAGCAGCGCAACAGAGGTATGCGTGTAGGCGGCAGGATTGAGAACGATTCCGTCGATGCGGCCATAGGCGGCCTGGATACGATCCACAAGGTCACCCTCATGGTTGGACTGGTAGATCTCAACCTCAACGTCGATCTGCTTGGCATGCTCGCGGATCATATGGCACAAAGACGCATAGCTCTTGAAGCCGTAGATCCCGGGCTCGCGCAGGCCGAGCAGATTCAGATTTGGTCCGTTTATAATAAGCAGCTTCATACGTACCTCCTAACAGGCAAGAATGTCCGCAGCAGCCCGCTCCGGGGTGCTGTGAACGAGAATATGCTCGTCGCTGACAGCCAGATACCGGTCATAGCGGGCAGCATACAGGGCGGCGATCTTTTCGCGGCTGTCCCCAAGCGGGCGGTCAGCCGTCGGAAGCAAAGCCTCCAGCGGACGATCAAGAAAGAACAGCCTCCCGTTTTGCTTCAGCACGGCGACGTTTTCATCCCGCAAGATCGCGCCGCCTCCGGTTGACACAATTGCGCCGGTTGTGCTGGCAAGCTCCCGGATCACTTGGGTTTCCAGGTCACGGAACGCCGCTTCTCCGCGGGTTTGGAAGATTTGCGGAATGGTCATGCCGGACCGGCGTGCAATCTCCTCATCCAGATTCAAAGGAAGAGCCTGATGTTCATTTTTCAGCATCACAATTCCTTCGGAAACCACCTGGGCAGCCGTTTTCAGATATTTATCCCAGTCAAGCGTTTTTGTTGTCTGTATCATAAAATAACCTTACCTTTCTTCGTTATATTTCCGCAGTATTGCAGATGCACGATAGCATTTGCAATATAATCTCATATCATCTTATCCGCAACCCTCCGTAAGGTCAAGAAAAATCAAAGGAATTCATTGAAAATTAACATATTACCGGTATCTGCGTTAATATTTTTTCGAGTTTTATTCATATATTGTATTTGTGCCGGTTTTACGGTATGATTTTGTCTATATATGCCGCAGAAATGGGAAAATGATTCAGATCATATCTTGATTTCGTGGCATGGGACATCGTGTATGAATGGAAGAAGAAGGAGGAATGTATGACAAATTACATATTGATCGTTACGGTGATCATCTTATTGTGTCTGTTTTTCAATAAGCTGTCATCAAAAATCGGTATTCCTGTTTTATTGGCGTTTATTATACTTGGAATGCTTTTTGGAACCGATGGTCTGTTAAAGATTTCTTTTGATAATTACAGGATTGCGGAGGAGATCTGCACGGTTTCTTTGATATTTATTATGTTTTACGGTGGATTTGGTACCAACTGGAAACAAACGAAACCCGTAGCAGGAAAGGCGGTGCT
>ONCN01000090.1 GCA_900316335.1 uncultured Eubacteriales bacterium | reverse complement strand
AAAGGAGATCTATCCGCTGACCACGGAGCAGATTCGGGCGTTTTTGGAACTGCTCCCGGGGCACCCGCACGAGTACCTGTATCAAATCGCAATCTTTACCGGTATGCGTGAGGGCGAGCTTCTCGGTCTGCCCTGGAGCTGCGTAGATTTCCAGCATCAGACGATCTTGGTCAAGCAGCAGCTCCAGCGGGAGCACAAGAAGGGCGGGGAATATGTGATCGTCCCGCCGAAGAATGGGAAGAAGCGCTACATCCCGATGGCGCCAAGCGTGATGCAGCTCTTTCTGCTGCAGCGTCAACGCCAGGAGCAGATGCGGAAGCAGCAGGGTTTAGTCTGGCAGGACTGCGGGATGGTTTTCACGAACCCTACCGGCGGCTATCTGTCATATCGGACGGTTTATGACTGCTTCAAGCGTCTGGTAAAGAAGATCGGCGCACCCAATGCTCGCGTGCATGACCTGCGGCACACCTACGCCATGGTCAGCATTGAGAGCGGAGTAGACATCAAAACGCTCCAGGAAAACCTCGGTCATGCGACGGCTGCGTTTACGCTGGAGGTTTACGGACATGTTTCGCGGCAGATGCAGATCAACAGCGCAAACCGTATGGAGGACTTCATCCAGAACAAGGTGTATGCCCAGAAAGGGAAAATATCCACTGCTGTTGGATTCTGAAAACGCCCAAAATGCACCCGAAAAACCAGTGACGTGTTACCTCGTGTTTTTCTGTAAAGGGCAACTTTTGTGGCAACTCGGAATAATCGCAGTTACCCAAGCAGACAAGGGTCTTGAAAAGCATTACAAAAAGTTCGGAAAACGCATGAAAATCAAGGAAAAACGCCGTTTTTCACCATAGAAAGAGGAAACCCCGGTTCCTTATGGAACCGGGGGATGTGGTGGACGATGTAGGACTCGAACCTGCGACCTTCCGCACGTCAAGCGGATGCTCTACCAGCTGAGCTAATCGTCCGAACGCATGAGTTATTATAATAGGTCGGGGGCGGTTTGTCAAGTGTTTTTTGCGCGGGGAGGGGATTATTTTTCCTGCGCAGAGAGAGGGGTGCGGCGTTACAAGCGATGTGAGACTGGGGGGTTAGAAAAGGACGGTTGCGTTTTTTGAATGAAGTCACATCCTGCAAGCGGACAAAAGGAAAAGCGAACACATAGAAACGCAAACAAAAGGAGCACAGCCGCCATGGATCGTATGGCACAGGACAAGCGGTATTTGCCACACAAGAGAACAGCATAAGCGGGCGCGGGCAAATGGTACACGATGGGGGGGATATCTCCTTTGCCGGCGCCGGTATCACAGCTCCATCACTTCGCTTATGTGCTGAAACAGGATGTGCGACGAAGCAAACGCAGTTTGCGCCGCAACTTGCACACGTCGTACACAATCCACCCAATGTCCTGTGCCGGAGGAGCTGCAAGGGAGCAAGGAAAAGGGATCAAAAGGAGCGCAGCCGCCATGGATCGTATGGCACAGGACAAGCGGTATTTGTCACACAAGAGAACACCATAAGCAGGCGCGGGCAAATGGTACGCGATGGGGGGATATCTCCTTTGCCTAGCGCCGGTATCACAGCTCCATCGCGGCGCTTATGTGCTGAAACAGGATGTGCGACGAAGCAAACGCAGTTTGCGCCGCAACTTGCACGGGCCGCACACAATCCATCCAATGCCCTCGCAGGAGGAGGTCTGCGGGATCCACGTCTCACAGAAAAGCAGCGCGAAGCAAACACATGGGGAAAAACGACGTAGTCTTGCAGCAGGGGATTGATCCGCCGGCAGACTGCCTGACAGAATGGGGCGAAGCGGGCAGATGGATCGACGCGCGCCTCTGCGCCACGGCTTCGCGCGAAAAATAGATGTGTTACGAAAATTTAATTTTCCTTACAATTTTGCAAGACAATTCGGGCTTCCTCTGCTATGATAGCCATAGAAGATCCCGCGCGGGGCTCTTTGGCGGAGCGGCGCATGGGCAGAAAGCGCATAACCGCGTGCCGGAGGGAGGCTGCGACGCCCAATGCTGTCTGATCGGCAGGCAAAGACCTTCGCAGAGGCTTGGGAAAGAAGCGGCGGCCGCATGAAGACGACGAGCGGCGGGAGTTTGCGAAGCGCAACAAAAACTGGAAGCTTGAGGGAGAGAAACCGATGAAAAAATGGAAGAAGAAGGCCGGGCAATTGATGCAGCGGATCATTGACTCCGCCATGGGAAACGGCCTGATGCAGGAGGAGACCACCGCCAGCGGGGAACGGTACGTGACCCCCGGCATTGGGGCGCTGATCCGACAGGCAGGGGCGGAGAGCTGCGTGCTGCTGAAAAATGACGGGGCGCTGCCGCTTGCAGAAGGGGCCGAGGTGGCCGTCTTCGGCCGCTGCCAGCTCGACTGGTTCTACGTGGGCTACGGCAGCGGCGGCGACGTGAGCGCCCCCTACCATGTAAGCCTGCTGGAGGGCCTGGACAAGGCCGGCGTGCCGGTCAACAAGACCGTGCGAAAGGCTTACGAGGACTGGACACAGCAAGAAGACAACCAGGCGGACCACGGCTGGTGGGGCCACTGGCCCTACAGTCATCCGGAGATGCCGTTGGACGAGATGCTGGTGAAACAGGCAGCGCAGGCTGCCGGAACGGCGCTTGTTGTCATTGGTCGGGCCGCCGGGGAGGACCGGGAGAACACGCTCACCCAGGGCAGCTACTATCTGACGGACGCCGAGCGGGCCATGCTGGACGCGGTGACAGAGGCTTTTTCCAGGGTCGTGGTCCTGCTGAACGTGGGCAGCATTATGGACATGGCCTGGGCCGAGGTATACGGCGACAAGCTCTCCGCCATTCTGATCGTCTGGCAGGGAGGCATGGAGAGCGGCAACTCGGCTGCGGACGTGCTGACGGGCAGAGTCAGCCCCTGCGGAAGGCTCAGCGACAGCATCGCCCGCCGCTACGAGGACTACCCCAGCAGCGCCAACTTCGGCGGCAAGGCATACAACAACTATGCCGAGGGCATCTACGTGGGCTACCGGCACTTTGACCGTCATCCGGAGCAGGTCCTGTACCCCTTCGGCTTCGGTCTGAGCTACACGGCATTTGCGCTTTGCCCTGTCGGTCTGACCCGCACAGAGCAGGGGGTAGAGGCGGTCGTGACCGTCACCAACACCGGCAAACGGCCCGGAAAGGAGAGCATCCTGCTCTGGTGCTATGCCCCCGAGGGCCGGCTGGACAAGCCCCTGCGTGTGCTGGCGGCCTTTGGAAAGACAAAGACCCTGTCGCCCGGCGAGAGCGAGACTTTGACCCTTTGCTGTGACGACAAGTGCTTCGCCTCCTATGACGAGCAAAGCAGCCGCTTTGTGCTGGAGGCCGGGGAATACCGCTTCACCGCCGGCGAAACGGAGCTGGGCAGCTTTTCACTGGCGCGTGAGATCACCGTGGAGCAGTGCACGCCGCTGTGCAAGACCAGCGCAGCGCTGCGGAGCCGGATTTTAGAGAACCTGCCTCAGCCCCTTCCCGCGGCTCGGCGCTGCACCCTGGACCAGGTCCGGCGGGGCGAGGTCAGCCTGGAGCAGTTCATCGGCAGCCTGACCGACCAGGAGCTGGAGGCCCTGAGCCGGGGCCACGGCATGATGGGCAGCAGCCTGGGCGTGGCGGGCAACGCCGGCGCCTTTGGCGGCGTGATTGAAAGCCTGCGGGAAAAGGGCGTGGCCCCCATCATCACCGCGGACGGCCCTGCCGGCCTGCGGCTGAAAAAATACTGCGCGCTGCTGCCCTGCGGCACCGCCCTGGCCTGCACCTGGAACACCGAGTTGGTAGAGGCCCTCTCCGCCAAGGTGGGGGAGGAGATGGTCCACTACGGCGTGGACGTGCAGCTCTCCCCGGGTATGAACCTCCACCGCAACCCTCTTTGCGGCCGGAACTTTGAATACTTCTCCGAGGATCCCCTGCTCTCCGGCAAGATGGCCGCCGCCACGGTGCGGGGTGTGCAAAGCCGGGGCAAGGCGGCCTGCCCCAAGCACTTTGCCTGCAACAACCAGGAGACCAAGCGCAACACCAACGATTCCCGGGTCTCGGAGCGGGCCCTGCGGGAGCTCTATCTGCGGAACTTTGAGATCGTGGTGAAGGAGGCGAAGCCCCGGACCATCATGACCAGCTACAACAAGGTCAAAGGGGTATGGAGCCACTACAACTACGATCTGGTCACCACGGTTCTGCGCCGCGAGTGGGGCTTTACCGGCTGCGTCATCACCGACTGGTGGATGCGCAAGGCCAAAAGCCCGGAGTTCCCCCGGCTGCGGGATAACGCCTATCGCGTCCGATCCCAGGTGGACGTGCTGATGCCCGGCGACATGGGCCACATGGCAAAGGCCTACAAATCCGACGGCACCCTGCTCAAAACCCTGGACCAGCCCGAGGGCATCACCCGCGCCGAGCTCCAGCGCACCGCCGCCAACGTCCTGCGGCTGGTGCTGGCGCTGCGAAAATGATAATTGAAAATGGAAAATTGAAAATTTCGGTATTGTTCATATCTCGATATGAACAATGGATTTGAATTATCGCAAAGCGATCCCTCAATTTTCCGTTTTCCATTCAAAAAGCACAGCGCCGATCAGACGCTGTGCTTTGCTTTGTATTCGCTGGGGTTCATGCCGGCGTATTTCTTGAAGACCTTGGCAAAATGCCCCTGGGAGGAGAAGCCAAGATACGCGCTGATGGCGGCCTGGGTTTTGTCGGAGTAGCGAAGCAGCCGTTTGGCCTCCTCCGTTTTCTCGCTGAGGATAAAGTCTGTCAGGGTCTGTCCGGTCTCCTGCTTGAATTTGGCGGAGAGATAGGGGCGGCTGAGATAAAATGCCTCGGCCATCTTGTCCACGCTGACGGGCTCGGACAGATGGTGCCGGACGTAGTTTGCCACGTCCAGGGCCAGCTTGCTTTGGTGTTTGCCCCGGCGAAGCTGGTCCACCTGCTCGGTGAACTCCAGGATCATGTTGTACTGCAGGTTCATGATCTGCCCGTAGCCCGTCAACAGCTCCACCCGCTGGATGTAGGCGTCAGACAGAGAGAAGGCGTCGTCCGCCTGCATCCCGCCCCGAATGGCGGCGCGGGAGGCCAGGGTGGCGGTGACGATGAACAGATTGCGCTGCTGCCGAAGCTGATCCCCTGCAATTTTGCCGCCCTGGACCGGCGGCGCCTGGGCGAGCCAACGCCGGAGGGCTGCGATGTCTCCCTTGCGGATGATCCCCATCAGCAGCTCCTCGATCTCCAGGGTGTTGTGGGCCTGCCGGGACACGGTCTGTGTGTCATACTGCTTTGCGGTCCGCCGCTGCTCCACCCGGGTCTTGATGAGCTTCTGCTCGTCGTCCACAATGGTCACGTCTGAGAGCTCCAGCGTTTCCCCGCCGTTGAGCAGATGGTTCAGAGTGCAGAGCATTTGCAGCAAAGTCTCCGCCGGCAGCGGCAGGATGGCCCGCATCCCATCTACAAAGGCCGCCGTTTCCTCCTTCGGCACGTCCAGCCGGAAGGCCAGCTCCCGGAGCTGCTGGTCGTTTGCTATGATCTGGGAGGTGGGGCCAAGGACAATGCGGACGCCCGAGGTATTGAGTACCCCGTAACAGTGAAATAAGGGCGAGGTATAGTATCCGACGTGGCCTTGAATGGAGAATACGTCGGTTTTGCAGAGCTCCATCGGATCCTTCGGCAGCGGCGCCGGGAAAAAGCTGCAAAGCAGGGCCTCTGCCTCGTAGACCCGGACCGGGATGCCGGAAAGACGGCCCATGGAGCGGACAAGATATTCGTAATCCGGCTGCATAAAACCACCTCCTGCATGATCTCATTACAATTTTACAGGATTTCTTACAAATGTGCAAGACAAAATCTGAACCGCTATGATATAGTTTGCTCAGAAAAACAAACAAGGAGGCGCAATCCATGAAGCTCCCCGCAAGTGCCGTTCGGACCCCGGAGGTCCGGGCAAAGGAACGATGGTTCGGCTATCTGCTGGGCCCCGCCGGTGCGCTGCTGCTTAACGCGGTGTTGGCAACCTATCTCAACGTCTACTACACCGACGTGCTCAATCTCACTCCGCTCTGGGGCGGACTGTTCTTGACAGTCTTCCCCATCATCTCCAAGGTGATCGACGCGATCACCAACGTGATCATGGGGCAGATCATCGACCGGACCAAAACTCCGGAGGGGAAGGCCCGGCCCTGGCTGCTGCTGTCGGCCTTTTTGCTGCCCGTCACCGGGATTTTGCTCTTCACAGTTCCCGAGGGCAGCGACACGGTGAAGGCCTTGTGGCCTGTCGGTCTTCAACCAGATCACCACCATCATGATGTCCGGCATTCTGGTGGCGCTGGTGTTCCCCATGGTGATCATGCCTGCCATCGGCGTGGACAAGTCCAAGTGGATCACGCTGATGTCTGTGCTCTCGATCCTGGCCCTGCCCTTGACCCTGCTGGAGTACTTTTTCACCAAGGAGCGCGTGACAGAGGAAGCCGCAGGCGAAGAAGACGAGGGGTTGTCCTTCGGCCAGCAGCTCAAGTTGCTGTTTTCTGACAAATACATGGTGCTCATGTACGTCTATTTCCTGGTGTACACGGTTGGCGTGACGCTGAAAAACCTGGGTCTGGTGTACTACTGCAACTACGTTTTGGGCACCTATAACGACGGCGTCACGCAGATGCTGGTGTCTGTCATCGGCGGCATCCCCATGGGCATTGGGATCTTCGCAGTCTGGCCGCTGGCAAAGAAGTTCGGCAAGCGAAACGTCACCATGGTGGGCTTTGTGCTCTATGCCGTCGGCAGTCTGATCTGCTGGCTGTTCCCCCACAGCCTGGTGATCGTGCTGATCGGCCAGTTCATCAAGAACGTCGGCGGCCTGCCCTGCTCTTATGTGTTTATGGCCCTGTTTGCCGACTGCCTGGACCATCTGGAATGGAAGACCGACAAGCGGATCGACGGCGCGGCGATGTCCATCTATAACATCATTGCCGTCGCCATGGTGGGCATCATGACCGGCGTGTTCAACTGGATGCTGGCGACAAGCGGGTATATTGCGCCGATAACCGCCCGCTCCACCGCGGAGGCCGCCTCCGCCCTGGCGGCCAACGGCTGGACTGCTCAGCTTGCATTGGACGCCATCAAGCCCGCCGCCGACGGTGTGCTGACTGTGGCCATGCAGCAGCCGGAGGCCGTCTACGGGGTCATCAACTTCGCCTTTGTGGGCTTGGAGGTCATCACCGGTATCATCCTGGTGGTGGTGTTGAAATTCCTGAACGTGGAAAAGAACCTCCCCGCCGAGCAGGCTGAGATCCGGGCCAGAAAGGAAGCAACATGAAAAAGAGCGTAACCGTCTTCCTCGGCTTTGGCGGCGGACTTGTAATCGCAAGTCTGATCGGCTTGGCCGTGACCGGCCGCAAAATCGGCTGGGGCCCCTTCCGGTTCTTGTTTCAGGGTTGGGAAAAAGAGGTCGCCGCCATCGAGCAGCGATATGACGCAGAGTGCCGAAAGGGGGAACTCCTCTTTTACGGAGCCTCCAACTTCCGGCTGTGGACGGAAATGGAATCGGATCTTGCCCCCTATCCCGTGCAGAATCACGGCTTCGGCGGCAGCACGGACGTAGATCTGGTTGCGTATGCCGACCGTCTGCTCTATCCCTACGAGCCGCGTCTTGTATTCTTCCAGACCGGCTCCAACGGCTACGTGCAGCGCTCCGGCACAGACGAGCAGAAGATCGCGGCATGTATGGCCTATAAGAAAGAGATGTTCGAAGCCTTCCATAAAAAGCTTCCCGAGACAAAATTCGTTGTGCTGAGCGGTCTGCTTCTGCCTGGCCGCAGCCAATATACACCCCTGACGCAGGAAATCAACCGCCAACTCAAGGCCCTGTGTGAGGCGCATCCCGATTATATGTGTTTTGTAGACGCGCAGGCGCTGACCTATGATGGGACGAGCTATCGCACAGAGCTGTTCAGCAAAGACCAGATCCACCTCAATCACGAGGGGCAGCTTCTGTGGCGCGACGGATACATTCTGCCGACCTTGGAGCGAATGGAACAGGAGGTGCAGCCATGAACGCAATCTGTCTGAGAACCGAGTATCTGAAAAACCCCCTTGGGGTGGATTTCAAGCACCCCCGGCTCATGTGGAACGTCGAGGGCGGCACAAAGCAGACCGCCTGGCAGATCGTCACCCCCCGCTGGGACAGCGGCAAGGTACAATCAAGCGCCATGTGGGCCGAGTACCCCAAGGGGCTCCACGACCGGGAGCGGGTGACTTGGAAAATTCGCCTCTGGGATGAAAGCGACACCCCGGGGGAATGGAGCGAGGCCTTCTTTGAGCGGGGCATCTCCGTCTGGGCGGCGAAGTGGATCACCGGAGCCTACACGGTCAACAAAAAGCAGCGCTGCCCCGTGGATTGCTTCCGCAAAGTCTTCTCCGTGCCGCAGCCTGCCGGGAAGGCACGGCTTTATATCACCGCCTGCGGGTTGTATGAAGCAAGGCTGAATGGAAAAAAAGTGGGCGGGTATGCGCTGACGCCGGGCCACACGGATTACCGCAAACGGGTCCAGTACCAGACCTATGACGTGACCGAGCTGCTCCATCCCGGCGAAAACGAGCTGACGGTGCAGCTTGCCGACGGCTGGTATCGTGGCTCCTGCGGGGCCTGGGGCCTGAAAAACCAATACGGAACCGAAACCAAGCTCCTTGCGCAGTTGGAGTTCGCCGATCCGGACGGCAGCCGCCAGACCGTCGCCACCGACGAAACCTGGCAGTGGTCGTGCGACGGCCCCATCCGCTTTGCCGACAACAAGGACGGGGAGATCGTCGAGGCCTTCCGCACCCCCATGTACAACGGCTTTGCCAAGCTGACAAAGCACAACGTCCGGCCCACCTGCTCCAATAACGTACCCGTCACCGAGCACGAGACCTTCAAGCCAAAGCAAATCACCACGCCCGGCGGCAAGACCGTGCTGGACTTCGGCCAGAATATCGCGGGCTATTTGTCCTTCTGTGTGGACGCAAAGCTGGGGCAGCGGATCTTCCTCCGGTTCGGGGAGCTGCTGGACCGGGACGGCGAGTTCACGCAGAAGAACATCCAGTGCTCCAACAAAAAAATCACGACCCCGCTGCAGCAGGTGGACTATACCTGCGCCGAGGGCCGCAACGACTACAAAACCACCTTTGCCGTCTTCGGCTTCCAGTACGTGCTGGTGGAGACGGACGTCCCTTTCCGCCCCGAGGACTTCACCGCCATCGCGGTCTACTCCGACTTGGAGCGCACCGGCTGGTTTGAGAGCTCCAATGAACTGTTAAACCGCTTCTTCGAGGCCACGGTCTGGTCTGCCAAAAACAACCACCTGGACGTCCCCACCGACTGCCCCACCCGGGAGCGCCACGGTTGGACCGGCGACGCCCAGATCTTTGCCAGAACCGCGAGCTATCTCTTCCGCTTCGCCCCCTTTGCCCGGAAATACGAAAACGATCTGCGGGATATCCAGCACAAAACCGGCTGCTATCCCCAAATCGCGCCAAAGGGCGGGGTGGACCCCTATATGAACCCCATGGACGGCTCTGCGGGCTGGTCCGATGCGGGCGTGCTGATCCCCTGGGTCATCTACAGCCAGTACGGCGACCGTCGGATCCTCGAAGAAACCTATGAGAGCATGCGCCGCTACGCCCTGTACAAGCGGGGAACCCTCGGCAAGTGGTACCCCACCGCACAGCCCACCGGAGTCGGCCTGTCGGACCGGAAAAACATCTCCAACTACGGCCAGTCCTACGGGGAATGGGCCGAGCCCGCCGACGTGAAGCCCTTTGCCGTGTCGGATTTCGTCTCGCCTCACCCGGAGGAGAGCACGGCCTATGTGGTCTATCTGATGCGGCACATGGAACAAATCGCCCGCGTGCTGGATAAGCCAGCCGACGCCGCGCTGTATCACGAAACCGCCGAGCAGGCCAGGCGGGGCTACCAGGCTCTGGTGCGCACGAAGAAATTCAGCCTGGATACCGACCGCCAGGCCAAGCTGGTGCGGCCGCTTTACATGGAGCTGCTGGACGAAACGCAGACCGAATATGCCAAACAGCGCCTGCTGACGGCCCTGGAGCGCTACGGCTGGCGGCTGGGCACGGGCTTTCTCTCCACACCGCTGATCCTCTACGTGCTGGCGGAGCAGGATATCGAGTACGCCTACCGACTGCTGGAAAACGAGGAGGTCCCCGGCTGGCTCAGCATGCCCAAGGCCGGCGCCACCACCATCTGGGAGGCTTGGGAGGGCCCCAACTCCAAAGAAGGCGGCATCGGCAGTCTCAACCACTATTCCAAGGGCGCCGTGGTGGAGTGGCTCTTTGCCGCCATGTGCGGCATCCGGGTGGCAGGGGAGAACCACTTCGTCATTGCCCCCAAGCCCGGCGGGCACTTCACCCACGCCGCGGCCCGGTATCTGAGCGTCTACGGCCTGGTGGAAAGCCGCTGGGAGCGGCAGGGCGAGACTTACCGGTTTACCGTTACGGTGCCGCCGAACTGCACCGCCGAGCTGCGGCTGCCCGACGGCCGCACGCGGCACCTTGGAGCTGGGACCGTTACACGATCCTGACAAACGCAAACGCCGCGCCGCTGAACATAGGGGCGCGGCGTTTGCGTTTTGTGTGCCGCACGATGGGCGCGGTGGGCAAACTCTCCAATTCTATTTTTAAAGAATTGTGTGTTTCCCTGAATTTCGACCGGTTTTTCCGTTATTCTTGACACACGTGTCGCCCCTCGGTAAAATAGAATTATAATGCGGAGAAATCGGAATTTTCCTCCGCAGATCACAAAAAAGGAGCGATCAGCAATGTCCCTTATCTATGCTGTCCTGGCTGTCATTGTGCTCGCCATCTGCTACGTTGCCTTCAACTACGTCCGCATCAAAAAGATGAGCGAAGGCACTGCGGAGCTGGCGGAAATGGCAGGCATCATCCGCAGCGGCGCGTCCGCGTTTATGATCACCGAGTACAAGACCATCGCCATTGTGGTTGTGGCTTTGGCCGTGCTCTTCTCCCTGTTTGTGGAAAAGACCAGCGGCGTCACCTTTGTGCTTGGCGCTTTGATGTCCAGCGCGGTGTGCGTGCTGGGTATGCGCTCGGCCACCTATGCCAACGTGCGTACCGCCAACAAGGCGCGCGAATCCAGATCCATCGGCGAGACCGTCAAGGTTGCGCTGTGCGGCGGCTCCATCTCCGGCCTTGCCGTGCAGGCATTCGGCATGCTGGGCCTGGTTGTGATCCTCATGGTCTATCCCGTCAACGGCCAGACCCTGGGCGAGTCCGGCCACGGCTTCATCGACGTGGGCCTGACCGGCATCACGCCCTGCCTGATCCGCGTGACCACCTATTCCCTGGGCTGCTCTGTGGTTGCCATGTTCAACCGCGTGGCAGGCGGCAACTACACCAAGGCTGCTGATATCTCCTCTGACATTCTGGCCAAGATCCGCCACGATCTGCCCGAGGACGACTCCCGCGTCCCCAACGTGGTGGCAGACTTTATCGGCGACAACGTCAACGACATCGCCGGCAACTGCTCGGATCTTCTGGAGTCCTTTGTTGCCACCATGGCGGCCGCCATCATGATCGCCGGTATGCTCTTCCGCGCGGACGCCGCCATGCTGACCAGTGCGGCATCCTTCCCCATCGTGCTCGCCGGCGGCGGCTTGCTGAGCTGCCTGATCGGCCTGGGCCTTGCCGCCGTGAAGAAAATGGGCGACAACCCCTCGAAAGAGCTGAACCTTGCCACCTGGATCTCCGCTGGCATGACCATTCTGGTCGGCCTTGCGGCAAGCTGGCTGTTCTTCGGGCAAAGCGGCGTCACCCTGCCCGAGAGCTTCCGCATCGGCTGGCTCTCCCCCTGGGTCGCCACTGTGCTTGGCATCCTCTCCGGCGTTGCCATCGGCATCATCACCGAATACTACACCTCCACTGATTTCAAGCCCACCCGGGTCCTGGCTGAGATCGCAGAGGAGGGCGAGGCCTTCGTCGTCACCAAGGGCGACGCCATCGGCTCCCGCTCCTGCCTGCTGCCCATTCTTCTGATTTCGATTTCGCTGATCCTTGCGGGCTTCCTGTGCGGCATCTACGGCGTGGCCCTCTCCGCGCTCGGCATGCTGGCCTTCGTGGGCGCCACGGTCTCCATCGACGCCTTCGGCCCCATCGCGGACAACGCCGGCGGCCTGGCAGAGTCCTGCCACCTCGACGCCGACGTGCGCGTCATCACCGACAAGCTCGACTCTGTCGGCAACACCACCGCCGCCATCGGCAAGGGCTTTGCCATCGGCTCCGCGGCGTTTGCGACGGTCTCTCTGATCGTGGCCTACGTCTCGAGCTATTCCTCTGAGCTGGTCTTGAACATCGCCAGCTTCTGGGTCATCGCAGGCGGCATCCTGGGCGGCGCGCTGATCGAGTACTTCGCAGCCCTGCTCACCGACAACACCATCGAGTCCGCCAAGATCATGGCCGACGACGGCGACAAGCTGCTGTCCATCCCCGGCGTGCTCGAGGGCAAGGTCAAGCCCGACTACAACCGCATGATCCAGACCGCCACCAAGCAGGCGCTGCGCAAGATGCTTCTGCCCTCCGTGCTGGCGCTGATGATCCCCGTGATCGGCGGCCTGCTGTTCGGCGTGGAGTTCGTGGGCGGCCTTCTGGTGGGCGCCACCATCGTGGCCATCCCCAGAGCCATCTTCATGGGCAACTCCGGCGGCGCGTTTGACAACGCCAAGAAGTACATCGAGTCCGGCGCCATCAAGGGCCACGGCAAGGGCACTGCCGCCCACAAGGCCGCCGTCACCGGCGACACCATCGGCGACACCCGCAAGGACGTCGTGGGCGTGGCCTTGGACATCTTCATCAAGAGTATGTCCACCGTTGCCAACACGCTGGTCTCTGTGTTCAACAGCATTTCACTGATCCACTTCAAATAATCCCGACCATGCCAAAACCGGCCTCCCCACGCAGGGAGGCCGGTTTTGGCATACGCCGCCTTTCAACCTCCCCTGCCAAGGGGAGGTACCCCGGTGCGCACACCGGGGCGGAGGGGTTGACCTCCAATCTTACTGTTTTTACGAAAGCGTGCTCTCATCGAGCCCTACCCCTCCACCGCCTGCGGCGGTCCCCCTCCCCTTGACAGGGGAGGTTATGGAGCGCCCGCATCAGCCTCCCCGGTGTTCCCGGAAGACCGCGCCCCTGCGCGAGCCCGCCCTTGCGCGGCCCCGCCGCCGTGTGGAATGCCGCGCGCGACCAGACCGAGCGCGCCCCGTTTACGCCAATCCCAGCCGGCGCAGTCTTGACAATTTTTTACAAATAGAGTACAATCGGCTTAAATGCATCAGTTATGTTGAACGAGTCGGTTCAAGAAAAAATGGATATTGGAAAGTATTGTAGATGCAGTAGAAGCGGCGGTTTGCATTGTTATTTATTGCTTGAAAGAGAGGCGTTTAGTATGGCATTCATAGGAACAAAAATCTGCCCTGTGTGCGGCAAAGAATTCAAGGGACTGGGAAATATCTGTAAAGATGGAGATTATTGTAATGCGTGCGAAAAGAAAGTGCGTCTTGTATTTGTGGAGGATGAAGAAGATTATCTTCCTGCCGCAAAGATCCGTGCCAGGCTGAACAAATATGCCGACGCCATCGCTGCCTATGACAGCGTCGAGAAGCCGGAGACCTGCCCGATTTGTGGAAAGAAGCTGCCTAAACTTATGAACATGAGACTTCTGGATGCTTTTATCTGTATGGGCTGTGCAGAAAAAGCCCGGGATATGCTGCATACGGGTTATGATGCGGTAGGCTGTATGTGTCTTTCCGAGATTCAGCCGCTTTTTGGGCAGGCAGCCGTCCAGGGCGGACGGGCGGACGCAAGCGGAGTCTTTCACAATGCGGATTCGCTTCGTATCGTATATCCACTGATTCGCACTCTCTGGCAGGAGCCCGGTGAATACGGATATAACGTAGAATATATCGATCCGCTGGATTCCCTCAGCGATGAGGAACTTAAGGCGGCACCGGCTCTTGCTGCGAAACGCAGAGAGGAACTGGAGGAAAAGTACGGAACCCACAAAGCGATTTTTGAAGTTGACAGCATATCGAAGCTGTACAACGAAAGCAAAGGAAAAAGGCATTATCGCGATGAATACCGTATCGGCGGGCGTGTCCTTATGGGCAATATCGTTCTTCGGGACCGGGCTGCGGTCAAAAGGACAGAAGGTACAAAAGATCTCCTGATCCGGAAGCTCGGGGACTGCAGGAAGTACTCAAGTGATATGAAAGAGCTGAAGGAAGGCACGGAAGGCGGTTTGTTCGTAGAGTCTGCCCTGTCCTTCGTCTATCCCGGAGATATACTCTATATCGACTGACAGAAAGGAGCGATGGAAATGGCGAACGTTAAGACAATAGAGCAGGGTTTTTGTTCCCTCTGCGGCAGAGCGCTCCTTCCGAATGAAGGATACTTAAATCTCAGCGCCGGCAGCCATATCTGCAGCCACTGTATTGGAAAGATCCGGGTAATGCACCCACTGACGCTTACATGGGATAAAAAGGGGAATGAAGTTCGGCACGATCCCATAGAAGCACTTTCTCTGGAGGAAGCTGGCAGAGATCTGGAACATGCAATTGCTTTTACAGAAGAGCTGCGTGCAAAGTATGATCATCATAATGCCGTATTTATGGTCGAGAGCGTGACGACAGAAAAAGGCGGCTTTTTAAAGCCCCAGGTCATCTATGCATGCGGAAGAGTAGTCTACGGTTATTTTGATCCCCAGGACAAGGCCAGGCTGCTGCACAAAGGCAGTGCTTCGGATGTGACCCTAAGCGGTATCACGGAGCTCGCTTTCTATGGTGCCAGCAAATATCCCTGCCAGGGTACCGGAGGCATACCGTGCGCACTTGAATTCAGCGGAAAGAACCTTAACTGTGAAGCAGGAGACCTGATTGTGAAAGATTGAGTTACATTCTGGTGTCAGTTTCCCTTGTTCTTGTTATTGCTCCTTGACAGGCTGAACCTGTAAGACAGACCAGAAAACAAATAATTTTTCTGTCATGGCAACATATTGGCAACAAAAAATCGGATAGCCTATATCCGATGGAGAATACAGATAATCAAAACAATACGTACCATATCGCTCAAACAAAACTGTTTAGGTTAAGCTTTCAAGGAGCGAGTGGGAATAATGCACATTTTAAAAACAATTTCAAAAACCAGAAGGAGAAGCGTATGACGCGATCTGTCAGAAAAAGAGCAGTCATTCTGCCTGTATGCATGTTTCTTGTCATCTGCTTCTTTGCCCAGGCTTGCGGCGTGCGGTCGGAGTTTACGACGGAG
>ONCN01000033.1 GCA_900316335.1 uncultured Eubacteriales bacterium | reverse complement strand
CACCAGGACATCCCGCTCGCTTCGGTGCTGCTCAGCCCCCTGTTTGGGGTGGACGCAGACCGGCTGGCACGGGCCAGGCTTGTGGGCGGAAAGCTGGACCTGTATGACGCGGTGTGTCTGGCCGCAGCGGAGGACGCAGTTCTTGCGCGGTTTTTGACGGTTTTATCCGAGCTTCGCGACGCGGCGGAGCTTCTGCCGCTGCACGGGCTGTATGAGCTGATTTTGGAAAAGACCGGCCTTGCCGCGATCTATGGCAGCATGGCAGGCGGGTCCGTGCGGCTTGCGCGGCTGCGGCAGTTTTTGGAGATCCTTACGGCCTTTGAAGAGGGCGGGACGCGGAGCTTGCACCAGTTTTTGGACCATCTGGACAGTCTCAAGGAGGACGGCGTGAGCCTGCCCCAGCAGCAAAACGACCAGGCCGTGACCTTGATGAGCATCCACAAGTCCAAGGGGCTGGAGTTCCCGGTGGTGGTGCTGGCGGATCTGTCGCACCGGTTCAACCTTGAGGACGTGCAAAACCCCGTACAGTTTCACAAAACCCTCGGCGCGGCGTGCAACGTATACGACCCGCTCACCCACACGCGCTTTCCCTCCATCGGCAAGCACGCGATCAACGCGCAGCTTCGCGAGGAGTCGATCTCGGAGGAGATGCGGATCTTGTACGTGGCCATGACGCGAGCAAAGGACCGGCTGATCATGAGCTACTGCGCCGAGCATCTGGACAAAAAGCTGACGGATCTTACAGCGCGCCTGCAAAACCCCGTACCGCCGGCGCTGGCGGCGTCCGCCAAGTGCATGGGCGACTGGGTGCTGATGGCGGCCTTGTGCCGCACGGAGGCGGGCGAGCTGTTTGCCGTAGGCGGCTATCCGGACTGCGCTGCGGTGCAGGCGCGAGCCTGGCAGATCCGGTATGTGCGCGTGTCGCCGCAAGCGTCCGCCGCTGCCGCTGCGCCTGCGCCGCGTGCCGGCGACGAGGTCGATCCCGATCGGCTGGAGGCCGCTTTGCGCTTTACCTATCCGTTTGGGACAGCCACGACGCTCCCGGCCAAGCTCACTGCCACACAGCTCAAGGGCCGGAGCCTGGACCAGGAGGCCGACGACGGGCGCACCGCTCCCCTGCCGCTTGCCTTCCGGCCGCGGCTGCCCCGGCTGATGGAGCAGGAGCAGCCCCTGACCCCGGCCCAGCGCGGCACGGCGATGCACCTGGCAATGCAATATCTCGACTTTTCCAAAACCGGTTCCGTCGAGGCGCTGGAATGCGAGCTGCAAAGGCTTCGGCTGGACAACTATCTGACCCCCGCGCAGGCCGACGTGGTGGACGCAAAAAAGCTCTTTGCCATCTTCTCCGGCCCCATCGGGCAGGCCATCTGCGCCGCCGACCGGGTGATCCGGGAGTTCAAGTTCTCCATTTTGGTGGACGCGAAGACCTATTATCCCCAGGCAGGGGATGAACAGGTGCTGCTGCAGGGTGTGACGGACTGCTGCTTGTTCCAAAACGGGAAGCTGACTGTGATCGACTTTAAGACCGACCGCGTCCGGCCCGGCGAGGAGGCAAAGGCCGCCCGGCGCTATCAGGGCCAGCTTGACGCATACAGCCTTGCGCTGTCCAGGATCTTTGAGACCCCGGTGGAGAAAAAGCTTTTGTACTTCTTTGCCACCGACGCCATCGTCGCGGTGTAGGCGGGGCCGCCTTTTGGAAGAAGCCCGCCCGCTGTCGCCCAACGACTCCACCAACGGGCAACCGGACTCGCACGCTGCGCCATTGCAATCCGGCTGCCGGTTTTGTAGAATAAGACCGCAAGCAAGCAAAGACCTTACGTTTGGAGGACACACGATGGAACTGGGGAAGAAAATCAGGCAATACCGCTTCAAGGCCGGTCTGACGCAGGAGCAGTTGGCGGAAAAGCTTGGCATCGGCGCGCAGTCGGTATCCAAATGGGAAACCGCAGCGGCCATGCCGGATATCACAACGCTTCCGCGTCTGGCTGAGATTTTCGGCGTCAGCATTGACGATCTGTTTGATCTGACCACAGAGCAGCGGCTCAATCGCATTGAAAACCGCTTGGACGCAGAAACGGAGCTGGCGCAGGACGTATTCTGGGAGTATGAGGAGTTTTTGAAGGGACTGCTTGCCTCGCAGCAGCACCAAAAGCGCGCGACGGAGCTGATCGCCTATCTCTACTGGCACCGCATGAACGCCGACGCACAGAAGGCATCACAGTATGCAAAGCAGGCGATATGCCGCGCGCCGGGCGAAAAGTGCTGCCAGTGGGTCCTGCACCGGGCGGAGAACCACGCCGTTTGGGACTGGAATATGGCCAACCACACCAAGGCCATCCAATTCTATCTGGAGGTGGTGCGGGAAAACCCCGATACCGCGCTGCCCTATCTCTACCTGCTGGACAATCTGATCGCAGACCACCGGGCAGACGAGGCCGAGCAGTGGCTTGCGCGATACAGCGCCCTGAACGACGCCAAACCCATTTTGACGCAGGTGTATCGCGCCCATATCGCGCTGGCCCGCTTTGACGCGCCCACCGCAGACCGGATCATGGAGGCGCTTCTTGCCGAGCAGCCGGAGAACGACGCGGCGCTGTTTGAGGCCGCGCAGTTCTATGCCGCAACGTGCCGATATGAAAGCGCCATCGACTGCTATGAGCGCGCCTTTGCCGCGGATCCGAAGCGGCCCCGCTTCCAGGACGCCTTGATGGGCATTGCGGATATCTATGAGATCCTGGGCGAGTACGCCAAGGCCGCAAAGACCTATGACCGAATTCTCGATCTGCTGCAGCAGGAATGGGGGCTGAGCGCCCAGACCGACACCTCCGTGATCGAGGCACAGCAGGAAAAAGCGCGGCTTTTGGAGCTGGCTTAACGCGCTTCTCGCCGCGCCGGGACGACGGTTTTTTTCGGCACAACGCAGACAGACAAAGCAGGCGTGACCACTGGGGCCACGCCTGCTTTGTTTGGTTTACAAGAGGAACAGTCTTGCCTCGGGCAGATGGGAGCTAACCTTGATCCGCGGAAAGGTTTTTCGCGCCCAGCAGGAGCGCGCCCTGGCCCACGACGTTGACCGCCTCTGCGATCCAGTTCATGGAGGCCTTGGTGAAGTCCCGCGAGGACAGGTAGCCCATGCACAGCGAGCAGATAAAGCTCACGGCAAACCAGACGATCAGCTTCTTTTGGCTGCGTTTGGCGGCCAGCACGCTCAGCCCCGCGCTCATCATGCCAAGGCCGGCAACCATCAGCCCCACAAAGACGAACGTGCCGGAAAAGACCGGCGGTGCTGCAAGCGCAAGCGTCCTTCTGCCCTGGCTGTGGGTCACAAGGGCAAGCATGCCAAGCCCGGCAAGCAGAAAGCCGATGGACTGCACGGGGAAAAACATCTGGCCGAGCGCCGTAAAATCGCAGACGCCCAGCGCGTAGAGCAGCTTATAGAGCGCCTTGAGCGCGCCGGCGCAGATGATATCGATGGTGCCAGCGGCAAATAGCGCAAAGGCGCCCTTGCTCATTTCGCGGTAGAGCTTGCGCTGCAAAATCACAGCGGCGGCGGCAAACAAAAGCACGGGGATAAAGTCCACCAGCGCCATTGCAACGGAGAATTCTTTCATACCTCTGCCTTTCTTTGCGTCAGTTGAGGTGATACAGGGGGATGAAGGGCAGCAAAATCGGGGTCTTGTTGACGTAGGCCTGGTAGGCCGGGTCCTTGCCGTAGCGGCCGTTTTGCCGCTTTTCCAGGCGCTGGGCGCCGTTGAACATGATAAACACGATGCACACAAGGGCAACGATCGCCATGATCCACTGGCCAAGGCCGCGGTAGGCGCTGATACCGCCGACAAACACACCCAGCCAGAAGATGATCTCGCCCAGATAGTTGGGGCAGCGGACCAGGCGGTAGAGGCCCTGGGTCGCAACCATATTGGGGTTCTGCTTTTTCTGGGCGGTCTTCTGCGCGTCCGCCACCGACTCAAGCACGAGACCCGCGCAGGAGATCACCAGGCCAACCACGGGCAGCAGCACGTCCTTGGCGCCGTTGAAATAGCGGTAGAACATGGGGCTGAGCTGGGCGGTGTAGAGCACGGACACGCACAGCCAAATGGTCACAAGCACAAAGATGGGCATTTTCTTGTCGTTGCCGGTGGCCTCCTTGAGTGTTTTGCGGTAGGAGGCGTTTTTGATCTCACGGGCCAGCAAAAAGCCGGAGAGTCTCGCGCCGTAGGCAACAAAGGCCAGCGCCTGCAAAACGGCAAGCCACAGGACGCCGTCGGTCCAGCCGTGGATGAGGCCGAGGACCAGGATGGTCACGCCGCCGCCCGCCACGGCAAAGCCGTAGCCGATGGAGAGAAAGTACACAAACTTATAAAAGCCCACGGCGCAGAGCACCGCGCACACTAGAAGGATCAGCGCCAAATAACTCCAGCCCATGTTACGCCTCCTTGAAGCTCTGTTCGATATAGGACTTGAAGCTCATGTCGCCATAGACCGTGGAGCCGACCATCTCTTCGGTGAGCGTCCACTTGGAGAAGCGGAGGATGGCCTCCTTGCCGTTTTTCTTGAGCTTGTTCACAAAGGCCAGCACGTCGAAGAGGAAGGCCGGGGCGCGCTTGATCACAGGCTCCTTGCCCGCCGCGGCAAAGCACAGCCGCGCGATCTCTTCATAGGAATAGGTCTCCTTGCCGCCGATGTCATAGGATTTGCCGTTGTCGGTCAGGTGCAGGACGATGAAGTCTGCAAAGTCCTCTGTGGAGATCACGTTTGCGTGCACGGGCTTGTTGCCGAGCAGCGTGACCTCGCCCTTTTCGATCATGGGCTTGAACACCTTGACGATGTCATAGAAGTAGCCGGTGGGACGATAGATCGTCCAGCCAAGGCCGCTCTTTTTGAGCTCCTGCTCAAACAGGTATTTGGCGTGCAGCATCGGGACCTTGGGGGCCTTGTCCGCCTTGATGACGGAGACGTAGGAAAAATGCTTCACGCCGGCCCGCTTGGCCTCTTGGAGCAGGTTGAGGTTGCCCTGATAGTCGATCTCATAGTTGGTCACGGTGGCGGAGGTCTTGGTAAGGCCCACGGTGGAGACCACCACGTCCGCGCCATCGCACAGGCCCTTGAGACTCTCGGGCTTGGTGACGTCCATCTTCACAAAGCGGAAATCGCCCGTAAGACCCAGATCGCGCTCGATCATGTCCGCCGCCACCACCTGGTGCCCGGCCTTGAGCAGACTCCGGAAAACATCTGCGCCCAGATTGCCGTAGGCGCCGGCCAATACTACCTTCATGTTTGTTCCTCCTTACTTTTTCTTTTCCTTGGACCGCTTGTCGTTGATGATCTTCATATGCTCGGCAGTGATGAGCTCGACGTTGTTCTCTCTGGCCCACTCCACGCAGCCCTTGAGCACCAGGGGCAGGAAGACGCGCGGCACGTTGAGAATGGTCATGAGCGCGTCGTCGGTAAACTTCACCTTGTCGTCCGCCCGGTCGGCGGCGTAGCGCACGGACTCCAGCGTCGCCTTGCGCATCTGCAAAAGCTCTGCGCGCATGCGCAGCGGCTTGCGGTGGTACCAGAAGTTCTTGCTGTCACGGTAGCCGTAGTCCACGGGCAGATTGGGGAAATCGCCGGCCTTGACGCCGTTGATGATGGCGTCGCGGTATTTCTTCTTCATCAGGATCTTATCGACCCGCAGAATGAAATGCGCGCCGAACTTGCTCGTGATGCCGTTGAAGTCGTGATAGGGGCCCTCATAGCCGTTGAGCTCGCCCGGACGGTCGCACTCGGCGCCGTCAAGCTCGCGCATCCAGGTACACTCGATGACCTGAATGGCGTCGGTCAAGACCTGGGGCCGCTTTTGGGTGGGATCCTCTTCCTCCAAAAGGCTCTTTTCCAGGCGGAACTGGCACTTGGGCATCTTCTCCTCCGGCTTATCCCCGGGCCAGGAAAGCTTCACCGCCTCTTTGAAGTACTTCGGCTCGTCCGAGATGAAGTTCAAGGCGCATTTGCCGTTTTTGAGGATGTGCTGGGCGGTGTTGGAGGAATTGCGGCAGCAAAGCAGCATGGCATAGTAATCCTTGCCGGCCACATAGTAGGGCTGAACCAGAGAATACGGGCCAAGGCTGGTGCTGCCATCGTCGCACAGGGTCGAGATGATCACCGTGGGCATGGGGAAAAACAGGGATGTCTGGTAGAAGTTGTCTACCACGCGGAGGTTTTCAAAGCTGCTCATATAAACCACTCCTTTATAAAATTACAGTGTTTCACCGGGGCGCACGATCTGCAGCAGAAGCGGCGCAAGCTCATCAAAGCTGCGATCGGCAAGCGTCCAGGTCAGAAGGGCCTGGGCTGCAAACTCTGCGCGGAAGGCCGGATCCGTCCCCTCGGCGGGGCAGAATTGCCGCAGCGGCGCTGCAAGCTGGGCGACGAGCTGACCGTGATATCGCGCGGACGCGGAATGAAAGGTCTGCACCGCCTGGGGATCCCGGAAGACGACGGCGTGCGCGTCTAAAAAGTCGCGGATGGCCCGATACTGCGCCGCAAGCATCGCCCGCGCTCCGGCTGGCGCAGGCGCCATGGCCGCGCCGTAGATCTTCTGCCAGCTTTGCAGCAGATAGGCGGCTGCAAGCGCCTCTTTGGAGGCATAATAATTATAGAGCGTCCCCAGGCCAACATGACACTCCGCTGCGACCGCGCGCATGGTCAGCCCGGAGTACCCCTCTTGGGCAAGGATCCGCGCCGCGGCCGCAAGCAGCGCCTCGCCCAGATTGGGAATTACCTTTGGCACACGGCTCCCTCCCCTCACGATTTCGTTTTTCTGAACGTGTTCATATAAATTATAGACCCGTTTTCTCACGGTGTCAAGCGCCGCGGGAAGAAGTTTTTGCCGCCGCTCGGCCCCGGCGTGCAGCCCGCAGCCGCAGGCACAAAAAAGCGGGAAAAACCGAAAGAAAAACCTTGACAAATCCGGGAAGCTGTGATATTATATCGGGGCAGTCGCAAGACAGCAAAACGCGCGAGTGGTGGAATTGGTAGACTCGCTAGATTCAGGTTCTAGTGTCCACTCCGGACGTGCGGGTTCAAGTCCCGCCTCGCGCACCAAAGAAAATGCCCGAAATCGTGAGATTTCGGGCATTTTTCTAACCTTTCAAGGCAAAATGATCCCATTGAAAGCGGCCCGGATATGGAGCATCCAACAAAACATCCAACAAGATTGTCCGGCGTCCTCACGCGCTCTTTTCGGCAAGGAGCTCGTCCAGCACCACGGCGGTGTTCTTTTTCCCCTCTAAGGATACGTGGGAATAGATGTCCAGCGTGGTGGAGGCCTTTTCATGCCCCAAAAACTCCTGTACCTGCTTGATCGTGTGACCGCTGTTGACCAGCATACTGCCCGCCGTGTGGCGCAGATCATGGAAGCGGATCTTTGGCAGATGGTTCTTCTCCAGCAGTTTGGCAAAGCGCCTGCTCACATAGTCCGGATCGAAAATCGTCCCATCCGCCCATTGGCAGATATGCTCGTCCTCCGAATACGCCCGACCGGTCAGCTTCCGCTCTGCCTCCTGCCGATCCCAGACCGTTTGCAGAAACTCCTTCAAGGCGTTCGGCATGTACAGGTCCCGCTTACTGGCGCGGCTCTTGGTCTTTTCCAGTTCGGAAACCGTTTTGAACTTCACGACGGTGTTGCGGATGTGAACGATACCCTTTTCCAAGTCCACATCCTTCCAGCGAAGCCCCACGACCTCCGAGCGGCGAAGCCCGAGAAACAAACCGAGATAGACGGCAGGCTCTACAGGATCACCCTTCACGGCAGTCAGCAGTTTCTTCGCCGTTGGGATTTCGTATGCAGTCCCCTCGAAGCGTTCCTCGTCCTTCCCCTTGACCTTCACGTTGGCGCAGGGATTGAAGGTCAGCTCCCCCAGTGCGATGCCCTCCTTGAAAACGCCGTTGAGGATCACCAGGTGCTTTCGGATACTCTTGCGGGATTGTCCGCTTTCTTCCTTGTCGCGGACATAGCGCTGAATGATCCGAGGCGTGACGTCCTCGATCCGGAGTTTTTTCGGCTCAAAGTAGGGCTTGATGTGCTTGTCGAAGTTGCACTGATAGGACTCGTAGGAGTCTGGGCGGATGGTGCGCTTCTTCTCCGCCAGCCATTCCTCGATGGCCGTGATGAAATCCCGGTCGCCGCCGTAGCTTTCCGATGCGGAAAGGGTTTCCATCCACTGTGCCAGCATTCGTTCCGCCTTGTTCTTGTTGGCGCGCGTCTCTCGCTGATTCGCGCCTTTGGTTTTGATATTGGTGGATTTTGACTTTTGTTTTGAGATCCCATTGATGTCCGGAACCCGGACGACCATATGGTAGATCCCATTCTTTCCGCGTAAGCTACCTGTTACCTTCATTGATAACCTCCTTTACAGGTCAGGCGCTCACTTGCATCAGCTACATTATAGCTGTTGCGATTCACATAATCAAGTAAAGAATTCTTGGGAATCCGGATCGCGTTTCCAATCTTGAAGAAGGCGATCTGCCCGGTGCTCACCAACTCATAGGCCTTTGTGCGGCCAATGCCCAGCGCCGAGCGCAGATCGTCCACAGACAGGATATCCGGATACTGATTGAACATACGCATTCCTCCTCTATACAAAAACAACTGAAAACATCCGTACATGCGTACATCCGTACACACCCGTCGGTACGCTGGTACGGATGTACGGATGATTTGACTTGTCCATCTTTTTCATACCGGCACCCAAACGAGGACCTTGATGCCGAGGAAGCCCCGAACCCGCTTGCCTCCGGTGATGTGGATGCTGTTGCTGGGCTCCAGACCGTATCGGTCCGCGTTTTCCGCCAGATACAGGCTGAAGGACCGAGCGGATAAGGGCTTCACCGCATTGTCCTCGCACCAGATCTGATAGACGGCGTAGAGGGCCTTGGTGCTGGCTTTCTCACCTGGGACGAAGGCAACGTAGCCCTTGGAAGCAAGGAAGTCCACGATGTTATTCCCATCGGAAATCGCCTGCGCCATGTTCTCCTGCGCCTTTGCGCTGATGGTGAACCTGTAGTTCTGCGCCTCCAAGCGCCGCAGCCCCTCCAGACACCAGAGCAGGATACCCTCCTTCTCCTGTTTCAACTTGTCCCCCAGATCCGGATCGTCCATGCGGTCCGGGTCTTTTCTCTTGGCGGTCAAAATGATCTGCCTCCGGAAAAAGCCGTGACTCCGGTCATATAGAGCTTTGATGGAACCGTTTCCGAAGCAGATGAAGCGGACACAGAGCTCGCCCTGGTAGCTCTGTCTGCTTTTCTTCTCCAGGTCCAGGGGCAGGTCTGCTGTGATGATCAGCTTTAAGTAGTTGGTCTGGGGCAGGGCCTCCAGCTTCATATCGTCGTCCACCATGACCAGCATGTGCTCCAAATCGGCACGGGCAAAACGGTTGGTTTCCACCTTGGCGAGACTTCCATTAGCCATGCTGTCCCCGAAGATGGCCCTAAGCACCGAACCGATCCGGCTCTTTCCTTCGCCGCCCTGACCGACGATCATCAGCATCTTCTGCGCCTTGGTGGTCGGGATCAGACAGTAGCCCATGTATTCCTGGAGCGTCAGAACGTCCTCCGGCTCTAGCAAGTCCTCTGTAAAGGACAACCAGCGCTTTGGTTCCGGCGCATTCGGCCGGTAGCAGACCGGCAGACGATTGCGGCAAAACTCCTTTTCCTCGGTGAAACGTCCATCCAGAAACAGGGTGCCGTTGGCAAGATGAATCCGATCAGGGGTCAGCGGAAGCGTTTCCGTGTGGGCTTCCGCGCGGAGCACCTCCAGCAGCCCGTCAACCTTCTTGGACAGTCCTTGCTTCACCCAGGGCTTGAGCTTTTCATAAATCTGCTTCTTCAGGCTCCGCTCGTCGCCGATCCGTCCGTCCACGGTGAAGAAGCTGCCCTTGTAGCAGATCATGGGCGTATCCCGCAGCAGCCCCTGGCAGAAGGCCACCTCGTTCACCTTACCCTCTGCCAGCCATTCGGGAGGCGGGTCCTTTTCAGGAGAAACCGCAGCCCGTTCTTCTGCCAATCTGTTCATATCGAAATTCTCTATCATTCCGTTCCTTTCTTCTCTCATCGTGCAATCCCTCTCTCCGTTGACGTTTTCTCCTTTGCCCGGAGCTCGCGCTCCTGGTCGATCACGTGGTCCAGAGTCTCCTGGACGTGCCGGCTTCTGGTCTCTATGGTTTTCACCATTTTCAGCTCCTTGCGCACGGAAGCAATCTGCTCCGAGACCTTGTCGCGCTCTGCCCGCAGGGCGTCCAAGCGGTCGCCTGTGGCGCGGCGCATTTGGTTGTATAGCGCCTGCCGCTGTGCGGACAGTTCCTGCAGGCGGGCGTCCAGACGGGAAATATCCGCCTGCAGCTCGTCCATGGTCTCAATGTCGTTCGCAATTAAATAGTTCAACTGCGCAATGTACTGATCCAGCTTCCGCAGATCCTCTCGGAGAAGAGGGCTGGTGGGCTTGTAATCCGTGTGCTTCGGCAGAATGCCCAGTTCGTAGCACCAGAACAGGTACAGGCATTTGAGCCGGGAGGGCTTGCCGTGGGGCTGATAGCCCCGGATGCTCTCCTGAGTGTGATAGGGCGAATGCGTAACCTCCCCATGCGTGACGATCAAGGGATTCCAAGCAAGGCGCTGCTTCAGGTTCTCCCGCGTCCATTCCGGGTTCAGTGTGTCCAGCCGGGTATAGTGCTGGTATTGTGGCAGCTTGATCTTCCAGTGTGCGCCGGTGAAATCGGTTTGATACCCAAGCTGCCGCAGATAACGCTCAACGTTTTGGGGAACACAGTTTCCCTCCAACGCCGCCTCCACGTCCATTCGGTAGACGTTGTACCGGGTGGGCTTGCCGTCCTGTTCGTCCAGATAGATGGGCCGGGACGGGGCTTTGTGCGGATGCTCGATCACGGAAAGACCATAGGCCTTGCACAGGACGTCCGACAACTCCATCATCCTGCGCCGCTCGGACTTGGAGTAGTTGTACTTCTTCCCGTCTACAAAGGAAACGGAGTTCAGACAAAAATGATTGTGCAAATGGCCTTTGTCCAAATGCGTGGTGACCAGCACCTGAAAACGGTTGCCCCACATTTGCCGCGCCAGCGCGACGCCGATCTCATGGCAGGTGTCCGGCGTGATTTCTCCGGGTCGAAAACTCTGATACCCGTGATATGCGATGATACCATCGTCCTTGCCGTACTGCCGTTTCGTGGCGATCATTTGGTGGACAGCGGTGGTCGCGAGACAGTTGATTGCTGTAACGTAGCGGCCGCCCTCCGTGGCCTCCGGACGCTGGATGTACCCGGCAGCAGCCCAGAGATCGTCCAGATCCCGCAGGGGCCGCTCCGTTTTCTCCGGATTCTCCACATAGGCCACCAGATCGGTCAGCCGCCCGTTGATGTGCCAAAGGCTGGTGGTTGCCATCACGGCACCTCCTCCGGCTCTGTCATGGCCTTCTGAAAGCGTTCGGTGAACAGCTCCAGGGCGTTGGCCGCTCGCAGGAAGATCGGCTCCGTCTGTCCGAACTGCACCAGGAGCTTGTGCAGGGAGTACAGCTCCTTCATCAGATCCCAGAACGCCCGGGGTGGTCTGGGTTGAAAAGAGAGACCGTCCAGCAATCCCAGCAGATAGCGGGACTGAGAGACGCCTGCCTTTTCGGCCAGTCGAGCCAGCTTCCGCTTCTGCTGCGCGTCCATCCGCAGCGTAAACTTGATCTTGTCGTTTTCTTTCGTCATGCGATCATCCTTTCCGTTTCAGGTTTTGTGTTGTGATGTGATTTCTTTTCAACCGGAAATGTGATCGTTCCCGGCGCTCTGGGGGGTAGTCAGGGGCCTCCCCTGGGTGGATTGTGACGGCACAATCCGATGCTCGCTATCCCACGAGACAAACCGCCGACGACATCGGCTCCATGTCCCGCGAGGCCGTTCTCGTGAGCGTCTGTTTCAAGTCATTTTTCGTTTCTCCTCTCCTTGCTCTTCCAAAAGTTGGGCAGTTATTTGAGTAACAAATAAGCGTTTTCCCGATGCACCCAATGTTGTTCCTGCCCGGTTTTCTCCCCGGCGTTTTCCTCCGCTCCGGCCTCCCGACCATCGTCGCAGCGATATCCCCATCGGACGGGTATTCAGTTTTCAAGATTCAAACGGGGCTTCAACCAGCCCTCTATATATCCAGATTTCAGAGGGCAAAATGACGGGTGTTCTACAAAAATGATCAGAAAATCTTTTGTGCGGGATCGGCTGATTGGTCCCTCTACTATTCCTGATTTTGGAGCATGAAATATAACCATTTTCGCGTAATCTTTGAAAGGGTTTATATAAATGCTCCTACTAATCCAGATTTTGAGGGGCAAAATGTGGGGTGTTTTTGAAAAAGTTCACAAATAATTTACAATTATTCTCGAATCCTCCAGATTGTTTGCGAACCACTCTCTACTAATCCAGATTTCAAGGCTCAAAATGGCGTGTGTTTTTCGAAAGATCTTTTGACTTTTTTATCGCGAGGACGACTCTCTCTGCATATCCAGATTTTGAAGCGCAAAATGGCTACAAGTTTTTTGCGCTATTCAAATAATTTGTAACTATGTCCTTGTATTTCATACGATCATGTGATAGAATGATGATAGTATGATTGACAGAAGGAGCTGAGGGTATGGGCACATATCAACCGCCGTTTACGATCACGTCGGAGATTTTATCGCTTGCTGTGGAGATCGGAGAGCTGATTGGCAGAATCAGCGGCACTGCCGGTCTTTCCGCCAGCCCGGTCCTGCGTCGGACAAACCGCATCCGTTCCGTGTATTCCTCTCTTGCTATTGAGCAGAACACGCTGACGCTCGACCAGGTGACTGCGGTACTCAACGGAAAACGGGTGATTGCCCCGCCGAAGGATATCGCAGAGGTCAAAAACGCTTACGAAATCTATGAGCGGCTGGATGAACTGAATCCGTTTGACGTGGAGGATTTTCTGAAGGCCCACGGCGTCATGGTGCGCGGGCTGACTGCGGAGGCAGGACAGTTCCGCAGTGGAAACGTGGGGGTCGTGGACGCGGAGGGTCGTGTCCTTCACTTTGGGACGCTCCCGGAATATGTTCCCGGTCTTGTCTGTCAACTCCTGGATTGGGTCAAAGACAGCCCCACGCCCATGCTGATCAAAAGCTGTGTGTTTCATTATGAGCTGGAGCTGATTCATCCCTTTGCCGACGGCAACGGTCGGATTGGGCGGCTCTGGCATACGCTTTTGCTCTCCCGCTGGCAGCCGCTCTTTGCATGGCTGCCGGTAGAGTCCATCATCCACGACCGCCAGGCGGATTATTATGCTGCCATCAATGCGTCCAACAACGCGGCAAGCTCTACGGCCTTTATCGCCTTCATGCTGGAAGCGATCAAAGCAGCGCTCATAGAAGCAATCGAGGCAAACGCGCAAAACGAAGCGCCCAAGGAATCGGCCGCTTCCGTTCCTGCGCCCGAAAACCGTTGGCCCGTTATAGAGGCTTGGCTGAAAGAAAATAGGCAAATAAAAAACGCTGACGTGCAGCGTTTACTTGGGGTTTCCACTGCAACTGCCAGCCGTCTGCTCCGGGATTGGACCGCCGCAGGGAGGATCAGGAAAATGCGGGTCGGCAGCTATTGGACTTACGAGCTGACAGCGAAGCGAAAGCAGTGAGGTTTTTGCCTTTGATTTCTTTGTTATAATTGCAAAGCCAGTCTTCTTTTGCTATAATATAATTCATAAACAGCGTTTTTCACGGAGGATAACCGATGCTGTTGCAAACGCCGTTTCATGCGTATTACACCGCCAGGATGCTGGATAGCCTCTCTGCGCGGGAGCAGCTTCTGCCCGTCTATGCTTCCTCGGACATTCAAGTGTACCCGTTTCAAATTGCAGCTGCCAGCTTTGCCCTGCGCTCTCCCTATCAGAAGGGCGTCATTCTCTGCGACGAAGCCGGGATGGGAAAAAGCCATGAGGCCATGTTGGTCATTAACCAGCGGTGGCTTGAGGGCCAGACAAGAATCCTCCTTTGCATCCCTAATGCGGACCTGGTGCATCAATGGGTGGACATGCTGGAACGCTATTATTCCATTCCCTATACCGTGCTGACAAGTCGCAAGGATTGGGAAATGAATACCACGACAGAATCGCCAAATGGATTTGATCAGGACGGGCTGGTGATTACCACCTACGATTTTGCCGCAGAGCATGAAGCGGAAGCATTTCAGATCCATTGGGATCTGACTGTATTTGAAGAAGCAAATGCCCTTGTCCGGCGTGTATCAGCCGGAGAGCAGGGAGGCAAAGGCTCTGTATCGCATTGCGGGGAGCGCGTTCAAGCTGCTTCTGACCGGAACGCCCATTGAGAAGAACATCATGGATTTGTACGGGCTGATCTGGTTCATCGACAACACCGTGCTTCCGGATGAAAAGGAATTCCTTGCCCGCTATCTGCGGAAGCCCGAAAACTATCCGGAGCTTGCCGAGCGGGTCAGCCGCTTTTGCTTCCGTACTTTGCGTTCTCAGGCGAAACAATATGCCAAGGTGCCGGAGCGGGTGCTGTTCACCGTGGAGTATTCGCCGTCCAAAGAAGAGCAAAAGGTTTACGACCTTCTCTATGCATATATCAATAAGCCCAACAAGCTGGCGTTTCCGGAAATGGATCCCTATGATCTGGCGCTGCGTCTGTTGAGTCTCCAAAGCTCGTCCACCGCTGCCATCAAGCAAACGCTCAGCGGCGTGATACGGCGTTTGGAGAAGCGAGAGGACGCCCAGTTAGAGCTTGCGGAGCTGCAAGCGATTGTGGACGCCTGCAATGACATTTCCACAGATACCAAGGTCAAGGAGCTCCTGCGGGTTTTGGAGAAGGGCTTTGCCCTGATGAAGAAAACCGGCGCTAAGAAGAAAGCGGTAATCTTCACAGAGAGCGTAGAGACCATGAAGATGCTCCGGCCCCACCTGGCCACCAAATATAAAACCTTGCTCTATTACGGCGGGACGGATTATTCCGTCCTTCAACAGTTCCTTGCAGACGGCGAGGTGCTGATCTCTACAGACAACGGTGCAAAGGGCTTTCATCTGGCGGACGCATCTTTTGTGATCCACTACGATCTGCTCTATAACACCCTCAAAATGGAGCAGCGGATTGACCGCTGCCACCGGCTCGGCCAGCAGAACGACGTCCTTTCCGTTGCCTTTATCAACAAGAGCAACTTTGCCGACGTTCGCAAGCTGGAGCTGGTCAGCAAACGTATGCTGGTATCCGACGGCGTATTCGGCGTCAGCGACGATGTGATCGGCGGCTTTACCGACGATCCGGCGGGTGCTTTTCCAGTACTATCTGATCGTCTGCGTACCAAGGCGCAGGTTGAAGCGGAGCATCAGCAAGCGCTTGCAAGCCATGCGGAAGAAAACAAGCAGCTTGTTGCGGCGGCGGAGGATGTCCTGTTCACCACCTTCACCAAGGAGCTGGCGGACAAAATCAAGCTTTCGCCCCGGTACATCGAGACGCAGGCAAGAGAGATAAACAACGACCTCTGGGCCTTGGCAAAGTATTTCTTTTCCAGATACAACGAAACACATTCAGATTGCTTCTATGTGATTGACGAAGCTGCGCAAACGATCACCGCCACAAACTTTGAGGCGCTCCCGGTGCTGTTCTATTACTGGAACGGCAGCCAGAACCGGAAATACCAAAGTCAGCGGGTCTATGGCATGGCCAAGGATTTCAAGCCCCGTCACGGTAGAATCACCCTGTCCAGCATCATCGGCAGAGGAATCCTGCATGAGCTGGAATGCTCGGACTCTGGGAAACTGCGCATTGCAAAGCCCGACGTAGAAAACGCAGAGATCGGTTTGTATGCCGTATCCCTGACCTCTGCGGATCGCAAGCGCTCAAAGGAAATCCCTCTCCTTGTGGGCAGAACGGAATCCGGCAAGGTTCTGGATCAGGCCGAATGCCTGACGCTGCTTTCCATGCCGGTTGCGACCTATGAGGAATCGGATCACAAAGCCCCGCATTGGCTGAAAAACGCCGGCAGGCCGCACCCCTTAGATCGGCTTGTCCCGGTGGATGCGTTGGCGGAGCAATACCGGGCGGAGCTCTCCCCGGCACAGGCGGAGGAGGCCGAGCGGCTCAAGCTGGAGGCAAAACGCAAGAAAGCCGCTCTTTCCAAGGAGATCGACGCCTTGGAGGAACAGAACCTGATCTGCGTGCTGGCGGACAACAGCGACAACGACCGGGTGTATCCCCAGCGGGCGGACTTCACCTTCTACG
>ONCN01000017.1 GCA_900316335.1 uncultured Eubacteriales bacterium | reverse complement strand
CTTTCCGTCCGGTTCCCCAAGGGAAAGCTGTCTGTGATCACCGGGGTATCCGGCTCGGGCAAGACGACAATGATTTTGGAAAGCCTCATTCCTGCGCTAGAGGCTGCAACGCAGGGTAAGCCGCTTCCACCGCACGTGCGGGCAATCAGCGCAGCAGGGATCAGCCAGGTCAAGCTGATTGACGCCACCCCCATTGGGATCAATGTGCGCTCTACCGTGGCGACCTATGCGAACGTGCACGACGAGCTCAGAAAGGTCTACGCCAGAACGCCGGGCGCCAAGGCGCAGGGCTGCAAGGCCAGCGACTTTTCATACAACACAGGGCGTCTTCGTTGCCCGGTCTGCGACGGCACCGGACAGATCAGTCTGGACGTGCAGTTTTTGCCTGACGTGGACGTCCCCTGCCCGGAGTGCGTGGGCTCGCGATACGGCAAGCAGGCGTGGCAGATTCTGCGCGACGGCGCAGACGGGCTGGCGCGTTCTTTGCCGGCACTGATGGCATGCAGCGTGGATGAGGCCTTGGATGCATGCAGCGATCTGAAGACGGTACAAGGCCGACTGCAGGTGCTCCACGACCTTGGGCTGGGGTATCTCACGCTGGGCGAGCAGACCCCGGGGCTCTCCGGCGGCGAGGCGCAGCGGCTGAAGCTTGCAAGCGAAATGGGGCGGGGCCAGGCGGACACGGTTTTCGTTTTTGACGAGCCGACCATTGGCCTGCACCCGCTGGACGTGCAAACGCTGATGCGTGTGTTTCGGCATCTGATCGACCTCGGCGCAACGGTTTTGGTAATCGAGCATGATCTGGACGTGATTTGCAGCGCGGACTACATTGTGGACATGGGGCCGGGCGGCGGAAAGGACGGCGGGCAGATCGTGGCCGCCGGGACGCCGCAGGATATCAAGGCCTGCCCCGACAGCATCACCGGGCGATATCTCTGAGCGCGTCTATCCGGCGCAAAAAAGACTGTCATCCCCGTTTGCGGGGGATGACAGTCTTTTTTGCTTTTATCCGGCAAAGTGATTTACTCCACCACGGCCTGCTCCGTCTCGGAGATGGCAAAGACCGTGAGGAAGAGCAGGTCTATATCACGCTCGTTCGTCCAGCAGCGGTAATAGTAGCGGCCAACCGGGATTTTGACCTTGTGCTGGGCCTCATCCTCTTCATGGACATATTTGCTGCTGGTTTCTATCGTTGCAAAGAAGCGGCCGCCACGAGAGACGGTGAACACGGTTTTGGGGAACTGCGAGCGAAGATCCGTTTTGATGCGCACGCCCTTTTCATGGAGCAAGTCCCAGATATTCTTGCCGTCAAATTTGAAATAGGAGCTGGTGGAGAAGAAGTCGTTTTCGAAGGACTGGGTGGTGGTGTGGCCCACGGCATGCTCGGTGGTGCGGCCCAGGGTGCGATCGGTAAAGGTAAAGGTCCGGTTGCCAACGGCTGCATTTTTGGTCATGGCAGCCGTGTAAATCACATTGCGGTTTTTGTCTTCGACCAGATAGCCGGGCTTGAGAGAGTTGCCGTCAAACAAGACGTAGTATTCGGTGAGCGACTGCTTGGGCAGCGGCGTAACATCCTGCGTTTCGCCTGCGCCGCCTGCCAGCTTTGTCTGCTCATCCATGGCCTTGTTCTTTTTGACGTTTCTGATCAAGGAATAGACGGCGAACGCTGCGGCAGCGAGGCCCACAACGATCATGATAACGGCAATCAGGCGGCTGTTTTTGGTATTGGAGATGGCATTCGGATTGGTCGCGTCGTAGTAGAGCTGGATTTCGGAGCCGATCTCCTCTGCTTCGGTGAAATCTGAAAAGTAGTTTTCATAGGTCTTGCCGTCTACGTTGTAGGAGAAGTAAACGTTATACAGGGTGGAGCCGTCTTCCAGATAGCTCTCGTTGTTGGTGACGGTGCCGGTGACAGGCAGATATTCCTTGGGCGCGTTTATGAGAAGGAAAATGCCAAAAACGATCAGGATGATACCGACAGGGAGAAAAAAGCGCAGCCCGCCGGTCGTACGTGACAATCTTGCAAGTTTGTTTTCCATAGATCTTTGACTCCTTTATCTGTTCTACTCAAACGTGGACCCGTGCGGGCCGGAATGCTTGCATCCTCATTATAGCAGAACTGTCCACGTTTGAAAACTATTTATTTTGTTTTTTTGCAAAAAAATGCAAAAGCCGGGGCCTGCTTGGCAGGCCCCGGCGCGAGGGAGTGCGACTGTGCGGCTCGGGTCAGTTGGTTTGGATATCCAGAATGGTGAAGGTGCCATAGGTGTGGCCGCCGACGCGGATGGTCAGCACCTGGCCGGGATAGAAGCATATGGGACGGTGGGCGGTGGAGGCGAGGGACATCACAACGCCGTCCCGGGTGGTATTCTTTTCAATGGGGGCGCCGTTCACGTCGACAAAGTAGCAGGTGACGTCGGTGCCGTTTGCGACGTAGAGCTGGACGTTGTTGCCGTTGACAAAGGGTGTGGAGCGCTGGTCGTTGAGCTCAATTTTGCCCACAAGCTTTGCGCCGTAGGGCAGATCATGCAGGCTCGAGCTCTTGTCCACCAGGCAGTCGCCGCGCTGCACGTCGCCCTTTTCCGCATTCTTGAGCAGCAGGCCGACGTTGTCGCCCTTTTCACAATAGTCAAGAATCTTATGGAACATCTCGATGCCGTCGACAATGTATTCTTTCTCCACAGAGTGCTTGGTGGAGGCGTCATAGGTCAGCAGGCGGATGGTATCACCGGTATCGAGTCTGCCGTTGGCCACTCTGCCGTTTACCACAAGTCCACGGCCCGTGACGTATACCATATCCTCGGCGTACAGCACAAAGTCACTCTTGTTCAGCACATTCACGCCGCTCTTGCCGACCTCGGTGACCGTGGCGGTGCGGGAGGTGACGCTCTGGCCGAAGCTGTCTTTGATGACACAGTAGTATTTTCCAGGCTCGGACGCCTCGATGATGCTCTTATCCGGATCGCCGATGGGCTGACCGTCCTTGTACCACTGGGATGTCATAGGTCCGATGCCGCCGGAGGGGGAGATATAAAGCTGGAACGGCAGGCCTTCGCTGCAATAGCCGTCCTGGGGCTCTCTGGCGATGGTGAGCTTATCGCCGATCTGGGCGCGGGCGGAGCGGATGGTCCGGCCGGTGGCGTCGGTGACAAGGCATTCATACCAGCCAAGCCAGGGCGTGCTGTAAGAGGCGGAGGTTGCGCCTTCGATCAGCTCCTCGTGGTTGGGCTCATTCTCCTGATTGGGCAAAGCATCTGTCCTTTGGAATCTCTCCTTGGCAGCGCCGCCGGTTGAACTATACCACAGACGTCGCCACTGATAGGTATAGGGCGCAGTGCCGCCGGTGACTGCAACGCTCAGGGAGAAGGTGGTATGATTGGAGGAGTCGATCAGGCCCCTGCCGGCAGGCTGCTGGGTGAAGCGCAGGACGTTGCCGTTTTCGTCTGCGCGGAAGAGGAAGGTGACGATCTGGCCGCGCTGACAGGTGGCGTCGGGGCTGAACTTGCCGGGGTCTGTGCCGGCGGTGACGCCGTTTTCAACGGCCCATAGGACCGCCTTGTAGTAATAGGCGCTGGGGCTCACGTCCTTGAAGGGATTGGTCGTGGTCTTGGGCTCCGGCTCGCCCTTGGCACGCCAGAGGAAGGTCACGACCTGGCCACGGGTACAGCCCTGGCCGGGCGAGAAGGTATCCTTGCCGGTGCCAACCGTGATGCCCTCTTCCACGGCCCAGAGGACGGCCTTGTAGTAATAGTCGGAGGCTTTGACGTCCTTGAAAGGATTGGTGCTGCTCTCCGGCTCGGGACAGCCGGCGGAGCGCCAGAGGAAGGTGACGATCTGGCCGCGCGTGCAGGTTTCATTGGGAGAGAAATGCGATGCGTCGGTGCCGGCGGTGATCTGCGGCTCATGGCCGACGGCCCAAAGGACCGGATCGTTGTAATACTGGCTGTCCTGCACGTCCTGGAAGGGATTATCGCCCAGGTTGGTGTTGGCAACCGCGGCTTCATCAGAAGCGTCGCGCTTGACCCTGACTGTGACGGTGGTGGGCTTGTTGTCGGGCCCGACCAGGGTGATATCCGTGGTGCCTTCGGAGCCGCCGAAGCGGATCAGGCCGTCGGCGCCCATAAAGGCCACGGAGAAGTTGGTTGTGGTGGATTTCTCATAGTCAAAACCGGAAGAGGCGTTGGCGGGGATGGGCTCAATGAGTCTGACGCCGCCGGAATAGACGCCGTTTTGCACGTCCTGGAGAGAATACTCCACCACGGAGCCCTCGGTCAAATTCAGCCCGGTGGCTGGGGCCTCATAGTCGAAGCTCAGGGAGTTTGTCTTCTGATGGAGTTTTATTGTGGCGCCAAACAGGGTAACCTTATACGTATATACCGCATGGATCTCATATTCGCCGGTGGGGATGTCGTCGGGATCCAGCACGTCCTTGAAGTCATCCGGGAACTTGACCAGCGGTATCTCGTCCTTGCTTTGATAGGCCAGATCTGTGAAGCTTAAAGCGTACGTCTTGCCCGTTTCAGAGGCAGTTGCATAATAGGTCAGTGTGTTCCAGGTCTTGTACGCTCCCAGTTTCTCACGGTCAAAGTCGATGACGACGGGATCCTTGGCCGAGGCATAGCCCTTGCCGGTGGGATAGGTCAGCGTGATGACGTTAAAGCTTGTGTCGTCCTTACCCGCCACGGTGAAGGCGTGGGACCAGAAGGTCTGCTTTTTGTCGTAGACGTTTGTGCCGGGACGGGTGTAGTTGAGGGCAATGACCTTGACCCGGACGCTCTTGCCGGCCAGATCCTCTGGGATATAGCAGGAGTCTGTGTTGGTCTTAAAGACGTTGTTGTTCATCAGACTCAAGGTTCTGGTCGTGTCTGCGGGGTCTCTGGTCAGATCCTGCTTTTCTACCGTCTGCGCGGAGTACATATGGAGCTGCTCAGCAGTCCAGTCGACAGCTCTGGCAGGCAGGCCGTTGACGTAGGACGAAGCCTTGGGATCGGAGGGATCCACGGTGTTGACGTAGGTCTTGCCGTCCTTGCCCACGTTCCACATAGAGGGCTTGTGGTCGGCCTTGACGCCGGTGCCGTTATAGACGTTGTCGGTGCCGGCAAGCAGGCGCACAGGATTGCCGTTGCTGTCGACCTCCCACCACTGGTAGTAGAGGTCGAAGATCTTGTTGACGGCGGCGTAGTCCGTCATGCCGGCCTTGCCGTTGATGAGCTGGACGCTGGCGGTGGAGCCGGCCTTGGGTGTCTTGGTCCACTGGACGGGCGTAAAGTCGTGGTCCTTGTAGGCGCCGCCGTTGTCCGCCGTCTCGTTGATATCGGAGCAGCGGAAGAGGATCGTGGAGGTGGTGTGGGCCACAGGCATTTTGGCGCCGTAGGATGTGCCGCCCTGGTAGCCGATGCCCATGTGCTCCTCAATGTCCAGCACAATGCGGTAGTACTCGCCGGGCTGGTAGCCTGCCCAGTCGGGGCGCAGGTTTTTGATCTGCTCTTCCACCTCAAGCAGGGGGAACTTGCACTTCAAGGAGCCGGGGGAAACACCGTACTGGACAGTGAAGAGCGGCTCGTCGACGCCGTAGTTCTTGGACTCACTCAAATTCTCACGGGTCAGGGGGTCCACACGGTACATCTTATAGGTGAAGTAGCGCATAGTCTCCCGGATGTTCTTATGGGACTGCAAATAGTAAGTGACAGGCTGCTCGTAATCGATGTAATTCTTTCTGTTTTTGTACATCTCCCAGGTTTTTTCGTCGTTTATCTGCTGCGACAACTGAACCATGCTGCCCCATGTTCCTTTGGCGACAATCCACAAATCTGTCAGGGTAACATCCTTGATCGGATTGTTCTTGGCGTCCTTGGGGGTGGGATAGTACCAGATCTCCGAGTCGTCCAGATGCTTGCCGTAGACGTCGTACTGACCGGACTGGGTGTCGTGGAAGTTGGGCATGACCATGTAGTTGGCCGCGTCTGTATCGTTGTACATAAAGTCGAAGTAGCGCTCGGTTTGGGTCATGGCGGTGCGGATGTTGTCACCCTTGGCATCGTTCTGCCAGAGCTGATTGGCCGACTTTTCATTGTCCTGATAGGTGGCAAGCTGCATGGAGGCCGAGGCGTTGGTCACAGCCTCGTTGGGCATGACCTGCAGATACTCCTTGGCCCGCAGCTCAACACTGGAGCAGAACATACGATAGTGATACAAGCCCGCATTCTTGACAGCAGCGGCTTCCTCGGTGCGCTCGTCAAGCAGCACCAGCGCACCGTCACCATAGGGGTCGACGACCTGGATGCGGCCGTCCTGAATGAGGTCGTTGCCGAAGGACTCGGGGCCCAGGTTCACGCTGCCGGGGGTGCCGGGGAACTTGCGGAAATGCTTTTTGTCCCCGGCCTCCTTGACCGCCACATTCCACAGGTCATAATAGCAGCGGAAGGTGCCGCCGCGGACCTGGACGTTGGAGGTGTCAATGGGGGTAAATGGGAAATTCGCATTTTTGATGTTCTCTTGATCTTCGTAACGCAGGATCTCCAGCTTGTTGGTCTCCTGCTCGGAGAGGACTTTTTCTTCTACGGTGCGGTTGCCGTTCTTATCCTGCACCACACGGTAGACAGTCTGGGTACCGTTGTTGGCCTTGACCATGTTGAAGACGTTGGCGCCGGCATAGGCATTGAAGGTGCCGCCGTAGATATAGGCCATGCCGCCCTGGAACTTGGTCTTGTCCTTGGGCCGCCTGGTGGACAGGCGGGTGCACTCAATGACGGCATTGCGGGTATCGGGGGTGGAGCCGTAGCCATTGAAGGTGCCGCCATAGCAGACAAAGACGCCGTCGTTGCCGATGGAGACAACCGTGCCCTTGATGGACTGGCAGACCTTGGAGCTGCCGTCGTCGGTGAAGAGCTTCTTGATGCCTTTTGCCAACTCAAAGCCGCTGTCCACCATACCCATAATCTTGTCCTTGTCGAGGAAGGCCTTGACCACATTATTCTCCCCATCGGCCAGCTTGGCATTCTTGTCGCTCTTGGCGGTGCTGTTCTGGCCGTTGTTGCCAGTGGAGCTGCCCTCTGGCGTGGCATTCTTGCTGCCGTCGGCGATGGCCTTGTTCTTGTCGTCCTTCTTCTCCTGGACGGTCTGGTTGCGGCCGGCATCGGTGTCCTTCTTGGCAGGCTGCTTGGTTGTGTCCTCCTTCTTCTCCTTGGGGGCGTCGGAGCCATCCTTCTGTTTGACTGTGTTGGGGCCGGAGTCCTGCTCGGTGTCTGACTCGTTCTTGTCTGTCTCCTTTGCTCCGCTGACGGTGCCTGCGGCGTCCTTGGCCGCCTCGAGAATATCCTGATACTTGGAAACCGCGGTGTTGCAGCCGGTGGCATACTCGGCGATCGACGCACCCAGGGAAACGGCATTGCCCACGATGGTCTTGAAATCGTCGATGCTGACGCCCTTGGACTGGTACTTTTTGCGGCCGGCCTGGTAGGTGCCGCCGTAGATGACCAGATTGCCGTTGGTGACCTTGAACAGATCGCGGGTGGTGTAGAATTCCATGTCGTAATGGAATGGGCTGACCATGTAGCCGGTGAAGCGGAGCTCGCCGGTGCCCTTGCCGAAATTCTCGCCGCGCCAGGCTGAGGAATCGATGATGGTCAGGGTTGCACCGTTGGTGACCTCAAAAGCAAAGAGGTTGTGGGGGATCGAGCTCTTGTTCTGGTAGCGGTCATACTTGGCGTTGTTGCGGTTATGGTTCAACGCCAGGAACAGCTTATGACCGTTGAGATCCAGCACCTTGTTGGTGGTGATGACCATGGGCTCCCAGGCGTCGTACTTCTTGTGATACTCAAGCGTGTAGTCGTTCATCACAGAGATATACGTGTCGTTGGGATCGGTGGAGGTCAAGTATTTGCGCAGACTGCCCTCATCGGGATCGCTGACCGTCAGCTTGGTGACGTGGCGCCACAGATTGGGGTTTTTGGCCGCGTCCTTGTAGGCCTGCTCGGTCGTCACCGTAGCGGTCCAGTCCTTCTTGCCCAGCCGGTTGAGTACGTCGGCCGGCGCCATGCCTGTGAACTCGTTTTTGTACTGCAGGTCGATGGTGAGGTCGGTATAGTCGTCCTCGGCCCTTGTGGGCAGGGTGATCTCCGGGAAGAGAGTCACCAGCATCACAATGGCCAAAAGCAGAGACAACCAACGGATGTGTCGTTTCATCGTTACTCCTCCTCTTTCATGAATGTATTTTGTCGTGCTTGAAAAATGAAGCATCCATAATGCCATCTTTATTATAGCGTTTTTCCAAATCCTGCGCCCTATCAGAAATGATAGTTTTTTCACGAGCGCCGGTTTTTTTCATTTCTATCAATTTCAATAGGGACAATTCATCAGGAATGATGTATAATACAGGCAGAAGGAAGCAGGAGAAGGGCCCGATCCATGGGACAGGCACGCGGCGAGGAGGTGACCGGGATGCGGCTACGGAGCACAAGCACCCCATTGGTCTTTTTTGGCCTGTTTATGGTGTGCGGCTTCTTGCATGTATTCACTTTCCACTGGGATCTGATGGAATGTGTTTGCCAATGTTTCTGCGGATCCATCCTGGTGAGCTGGGGGTGTAGTCTGCATTTCCGGGTGACAGACCAGCGGCTGCGGCGGCTGCTCTGGGCGGTAGTATTGACGCTGCTGCTGTTTGTGAGCCTGCAAGTTCTTAAGTACTGTCTTGCCTTTGAGCGTCCCAGCTTCATCCGCTTGTGTTGGTATGCATATTATTGCCCTATCATGGCCCTGCCAGTTTTACTATTGGCCGTAAGCGAGGCGATTTACCTGCCGCCTGAGCAGTCTTTACCAAAGTGGATCCGGGTGGTCGCGGCGACGGGTGCGGCGTTGGTTCTTCTGGTTCTGACCAACGATCTGCATCAATTGGTTTTCCGGTTTCACTCGCTCCCCTTTCGGGATGAGGACAAAAGCGCTGCGGTGGGTCTGTACGTCTTTTTTGTGTTTTTCACTGTCGTTCTGATCCTGGCATTCCGGACCATTTTGAAAAAAGCCGAGCATCTGCCAATCGGGCCTCGCCGTTGGCTGCCGACGGTGCCCATGATCCTGTTGGGCATCTGGCTGCTGCTGAACCTTCTGCAGCTGCACCCAAAGCTGCGCGGGATCCCTTTGTGGAACATCGGCGAGTGCTTCTGCTTTGCCACGATGGTGTTTTGTGAATCCTGCATCCAGATCGGTTTGATCCCCGCCAACACAGACTACGGCAGACTGTTTTCTCTGGGCGAGCTTTCCGCTGTGATCTTAGACGAGCAGGGCCGGCCGGTTTATCGCAGCGGCGGTGAAAGCTGGCCCTTCCCCGAGCGGGAGGATCTGGAGGTGCGCCGGGTCCCCATCCCCGGCGGAAGTCTGGAATGGGCGGCGGACCTGTCAGACCTGGCCGCGCTCAACGCGCAGATCAAGGAAAACAATCGGCGGCTTGCCCAACGCAACGCATTCCTGCGTGAAGAGGGCAGGCTCAAGAAGGAGCACGCTGAGCTGGAAACCAGAAACCAGCTCTATGAGCAGATCAGCCGGGCCGTGGGGCCGCAGTTGGAAGAGATCGGCGCGCTGGCCGAGTCAGATGGCGACGCCTTTCTTGGCAGCCTGCCCCGCATTTGCGTGCTCACTGCCTTTATCAAGCGGCGCAGCAATATGGAGCTGTTGTCAAAGGACGGTACCCTCCCTGTTGAGGAGCTTGCTGCGGCTTTGGAAGAATCTATGGAGTATCTGCGTCTTTGCGGCATTGCAGCGGCGGTACAGCGGTTTGCAAAGGGCGTTTATCCCGCCCAGGTCATCATTGCGGCCTATGAGCACACGCAGGCCATTGTGATGGAGGGGCTTGACACGCTCACGGCTGTGTCCGTTATCGTGCGCGATGCGGCAGGGCTTGAGCTGCGGCTGCTGGTCAAGGCACAGTCACTGAGTTGGGACTTCGGCGCTGTGCCGCCCGGGATCAGCGGCGTACAGCCGCGGATCCAGGTGACCAAGGAGGGGGAAGATCTGACCATTGTACTGCGCTTTCCGGGAGGAGGTGGCATCGTGCCATGACAACGATTTCTGCCTCTGAGATCTGGTTTTGGCGCGCTCTGGGCTTTGGCAGTATGGTGCTGCTGTTTGCAGGAGCCGGTCTGTTTTATGTGTCTTTGCGACATCGGCGCTGGGCAGTCACAGCACTGTCTGTTGTACTGGAGAGCACTGTGTTTTTGCTGCTGCAAACGCTGTTATCCATACAAACGTACGTGGAGCCTGGAGGCCCGAGCCGCGGCGCTTTGGTTACATTTTTAGTTGAGCTGGTGCTGCCCCATCCAATTCAGACCTTTGGGCTATTTGTGCTCCTTGCCGTGTGTCAATTTTTTCTTTGGAAGTATCTTCTGCGCTATGACAAGCGCCACATCACGCCGATGTCGGTCAAGGCCGCGCTGGACGATCTGCCCATGGGCGTGTGCGCGTGGCTGCCGAGCGGCAGGATCGTGCTGATCAACCACGAGATGGAACGCCTGGGCCGCACGATCACCGGCGGCGCTGTGCTCAACGGCGCTCTGCTTCGCACCCGGTTGGAGCAGGACCAGCTCCAGCCCGGCTACCACTGCCTGGCTGTGGGCGAGGCGCTGCTGCTCCATCTGCCGAGCGGATCTGTGCGTGCACTGTCGTTTCGGACGATGCGCTATGAGCAAAAGGATCTTACGATCCTTCTGGTATCCGAGATCACGGAGGCCTATCAGAAGACCCTGGAGCTGAAGGCTGGCCAGCGCAAGCTCGCAGCCTTGAGCCGCAGGCTTGCAGACTACAACCAGCAGATCGTGGATCTGACCGCGCAGGAGGAGATCTTGCGGGCCAGGATCCGCATTCACGATCAGATCGGCGCGGATCTTCTGATCATGCGCAAGCTGATTTTAGGCAAAGGCACCGCCGCCGAAGCGGAGGCGGTGCGAGCCCGTCTGCGGCAGAACATCCGTTTTTTGCAGCAAGAGCGCGACACAGGCGCGATGGACGAGGTGGAGCTGATGCTTCAGACCGCAAGAGGGCTTGGCATCCGCGTAGAGCTTGTGGGGCGGATCCCCCTGGAGGAGCCATTCCGCCACATTGTGGCAACCGGGATCCACGAGTGCTTCACCAATATCCTGCGCCATGCCCACGGTGATTGCCTGCAATTGCAGATATCGGAGGATGACGGCGCCTATCACGCCCGGTTCATCGGCAACGGCAAGCCGCCCGAGGGTGAGATCCGGGAAAAGGGCGGACTTGGTATTTTGCGGGATCTGACACAGCGCTGCGGGGGCACGATGCGCGTGTCCGTCCGGCCGGAGTTTACGGTAGATCTGGATCTACCCAAGGAGGCTGCTTATGTATAACGTATTGGTGGTGGATGATCAGAAGATCTCGCGCCAGCTCTTTGAGAGCATCATTTCCGCGTCGGGGCGATACCGTCTGGCTGCCAGCCTGCCCACGGCCAAAATCGCAGACGCCTGGTGCGCAAAGGGCGGCGTGGATCTGATCTTGATGGACGTGGTGATGAACGACGGCTACAACGGTCTGGACGCCGCGGCGCGGATCAAGGCCTCCTATCCGGGGGTGAAGATCATTGTGGTCACCTCGATGCCGGATCCGCTGTTTTTACAGCGGGCCAGGGAGGTGGGCGTGGACTCCTTCTGGTACAAGGAGGTCCAGGAGGAGCCCGTGCTGCGCGTGATGGACCGGACCATGGATGGCGAGCACGTCTGGCCGGACCAGCCGCCGACGACGGTGCTGGGCCAGGCAAAGAGCACCGAGTTTACCGAGCGCGAGCTTGACGTGCTGCGGCTTTTGGCCGAGGGCTTCACCGACCGCGAGATCGCAGAGGAGCTGCACATGAGCCTGCCTGCGGTGCGATACCACGTGAGCAACCTCATTGGCAAAACGGGCTACAGCTCGCGCACAGAGCTGGCCGTGAACGCCGTGCGCAGCGGCATCACGCTGCCGGGCTTTACCACAGGCGGCATTTGATCCGGAAAAACAGCACGCCGCGAAGCAATCGGTGCTTCGCGGCGTGCTGTTTTTCCGCTCAGATCGTTTTGGGGTCCCACTCACTGCGCCAGCGGATGAGAGGCTTGTCCCCTTCCCACTCGATGGGCAGCCACACGTAGCGGGAAACTGCGGTGTTCTCCCGGTGGCGCTGCAGCTCGCCCGGCAGGGGCGCCGCCTTTCTGGGCGAAGGATCCGGCGTGTAGGTTTTGAAGTGCCGCTCCATGCCGGAGATGATCTGCCTGGACAGAAGCTTGACATACCACTGCGGCATCCAGCGGTCGGCGCAGGCGATGTACTTGTCCGTGCCGGGCAGACGGATCACGCTGGTGATCTGGCTGGAGAAGCTGGTTCCGCTCTGATCGCCAACAAAGGGATCGCCAAGGTCGGTATAGTCCCCATGCGGGTCTGTAAACATGCAGACCTTGGAGGGGTTGGGATAGTAGCCCGTGGTGCCGGAGGTGAACAGATAGCGCTTGCCGTTGCGCTCAAAATACGTGGGCGCCTCGCGGGTCAAAGGCGGCAGAAGGCCGTCGTAGTGCACGCTGTATTCCCCGGTGACGTCGGTGTAGTCATCGCTCAGCGTGGCGCACACAAGCTGGAAATGCGGGCGCTCAAACCAGATCCAGGCCCTGCCGTCCGGGTCTGCGTGCAGGCAGAAGTCGCCGGTGTCCATCTCAAGCGGCTTTGCGATCTTGCGGACGAAGGTGTAGGGTCCCTCAAAGCGGTCGGCGGTGAGCACAGACATGAACTGGCTGACCTCCCCTGCCATGATTTTGAGCCAGGCGACGTATTTGCCTGTTTTGGCGCAATAGAGGATATGGGGCCGATCCATGCAGTAGGTGGGGTGCAGGGGGCTGTGCAGATCCTCCGGCTGGGGCGGGATGATCAGGCCCTTATCCGTCCAGTTGCACAGATCGGGCGAGGTATACAGCCGCACGCCCCAGTGCCAGACGCTGCCCTTGCCGTCGGTCTTTTCCTTGTTTTCGCCGTACCAGTACCACAGCTTCTCCTGTGCGTTGTAAAACACAGAAAAGCCGTGCGCCTGGATGGGCTTGCCGGTGGTATCCAGCCAGATCTTGCCGGGTTTGATGGTATTGCTCATCGTTATGACCATTCCTTTCCGCTGCGCGGAAGGCACAAAAAGGCATGAAACCGGTGCCTCTAACGCAGCAAGTCAAAATCTGTTAGAATAGGCTTGAGGAAGCAGGTACACTACAGAGCACGTGGAGGTGAGTAGGCTCAGCCTCGCGCTGGACTGAATCGTTATGTGTTGCCGGACGCTCTTTCAAGCACAAATGTGTAGGGCTTTGCACCCTGTAACCTTATCTTTGGAGAGACGGACTACTTCAATCTTTCAGTGAGCGTCCAGTCACTGCCTGTTCCCTCAAATATCGCATTGAGGGGATGTGTTATGCTCAAAATTGTTTATCCCATTTGCTGTGGGATGGATGTCCACAAATCGTTTCTTGTCGCTTGTATCGCCACAACAAACAGCCAAGGTGTCACGACTTACACAAGCAAGAGGTTTTCAACATTTACCGGCGACCTCCGTCGGTGTGGTGCATGGCTGGCGGAACACAACTGCAAGGATGTGTGCATGGAGTCCACAGGAAAGTACTGGATTCCCATCTACAACATACTGGAATCATCCTGCAACATTGTTCTTGCCCATCCGAAGTACGTCAAGGCAATTCGAGGCAAGAAGACTGACAAGAAAGATGCCAAGTGGATCGCGGATATCTTCAAGCACGATCTTGTTTCCGGGAGCTTTATCCCTCCGGCAGATATCCGTCAACTTCGGGATTTAGTTCGCTATCGCTGGAAGCTCACAAACTTCACCACCGGCGAAAAGAACCGTGCTCAGAACTGCCTGACGGTTTCCAACATCAAACTGGACGACGTGTTCTCGGACGTGTTCGGTAAAGCAGCTACTGCGATCACAACCAGATTGCTGGAGAACCCAGCAGAGAAAATTACCGATGTTTCCACATTTCGTACCAAAAGCATGAAAGCAACCGATGAAGAAATCCTTGCTGCCGTGGACGGAGAACTGTGTGTCGAACAGGCTGAAAAGCTCCGCATTATCCGGTCCCACATGGACAGCCTTGATGTTTGCAAAGCCAACCTGGAATCTCTTATTCTTTCCCTTGCAGAAAAGTATCTTCCGCAACTCAACCTTGTTATGACGGTGCCGGGTATCCAGTCCTTTGCCGCTATTGGCATCATTTCTGAAATCGGAGTGGATATGTCCGTGTTCCCGACCTCCAAGCATTTATGCTCCTGGGCAGGTCTTACGCCGCAGAACAACGAGAGCGCAGGAAAGAAGAAAACCACCAGAATCGGCAGAGCCGGTGCCTACATCAAGCCTTTGCTCGTTCAGTGTGCGCTGTGCGCGATTCGCAAGAAGAGTAATCCGGAAATCCGCAGACGCTATGAAAACCTGAAAAAGCGCCGGGGTCACAAAAAAGCTATCATTGCCATTGCAAGAATGCTGCTCACTGCCATTTACAACATTCTCAAGAAGAATGAACCCTACAATCCCGAGCTTTATGCTCACATTAACACTCCACCGAAGCAACGGAAAGTTTCTGTAGAGGAGGCCATCTTCATTTTACAAAGGCAAGGCTATCTCGTGACGCCCAGCGCCACGTAGATTATACTCCATCCACTCGTCCTTGAATAGTCCCTTTTTTTAGGGGGCTTGCGTTTGTGCGCCTTTTTTCGGTATGGTGCTCAGATTACAATGTTTCAACCTTCTACCTCACTTACCTTTTTTCGTAGTCGGGTCATCTCAGATGATCCGTTCAAATCTTTTCTTCATGCTCCTGCTCAAAGGGATAGACAAGGCCCATCTGACGGCGGCACTCATCCAGGATCTGCATGACCTCGACCGTGGCCTTATGGGGCACATAGCGGCTTTGAACCAGGCCCTCGCGGATCTCCCGGGCGACCAGATCGAACTCGTTGCGCATGCCGCCGTAGCCCTTGCAGCGAAGCGGCAGCCTCCAGCCCCGGCGCAGGCTGACCTTGTTGGCCATATGGAACAAGAACAGGTTCGTGCTGCCCTTGGTCCCGCGAAGCTTCACCCGCTCGAGCCCTTTGAAGTCCACGATGGAGGCGCTGGCTGTATAGCGCTTGCCGCCGGGATATTCCAGCGTTACGTCCTCGCACAGGTCGATGCCGTCTTTGAGCGTGCCGGTGCAGGTGATCTTCTCCGGCTTGCCAAACAGGCGGTAGATATAGGTGATGGGATAGATGCCCACGTCCAGCAGCGCGCCGCCGGCGAGATTGGGATCGGACACGCGCGGCGCATAATTGATGCTGTTCATGCGGTAGTTTGCGTGCATGGAGCGGATCTCTCCGTATTCGCCCGCGTCAAGCCAGGCTTTGACCTGATTTGCGATGGGAGAAAACCAGGTCCACATGGCCTCGGCAAAGTAGACGCCTCGCGCCTGGCTCAGGGCAGCAAGCTCCGCTGCCTGCTTGGCGTCCGTGGTCACGGGCTTTTCGCACAGCACGCTCTTGCCAAGCTCAAGGGCCAGCTTTGCATAGGCAAAGTGGCTGGTGTGAGGCGTGACGATATAAACGCCCTCGACCTCCGGGGCGGAGATGGCCTGCTCGGCGCTCTTGGCGGCCAGAGCGCCATACTCTGCGGCAAAGGCTGCACACTTTTCGGGGTTGCGGGTATAGACACAGACGATCTTGTGATTGCCGGAGGCTGTTATCTCCTTGGCCACCTGCTTAGCAAGCGTTCCGGCGCCGATAAACGCCCAGCGGAATGGATGATTCGTCATAGCTTCCTCCTTGATTGGTCGGTTTTTTCTCTGCGAAGCGCAGACGACGTTGACACGTTCAGTATAGCACACTATGCGCGGATTTGCGAGTCTTTTTGCCGCTTCTTTGGCCAGAGCGCGTCAGCGCCGGGCTACCGGTTTGTAAAATATGGAGCATCAGAGCATTTTTTGATTGCTTTTCCGGTCATTCTTTCTTATAATATATACGATAGAAGCAAGAAACCTCAGCAGCATAAAAGGAGTGCAAAGCCGATGAAACTGAAACCGCAAGTTGATATCCAGGAATTTTTACAGGCTGTTCAGAACTGCCGCGGCGGTGTGTGGTTCCACACAGAAAACGGCGATCAACTGGATCTGCGCTCTACGCTGAGCCAGCTCCTGTTCGCCTCGATCGTGGCAAAGAGCCCGCTTGGCCCTGTGGGTGAGATCCGCGTAAAAAAACGGGAGGATCTGTCGCTGCTGGGGCAGTATCTGACAAAGTAATCCGAGAAACAAGCTCTGATCGCCGCAGCTTCTTTGCGCGGCAAGTCTGCCGTCCTCCCCTGTCGGGCCAATGCCCGGGTTTCAACGCAAGAATCAAACGCCGTCCGCTGCCCCGCGGGCGGCGTTGTTGTATGATCCGGGCAGGCGGAAGGTATACGTCCCTGCGCCTCGGCTGTACTCGCTGCCGTCGGGAAGCCGGATCCGGGCCGTGCAGTTGGCCGGAACGCAGAAGGTGAAGACCGTATCATGGCTGTCCTGCTCCCATGCGGACGTGACCGTGCTGTACTACTACATGCTGCGCTCGTACACCTTTGACAGGGTGTTTTGGAATCAGCTTCCCTCGGACAGTCTGATGGCAGGCTTCTTCCGGCTGTCTCTGAACCACAAGCAGCACGCAGCCTATCTGCACTTTCAAACCGGCAGCGATGCGGAGATCGCGCGTCTTCTGGAGCAGATCGCCCGGGAGTTTACCAATCCGGAGCCATACGGCGAGCAGCTTATGAACGCTTTGATGCGTGTGTTTTTCGTGCTGCTGCTGCGGCGCTATGAGGGCACGGCCAGGCTGCCGCGGACCAAGGAATTCCAATGGAAGCATGCGTTTTCCGCCATCTTCAGCTATATCCAGCAGCACTATGCTGACCGGACGCTGGCGCAGGTGGCGGCGGAGTTCCACTACTCCGAGCGCCAGCTCTCCCGCATTGTGGAGACCGCCACCGGCGAAAGCTATGCCCAGCTCACGCGGCGGCTGAGAATGGAACGCGCCGCTGCGCTGCTGAAGCTGCGTGAGCTGCGATTGGAAACCGTGAGCGAAACCTGCGGCTATGCCTCGGTGCCGAGCTTTTCCCGCGCGTTTCAGGATTGGTACGGCACCACGCCGGCAAAATATCGCCGCGAACAATCATAATCTGACCAGAAGGGTGGTTTCAAACCATGGAAGCTGTTTACGCTATGCCGGGCAGAGCTGTGCTGCTCTACAATCTGACCGCAGATCCCAGGGGGCCGAAGCTCCGGGCATATTTGGCGGGCCGGAACATCCGCGCGATCGACGTGCCGCCGGCGGACGACTTGCAGCCCCTGGGCGCCTTGCTGGGCCTGCCGGGCTTTGAAAAAACGGGGCCAAGCAGCCCGGTGCGGACGTTTTCCGAGCCGATGCTGGTGATGTTTGCCATGCAGGGCAACGGCATGTCCGAATTTCTGCAGTTCTTCCGCAGCGAGGGGCTCTCGCCGGTCGCGCTCAAGGCGGTGGTGACGCCGACCAACGTGAGCTGGACCTCGGCTGCGCTATATCACGAGCTCAAGCAGGAGCATGCGGCGTTTTTGCAGCAAAGGAGGGCATCGCCGTGACAAAAAACGAAGCGCCGGGCCGCGAGGCTCTGTTTGCCGCGGCCCCGGTGGGGCAGGCGGTGTCGGTGGTGTGCGTGGCGCTGTATCGCGTGTTTGCCGGGCCTGTGATCCGCTTTTTTATCGCAGAGCCCGAGACCGTGCGCCTTGGCACGCAGTTTTTGCAGGCCAGGTGCTTTGCCACGCCCTTTCTGTTTTTGAGCTTCCACGTGGTCCACTTTATGCAGGCCATCGACCGAGGGCCGGTCTCCTTCTGGCTGGCTGCCATCCGCCAGCTCGGGCTGAACGCCCCGCTGCTGTTCTGCCTCAACGCCCTGTTTGGCATGACCGGCATCATTTGGACCCAGGCTGCTGCGGATGTGATCAACGTGGTGATCTCCTACGTCATCTATGCGCGCGTGGTCAAGGGCCTCGCGCCCGCGCAGCCCGCATAACGCCGCAGAGCAAGCCCCGACACGCAGCAAAAGACCGGTCCCCTGTACGGGATCGGTCTTTTGCTGTGATCGGACTGCGCCGCAAGTCAAATACGCTTCTCTGTCCGCACTCCGGAGGCTTGCCTCCAGAGTGCGATTTGTGCGTGGCGTTCTGTCCTACAGGTCCTTTTGTGAAGCCAAGCGGCGGTGGGGATGGTTACATGCGTGTTGGTTTAAACGCTGTGTGTTCAGAACATTTTTTCGGTAAAACTTTCGCCTAATGCCTTACATCTGGAATATTTGATACATTTAGCCCAATATACAGAATGGGCCCCTATTGCGATCAATCAGACAGGGATGCGTAGATCCATTTTTTCGGCAGCAGCATGGTAATCCATCGAAGTAAGGTTGGGCTTGCTAAGATCGCCGCCCATTCAAGCGCTTTGATTTCTCCCACAGGGGCGTGTCGAATCAACGGGATCGCAACCAAATCGACAATGACCATGAGCACAAGTCCATCCCGCCACGTTACCTCGGCAACCGCGTATCCTTCGCCGCGCTTGTCCGGCAGCACGTAATACCGCCCGTCAAGCCAGGT